>JAILAN010000065.1 GCA_024681595.1 Lachnospiraceae bacterium
CATAATAAGCAGACGCCGGAATGAATACTGCATATGCGAACATCTGCATTGCCTGACTCAGATAGGCCATCGGGATATTGGTTGCAAAAAGCATGATAAGAGCCTTTATCGTAAAGGAAATACCGGCAATAACCAGCAACAGCCGTTTACTGGTCTTGGCGCTTATCAGCGTGATCACTGCCATAGTAGGAAGTTCCAGCATGGCAGCAATAAAGGTTGCCACGCCCAGATTAGATTCGCTGCCCCCGAGCGGTCTTATTATCTGGATCAGATAATCATTCAGCATATTATGCGTGAAAAACAATAGAACTGTCGATAGTATCATCAATGTAAATGCCGGATATCTACCGAAAAATGAAACGAAACCTCCGTCCCTTTTAACCTTGTCAGACGTTTCTGTTGCTCGGGCTGCATCTTCCGGCATAACACAAGAGGGCTGATCCTTAATGCATTGAGCAGGAAGCCTGAAAAACCATATAACTATCAGCTGTATGATCATGATCACTATATTGCAATAAAGGAGTATACGTACACCCCGTAACTCAACAACTCTGCCTATTATAGCGGATGTCACTGCGAATCCCGCTGATCCGAGTCCTCTGGCCAGTCCATAGAATATATCTATTCCGGCCCTTTTATATTCGAAATTAAGAGCTGTCATGACCGGCATGTAGGTAAACTGGATCATGTATATAAAGGCATAAACGATAAATACCACTGCCTTAACAGAATCGGCCACCAGAAGCAGCAAAGACCCGGCTGCGATCAATGAAGCACATATCATCATTACATTTCTGTTAGTGAAAAAACCGGGTTTATCTATCAAAGCCGCGACTACGGGTTGAAGAACGGCTGATACGATGTTTGAGACCGCCAGCAGAATTCCTATCTGCGTGTTGGTAAAGCCTCTGTCCAGAAGATATACGGCTGCATACGCATGAACCGTACAGAATGCGATAAAGTAGGTAACATTTATAAGTGTATATCTTATTGTCCATGTATGATCCTTTTTCATGATTTAAACAGACTCCCGCAACGTTTTATACTATTCTGGCATTTCTGAGTGTACAGTAAGTATACTCCCCTTCCTGATATGTATCAAACGTTCCGATAACACATACCTTATCCCCCTCTGTAGGATAATCATCGGGATAAGTGTGCTCTCCTTCAAGTTCGAACTCAATGCCCTGTGAGCAGCAGGCAGTCGCATCCATTATTATGCACGCAAAATAGTACTTGCCCGTAGCTTCATCGTAAAATGACGAGAATATTCCATCCATCTTGATCGTTTTGCCGATGTATTCCTCCGGCAGAGCCATCATGTTATATACCTCGGAATATACCATGGTGCTTGACAATGTCGTCAGATCAACATCGAGGCCGTCTTCCGTACGGGTATCCGGATCCGGTGATCCTTCATCATCATTTACAGTTTCAGGAGTCGGTGCGGCTTCGTTCAGGCCGCTTTGTCTGACAGTTTTATCTTCCTTTATGCCAACCGGCGATTCAACCTTAATCTGCTTTGATTTATCAGTCTCCTCCATTTGCTGTTGAATTATTTTTTCAACGCCGGTCTGATCATTTGACCTGCTACCGGAATCCGCACCGGATGTGCACGCAACAGATATGAACATAACCGCGATACTTAAGAAAACACATATATATTTTCTGATCATCCGATAACACCTCCCTTAACTCTGCCGGCAACATAACATATAAAAAACGCAAGCACATCGACCGCCACTATTGTCGATCCGACCGGTGTTCCTGACAAAATTGATATCAGTATTCCCATAAGGGCGCATATTACCGATAGGATCGCAGAAAAAACAGTAACATATTTAAAATTCTTAAACAGTCGCATTGCAGAAAGCGCCGGAAAAATCACAAGTGCTGAAATCAGAAGCGAGCCCACGAGATTCATGGCAAGAACAATGATCACAGCAATGATCACTGCTATTATCAGATTATACCTGTCCGCCCTGATCCCGGTCGCTTTGGCAAAATCCTCATCAAAAGTAACAGCGAATATCTTGTTATACAGCAGAACAAAGATCAGTACAACCGCTATGGACAATACAACACAGAGGATAACCTCATTTTTAGTAAGAGTCAGTATCGATGTTGACCCAAAAAGGGTGCTGCACACGTCCCCTGACAGATTTGACGAAGTTGAAAAAAGATTCATCAGCAGATATCCGAATGCGAGAGCGCCGACAGATATCATGGCGATCGCCGCATCACCCTTTATTCTGGTATGCTGACCGCTTCGTAGCAGGAGTACAGCACTTACAACGGTTACCGGCAGTATAAGGATCATTTCGTTGGTAAGGCTTAAAACAGCTGCTACAGACATTGCTCCGAAAGCAACATGCGAAAGACCGTCTCCGATAAAAGAGAACCGTTTAAGGACAAGTGTTACCCCTAAAAGCGATGAACACAAGGCAATGAGGACCCCGACTATAACAGCATATCTGACAAACGGATATTGAAAATATAAAACAAGTTTATCGATCATCTTTATTCTCGCCTTTCTGTTGTTCTATAAAAAATCTGCCGGGTTCACTATGTAAATATTCATCTTTAGTTCCGAAAAACACCTTGTCTCCGATATGAAGAATATGATCGGCATACCTTAATGCAGCCGAAATATCATGCGATATCATGATGATCGTGATGCCCTCTTTATTCAGCTTTGCGATTAGGTCATACATCTGAGAAGTAACCATGGGATCAAGACCGGCAACAGGTTCATCAAGGAGCAGCACTTTACGTGTTGCACACAGAGCCCGTGCAAGCAGTACTCTTTGCTGCTGGCCTCCGGACAGATCAGCGTAACAGCGCCCGGCCAGTTCCTTTATCTCCATGCGCTCCATGTTTTCTTCTGCAAGCTTTCTTTCCTCTTTACCGTAAAAAGGTCTGAGTCCGCATCTTGACTGGCATCCGGAGAGAACTATCTCCCAAACCGAAGCCGGAAAGTCCTTTTGTATCGCTGTCTGCTGGGGCAGATACCCTATCTCGTTTCTCCTTAAGCCGTCACCTGTTACGATCCTGCCGCCAAGCGGATCCTTCAGATTTAAAAGAGTTTTCATAAGTGTCGTTTTACCGGAACCGTTTTCTCCGACTATACACAGATAATCCCCCTGATCGATCTTAAAATTCAGGTCACTTAATATGATCTGTGAATCGTATCCCAGCACAAGATCCGTAACGGTGATCAAAGCCATAATCTTCTCCTATTTAAGTGCTTCCTTAAGTGTTGCCAGATTACTCTCCATTATGGAATAATAGCTGGCACCTTCAGAAACATCCTTTGATGTTGTTGACTGCATTGAATCCATTGTCAGTATCTTCAGATCCTTTGAGGCGGTGTTGTCGACTATAGTTTCGGCAATCCTGTGATCGGCTCCCTCGATGGTCATAACAGCATTCAAAGACAGTTCATCTGCCTTTGATGACAGAAATGTTATAGTTTCAAAACTTGCCTCTGTCTCTGCTGAGCAGCCGACGAAAGCGGCATAATATTTCAGGCCATAATCATCCGTCAGATATCTGAACGGAAACCTGTCTCCGAAAAGAAGTGTCTTAACGGGCGATTCTGAAACTGCTTCTTCATATCTGTTATCCAGGTCCTTAAGCTTTGAAACATATGCTTCTGTGTTAGCTTTATAGATATCGGAATTTGCAGGATCCAATGACGAAATCTTAGCCGAGAGCGTCTCGGTAACGGCTACGGCATTTTTCAAAGAGAGCCATACATGCTCATCATATTCCGTTTCTTCTTCCTCATGCTCATGATCATGCTCATGATCATGCTCATCCTCATCTTCATCATGTTCATGCTCATCTTCATCGCCGTCTTCATGATGATGCTCCTCTTCCTGCATGCCTTCAACGATTTCTTCCTCCTTGACTGAATCTCCCAGAGACTCAAGCAGGTTAATGACAATCATATCCTTATTGGTAGCTTCCTTGAGCGCATCCTCTACCCATTCGTCCGATTCTCCGCCGACATAAACAAACATGTCACATGACGAGATCTTCATGATGTCCTCAGCCGTAGGCTGGTAGCTGTGAAGGTCTACTCCGTTATCAAGGAGCATGGTAACTTCAGCCTTAGCCGGATTATCACCAAGTATGTTTTTTACCCAGTCATATTCTGGAAATATGGTAGTTACGATCGTAAGTTTTTTACTGTCATCTGTGCCTTCGGCAGTTTTGCTGCCACAGCCTGTGACAAGACCTGTTGCAAGAATCATTGCAACAAACAGTGAAATGATTTTTTTCATGATAAAACCTCCGTTGATATAAAAACAGTTTTACTTATCAGTTGCTACGAAGATTCAATCATTCAGTCTGACCTTTTGTGATACGGGAGTAAAAAATGAAAAATCTGACGTAAGTATCAGTTCTTTATAAACTGACACAAAAGACAGAACCACTAAAAATGTATGTATGAGCGAGTCACTGCCTGCATTACGTATAATACTCTCACACAGCTCCAGGCAGGTGCAGACCGGACATTCCTCTTTATCACACTCATGCCCGGAATGAACAGCTATAAAAGCATTCGAAAACATTACTGCCCCGATAAAAAAGCCTACAGCCAGCAGCGTCAGTATTCTGATATGTTTAAAAATCCTTTGATCTATCATTTGTACTTCCTGTTACCGGGTGTTTTCCTCTTTGGCACAGTTTTCACAGAGTCCGTAAAAAACAGTTCTCATCGAATTAAGCTTAAAACCATGCTCTTTAAGAAGATGTTCCTCTATCTCCTTGAGTTCCTCACAATGCAGATGAATGAGTACACCGCATCTGTCACATCTGCAGTGGAAGCACGTATCTTTATCTGAATGTACATCCGGCCCTACATATTCAAAGCATGCCGGGCTGTTGGAATCAATTGTATACTTATTAACAAGCCCCTCATCCACCAGGCTTTCCAGTTGACGATATACCGTAGACTGCCCTATGGCCGCTCCCTGCTCTTTGCAGTAATCACATACGTCACCCGCTGTGATATGTTCACCGGCAAGAGCCTTCAGATAAGCCAGCAGCATATCCCGCTGTTTTGTTTTATATTTTGACCTGATATTCTCCATACATCCTCCACGAATATGAGAATCGTTCCCAATTATACTAATGTACACATGTTGTGTCAAGTAAATCGGGAACGATTCTCAATTTTGCACTGTTAAGTTAAATAAGTGTTTCAGTTAACTTTTACCCTACCGGCGAGTATATCCTTATAATCGGCCAGATTCTTGCGAAGGAGTGTCGGAATATCGAGGCCGTAAGGGCACCTCGTTTTGCATACTCCGCAATCAACACATTTTTCGATCTGGAGCATGTTCTCCTTCCATTCATCTGAGAGCCAGTTCTTTGAGGGTGAACGTCTGATAAGCTGCGACATTCTGGCACAGTTGTTTACCTTTATTCCGACAGTGCAGGGAGCACAGTAACCGCATCCTCTGCAAAAATCACCCATCAGTTCCAAGCGGTCTTTTTCAATAAATGCTGCAATCTCATCTGTCATTTCAATATCTCTGTCAAAGAACGAGAGCCATTCGTCAAGTTCCTCATCTCTTTGTATTCCCCATATCGGGAGAACATTGTATCTGCTCATAAAAGCCATACATGCTTCGCTGTTTGTCAGCAATCCTCCTGCCAGTCCTTTCATTGCTATAAAACCAACATCGGCTTTTTCAGCTTTTTGAACGAGCTCTGTATCCCTTTCTGTAGCCAAATATGAGAACGGAAACTGAATTGTTTCATAAAGTCCGCTGGAGATTATTTCTTCTGCCACGCCGAGAAGGTGAGCGGTGATCCCGATATGTCTGATCATACCTTTTTCGCGGGCTTGTATCATGCACTCGTACATTCCCGTTCCGTCACCCGGCCTGTAGCATTGTGAAGCGCAGTGAAACTGATAGATATCCAGATAATCTGTCTTTAAGTTTGTCAGAGTCGTATTGAGGTCTTTCCAGAACTGATCGGGAGTTTTGGCCGTAGTCTTAGATGCGATGAATATCTTATCCCTCATGCCGGAAAATGCGATACCCATCTTTTCCTCACTGTCCGAATAGGCCCTGGCAGTATCAAAAAAGCGCATGCCTCCATCATATGCCCTTTGAAGCAGTTTAACCGCCTCTTCGGTGCTGATCCGCTGAATGGGAAGAGCTCCGAAAGCATTCTGATATGTTGTTATTCCGGTTTTACCCAATACAATCTTTTTCATATGGCTTTTCTCCTGTTATGCTAAAAACTGATCTTATACCCGACACTCATCATATGCACCGTATCTTTGAGTTCTTCTTTAAGTATGCCGAATGCCCTCGCCCCGGTGCAGTGACCCGTACATACATATTCGATCCCGGTTTCCCTTATCTTGTGAGCCAGTGCCCTTATCTCCTCTTCGGACTTATTGAACAGGTGGAATCCTCCGATGATACCGTATACCTTTTTGTCCGGGAATGTCATCTTTACTTCGTTTATGATATTGGCAGCACCGCCGTGCGAACACGAGTTTAAGATGACAAGACCCTTGTCCGTTTCAACTACCAGGCTCTGCTCATGTGAAAAATCATCATGAATCCATCCACCCGGTGTCTTTCTGTACATGAGTTCTCTCCGGCCTATCCGGTCCAGTCCCTCTGTCTTATGCGGGATCAGGTACACTCCATCAGTCAGTTCAAAGTCCCCCGAAACCATTACTATTCTGTCACCGTATTTCTTTAGCAGTACCCTCGGAATACCTATATACTTCCTGAATATCCACTTTTTTGCATAGCAGTCGGGTCCGGTGCTCTCCCTAAGATAGAGTTTCGCTGCAAAATTTTTATCCAGAAATGCGGGAAACCCGTTTGCATGATCATAGTGAGCATGACTGAGCACCGCATAATCTATATCATGAACATCAATTCCCAGACTCTTCATGTTATCAAGGAACAGATCCGTAGATCCGGCATCAAGAAGGATCTTCCGGTCGCCACGTTCTACCAGTGCAGACAGCCCCCATTCACCTTTGATATTTCCGTCTGATACATTATCTACTATGATTGTGATCCGTGTTTCCACGATACTTCACCCCGTTTCACATATTATTTCTACAGACTATCACTGACTATGAGCATACATCAGGTTATCATTTAAGGATCTTCAGGATCTGCGATTCTGCGGCATTTGGCAGGATCTTTTGCATATGATCGACTATCCGCCCGAGCGATTCTTCCGGCTTGCGTTTATATACATTGTCGGTAAACTTCCGGCCGAGGAACTTTTCGGGAGTCGAATATTCGGCTACGCCCCATCCGTATTCGTTTCCGTACTTATCTGTCATATATCGAAAATCACTGATAACGACGTAGCATTGCTTCTGCAGTCTCGTTATCATGGTATCAAAACCTTTTCGTCCGTTTTTGCCATAATCTCCGATCTTTTTGAGATTTTTTGACATTACGGGAGCATTTGCATCCAGCAATTCATATAGCTCCCTGTCATGAAACGAGGACAGACCGTCATCGTACCTTGCATCAAAGTCATACCCGTCTCTCCTGTAATTTGCAAAATCAGGAAACCACCTGGGGCTGATATACATAGCCTTGTTTCGAAGAAATTTGCCATAGGCACATTTCATTTTATTTATGACGGGTCCCTTCCATTCCCAGGCAGGCCAAAAGCCGTCATCACCGTCATAATACCAGCATCCCGGTGCAATATGTTCCTCTATTGAAAAGCCCTCTATCTCATTGGTAAAAAAAGGCACGAAACCGAGCTGATCGATCAGTTCGATCAGCTCGTCCATGGAAGCTATTTTAAAATCGTCGGAAAATGTAATCAAATGATCAAATATCCTTATTTACGAAAAGATGATATCTCTTAGTGTAGGATGGATGGTATCATAAGACATGCCGCAATTCCTGACATGCTGAATGTATACAAAGCTCGTTTTAGAAACCGTATCCATCTGAACGCAGCTGCCGGCGGCCCCATCCCATCCAAAAACGCCTGCAGGTGCCGTCGATCCAATATCCCCGGGATGCATCAGAACCTGCATGCCACATCCGTAGCCATAGCCTCTGCGGCCCATTGTCGTAGCTATATCTTTAATACCCGCATCACTTAACAGATTGGTCTTGATCTTCTCAATCGTCTCTTCCTTAAGGATACGGATTCCGTCTGCAGTTACTCCGCCGCAGGCTAATGTATCTGCCAGAACAGCATAGTCATCAGTACAGCTTACCAGTCCGGCCCCGCCGCTTTCATAGTTTTCAGACAGCTGATAATTGCAGGTCTGTTCCATGGGTACTATCCCGTTCTCATTCTGAATATACTGCTGTGCCAGGCGATCCAGTCCGTCATTATGCGGTTTTGCAAAGAATGTGTTTTCCATGCCGAGAGGTTCCCAGATATTCTTTTTAAGGTACTCGCCAAAGCTCATTCCGGATACCACTTCAATTATGGCTGCCGCCACATCATGGCTCAGGCTGTACATAAAGTGAGCGCCCGGTTCAAAAACGAGAGGAGATTCAACAAAAGCATCTACAATATCGCGGGTTGTTGCATTCTGTCCTTTTTCGTCAAGGACACGCCTGATCCCCGGTCGTTCCAGATCATAATCAAGGCCCGACTGCATTGACAAAAGGTGCCATACCTTCATTGAGTTTTCGGCATTTCTAAGGCCTCTGTCATCTTTAACAAGCAGTTTGGCATAAGAAGGAAGATATTTACTGACATCATCATCCAGCGATATCCTGCCCTGTTCAACCAGCTGCATGAACGCAGTCATGGTCTGAACCTTGGTCATGGAGAACATCAGGTATCTTTGATCCTTACGAACCTTTTGGGTTTTAGCGATATCAACCGTTCCGTTCATATGACGGTATATCAGATCGTGATCATGATAAACCATGCAATCTACGGAAGGTATTCCCTTATCAAGTAAAGAGTCAAGATATTCTGTCAGTTTGTTTTCATCGAGCCTGCCCATAGCCGGTTCCTCCTGGTCATTTTATTGTTGTGCTTAAATGTCTGACTTACTATTTATAGAATACACTTTTTTAGCACAAATCGGAACCGCACTTAACAATGTTTTTATTTAATTATTCTCTGCCGGAAAACCTGATGTTAAGATATCCGTTATCAAACCCGGCGCCTTCGATATCCATTCCTTGCAGTCCACGCGGAACAGGGAACCTCCTAAGCTCATTTTTGACTCCCACCGTTATCTCATCCTGATCCTGTTCCAGAATGAGTTCATCCTTACAGGCAAAGGGAAGGTATATGCTCATGGTTTTGTTTTCAATGTCTGTTTTGTATATTTCCTGTCTGAACAGAACATCATCCGGATCACATGAGTCAAATATCATGCAGCCTGTTTTTTTAAGTACATCGATCGTTCTTATTTCATATGGCTGAAGCTCAACATAAAATTTCGGAACCTCGCTGAAGCTCTCTTTGATATCATTTAGTCCCTCATTTTGTAGTACCAGCCATTTGCTGAAATATCCCTCCATAGCGCTGTCCGGATAGATATGATTAATGATTATCGCATCGACATTATATCGATACAGATAAAGGCAAGTAAAATTTCTTTTAGCTTCGTTTATCACGATCTTTTCAGGAGTCGTCACCACACGGAGACTGACTATATCCCTGTTAAGCATCAGTTCCTGCAGCCGCTGCATCTTATTCATCAATCGTTCAATATCATCGAATACATTCTCATCCGGCATAGGGATCTTGGTCATCGCCTGAACTGCCGGACCTACAGCCTTAACTCCCGCTTTTTTTACCGGGAGAACTTTTTCTATTAGGTTGGAAAAGCGTTCGGGATACTTTAGCAGCGAGAGCGTCTCACCCGTAGGTGCGCAGTCTACGACTATCGTATCGAACTGTCCGCTTTCATATAATTCGAGGATCTTGAACATCGAAAACAGTTCCTCCAACCCCGGAAAGACCAGCAGCTCCTCTGTCTCGATCCCGCTTCCGCCCTTAAGTGTCAGCAGTTTTTTGAAATAGTCCTTTAGGTTTCCCCAGCTTTTTTCGCTCTCGACTACAGTATCTGTTTCCAATGCATACAGATTCTCGCAGACAGGTGTCGGTTCACAGCCGATGCTCATATCAAACGCATCTCCCAGGCTGTGCGCCTGATCGGTACTCATTATAACTGTTTTTTTACCGTCAGATGCGATCCTGCAGGCTGTTGCAGCAGCCATACAGGTTTTGCCGACTCCGCCTTTTCCCGTATATATGATTACTCTCATATTTATCCTCCGTATCGGACACTTCCCGGTCCGTATCAATCTATATCAACTTTTTTGACGCTACTCTTAGGATCTTCATCCTGATCGTTGTCGCAACGGTTCTTTACACACTCTGACATCGCTCCTGCAATGATCTCGGTAAACATGCTTTTCAGTTCCTTTTCTATAACATCAATATGTTCGTCCATCCCTTCAGGAAACAGTGCCCGTATAGCCTGCTTCTGATATCCTGCTGCTTTCCTTAACCTCTTTATCATGTCACTGTTTGTCATATCAGTTATCTCCTTTCACAAAGCTGATCTTCAGTACTCCGTTTTCGTACCCTGCACCCGAGACCACATGATCACGTAATATATTCGGAAGCGGTATGTTGCGCTTGAAATTTCCTGTCTTAATAACTATATCCGTTGACGCCTGATACAGGTCTATATCCTTTTTATCCGCACCCGGAATGCTCACTCTCAGATCATATCCTTCATCCGTCTGTTCAAACCTCTCTCTGTCATTTATGATCGCAGCATCAAAAATATGATCATCTGTAAGTACATCCCTTACTATCCTTGAGATGTTATCCTCTCCCTTTAACTCCTCCTCATACCAGGGTATCCTGTATATCGGAAGTGCTGTAAATGTTTCAGTGATCTCGATAATGTATTTTTGCTGGATATTAAGCCACTCGTCAAAGAATTCGTTTCCTATATCCCGGGGTAATATCCTGTTTATATATAACCCGTCCACATTGAAATCATACAGGTTCATATACATATAGTTCCGCTTGGTCTCCTCAACAACCATTTTCTCGGGAGTCGTTACTATCCTGATGCTGGTAACATCACGATCCTTGAGCAATTCCTCGAGTTCCATCAGTTTCACGAACATTTTTTCAATATCATTCATCGCATCCTTATTCGGCATTTCGATCTTGAATAAATGTCTGGATACCGGAGCCAGCATTCTTACTCCCACCTTGCCAATGGGGAAAAGTTTCTCCATATACCACGAAAGCAGTTCGGGAAACTTTAATAAAGAAAGTGTCTCACCGGTCGGTGCACAGTCAACGATGATACGGTCATATACATCGCTCCTGTATAGCTGAGATATTCGAAGAAGAGAAAATAATTCCTCCATCCCCGGCAGCATTCCTACATCCTCGAGCCCTATAACATCCTTTTGTGATAACAAAGAACCCAAATATTTCATGATATCTTCAAAATCATTTTCCATCACATATTGCGGATCGATCTCATAAAGATCCAGGTTCGGTCGGATATTGCATATCTCTCTTCCGAGTTTCTGTTCGAAGATATCTCCGAGATTATGTGCCATATCGGTACTGACGAGCAGTGTGTTTTTGCCCTGTGAAGCACTCTTTATGGCATGGGCTGCAGCCACACTGCTCTTGCCTACTCCGCCTTTTCCTGTAAATATGATTATCCTTCTGTTCACGTATATGCCTCCTTTACCATCCGGGAAAAACCGGATCATATATTTCCCGGTTCGAATATTTCCGCTCTCGAAGTATTTGCTTTTTATATAGGCAGCTTACGCTGCCATGGGTATCATGCGCTGTGCGGTTTTTGATAAACGATCAGTCTATAACGATCCTTCGCACTTTTTTGACGTTTTCCTCTTTCTTTTTTTCGTTCTTCAGAACATCGCGAACCTTGGTCATCATGCTGTTCATCAGCTGGATCTCCTGTGGAGTGAACTCGCTCATTATCTTAGCGGCATATCCCATCAGTTCTCCTACCAGAGTATTAAACTGTGCCATTCCTTTATCACTGAATCTGATGAGAACTATCCTCTTATCCTGTTCGCTTCGTGTTCTTTCGATGAGTCCGCCTTTTTCCATTCTCGATACTATACCGGTCGCCGTATTCAGCGGAACATGGATATAATCGGCAATCTCCGACATATTTACTTCGCTTTTCTGAAACAGCAGCCAGAATATCAGCACTTCGTTCTTGGAGCAGTTAAGGAAAATATTGCCCCACAGGTCTGAAGACAACAACTCCTTTATCTCATCTATGTAATCAGTGAACTGTTTGAAATTATCATTTTTAATAAGATCTGCGTGTACCATATAATACTTCTTCTCTCGAACTAATTTAATTCTATCTCCGAAGTAATTTATTGTCAATACCTTTTTATGAGTTTTTAAGTATCTTTGTCACAGTTATTACATCCCTGTGTTTTAGCTTTCTCGGTTCAAAGCGAATTATATTATATACAATCTGCATGACCAGGCCTGCGCCAAACGTGCTGATCAGCGTACCTATCCCGACAGGTCCACCGAGCAGATAACCTATAAGGAGAACGACTGCCCACAACAGGACCTCCACGATACCTATGGGTATCTTCGGCATCCTCTTGCCTAGCCCGACCAGCAATGCATCTCTAGGTCCACAGCACTGCTCTGCGCTCATATATATCCACATGCCGATCGCCATGAATATGAATCCGATGAGCATTATGCCGATACCCAGCCAGATGTTATGATTTTCGGGAAGACTGTTAAGGCTGTTAAACATCTGAACAAAATTGCCTGTCAACAGCGCATCGATTATGGTTCCGAATCCGATCTTTTCCTTTAAGATCATATCTATGATAAGGATCACTACCGCCATCAGTGTCATTGATATCCCATAGTTAAACGGAGTGTGGCGGGCTATCCCCATTCCAAGACAGTCCCATGGAGCCAGACCGATGTTGGCAAATATCGTCAGATGTACTCCGAAAGCAAATACCACGAGGCCTGCTACGATCTTAAGCCACTCTTTTATAACGGTTTTTCTTGTTGAAGCATTCATATCATTTCTTTATCTTCAGGGATCTGAGATATTCCTTTTGTTCCGTAGTGATCCTGTAACTTTCGATCGATTTCTGAATGGTTTTGTTATGTGTCCATACATCCAGTCTGTGATCTTCAATAAACGGCAGGATCGCATGATACTGTTTTGCAAGAGCCGTTGCAAAATACCATGCGATCATCATATTGATATAATATTCATCGGATCTGATCTTCGCAACAGTTTCCGGATACCTGATATCAAAGTCCTCATCCAGAAAGTGCTCCATAAGCATGCCTATACCGAACCTTACCGTATATGTCTTTTCGGACAGGATCCAGTGATTTATACTGTCGATCAACAGTGTTCTGTGCTTTTTGAATACCTTGGGTGACATCTGGTCACAGGTAGCCCAGTTATCTACGTAAGGAAGAAAAACATTTACCCGAGCCAGACATCTGTCATAATCCTTTATATTGGATATAATAAACGAATGCAGTTGATTTTCTTCAAAATATCCATGTGGAAGAGTGCCCAGAAAATCCTCAATATCTTCTCTTTTCGACAATTCGCGGGCCATATTCCTTAAGATGGGAGTTCTGACGCCGATGATGGAATCAGCAGGTATTCCCGGTATTATCTTTACCTGCATCCCGGCATATTTTTCATCACGTTCACTAAACAGCCGTTCCCTTATTTCATCAGTTATCATAGTAAATATCCCTTTCCCGGGTGATCTGTGTGTTCACCCGTTTTACTGAGTCATGGATTCAATCCCACCAGTAACTTCCGTAATAGGCAATGATGTTACCATCTTTAATGCTGACCTCAAATATTCCGGACAGTGCAGGTCCATACACGAGATACTGGTCCACATCCTCCTTAAACAGTTTGTAATTTCTGACTAACCATTCATAAGGCGTGTCGCCGTCCTCATAATTTCCAAAGTATTCCGTTTCGGCAGACTCATCAAATACCGCTTCTTTGGTCACGAGCAGGTTGGATGTAACTGCTTCACCATCCGTCGGATAAGGAATTGATACCGGAACATTGCTAAGAAGCACCCCGTCATTCAGCACTTCGATATTATCTGCGTCATACATTGTATATTGATATTTATCGCCCGTATATGAACCGGCTGATTTCATATAAGCATCACCAAAGCCGGCGTTCTTTACCTTAGTAAGAGAATCCGAGGCCTCGTCTTCCGATATATAAAGCCCCGTTGTGACTACATAGTAGGGTTCCTGATTCAATTTGCTGAAGTCAGGAGTGTATACAACAAAGCTGCCTTCGATCCCTGCAGTCTCCAGCTTTTCAATTACGGATGTGCACTTATCCGGATCCTTTGACGAAGAAACAAATACACCGTAGTAATCCTGAAGTGTCAGTTCCTCATAGTTACTGTTGCTTCCATACATTCCAAAGGATGCAGAGTCAAGCACCACTTCATCCATGACCGTTACATGCACATCATCAGGATCTATCCTGCGATAAACTCCGCTTTGGGGTATTCTGTCCGGCCTGTCGTAACCTGTTTCTTCCAGTTTCAGTTTTTCATCGGAAACCTCATATTCAAACGACAATTCAAAGGGCATACCACCGTTATCGATACAATTAGCCCTGCATTCTATATGTCCATCCGTAAGATCACAGCCCCCTGCAGCATAAAAAGCCTCGGTTTCCGGATCCTTGCTGTACATATAAAGATCAGTTCCTGCAAACTCAAGATAAAGATCGGAATCCGGTTTTTCAAGGACCCAGAATCCCTGAAGATCCTCGTCCTGGCCTGAACTGTCCCGTTTCAGGTACTTAAATGCATCCTCTACTCTGTCATCTTTAACAAACAGCCTTCCCTCACCGTTTTCGGAAGTCAGGAAGCCATCTGATTCCGTTCCTTCAAACAGCAGGCCGTCCTCGGTCAGGGTGATAGTACACTTTATGCCTGCATCCCAGTACAATCCCGCATTTGACATAATGGAAAA
>JAILAN010000067.1 GCA_024681595.1 Lachnospiraceae bacterium
AAATATGTAACTATCGAGACTATTCATATGATGTGGAAAAAGACGGATATACGGAGGCAGAGGCGGTTGACGGTCTGCTCCTTGCAGTAAAGGGTAATCCGATCCTGCGTGATGATGTTTTCGACAGATGGGACCTTTATGATCTTTCCATGTCATGCGAGATGCGTAATGCCGGGAAAAAGGTTGTAGTTCCCGTTCAGAAGATGCCATGGTGCCTGCACGATGACGGCGGAGTGCTTTCCATGCTCAGTTATAATAAATACAGAAAGCGCGCCATGAGGATGTACGGCAGACCGCCAAAGACCATCGTTATGACAGGAGGCTATGTAACGCTTGATGATTTTGCTTACGCTCTGGCCGAGGGATCTGATGCTGTTATCGTAAATACCAGAGAACCGGAATCAACACTTGGCCCTATACTTGATGATATCAATGAAGATACAACGGTTATAACCTTTAACAATCTGGGCGCCGGATTTGCTCTCTGGAAGCAGAGAAATGTACAGTTTTTTAATATTCTGGTCGACCATCCTGCTCATTATCTTGAGGCTGTCTCTTCGGATTATTATCCCGGATATCATGCTCTTTGTATCGACAGGGGACATGTTGAGTTTCTAAGGAGCGTTTTTAAAAATGTACCTTCGGCTTTTTCTTTTATGCCTCATGGAGGAACGGACATTAACGGTATGAACCGGGATAAAGACATTGATATCCTGTATGCCGGAGGCTATAAGAATGATGAAGAAATCAACTTTGCCCCGTTGCCTTTTCTAGATTCCGAGGAGTTCTATGATTTTGCCATATCATACTATGACCGTGAGAACTACATCGAAGCTCAATACGTAGTACAGGAGTATTGTCAGCAGACAGGGAATGACTATTCCGTTGAGCAAAAAGCCATAATGACAAATTATATAGCCAGATCCGTGGAGTATTATTTTGAGGCCGAAAGGCGTAAAGGCATAATCGAATATCTGGCTCAAAGAGGTTTTTCTGTATGCCTGTGCGGCAATGAACCGTGGAGGGACATAGCAGAAAGATATCCCGGCAATGTCAGTTATGAAGGAATGCTCAGCCCCCGTGAGTGTATCGAGTATATTTCCAGAACGAAGGTGCTCATAAATGATCTCCCCTATTTTGCCGAAGGAGCACATGAGAGAGTTTTTAACGGCATGTTAAACGGAGCTGTGGTTTTAAGCAATCCGAGCAGATACCTGGAAGAGAGATTCACGGACAAAGACAGCATTCTGTACTGGGACGGCAGAGACTATGAAACGGTAGCCGCCAAGATCAGACAGGTCCTTGACGATGACGGATATCGTATAAGTATCATTCAAAAGGCGCGGTCACTGGTTGAAAACGATACCTGGCAGGACAGACTGCGTTCGATCCTGGACTTATGATCAGAAATTTATAATTTGAAAGATTTTTTTGTTAAGTATTCCGAAAAATAACCGATATACTGTATAGACACCAAGGCGTATCTATGTGTGTACATCGCGCGGATACACAACATAGGCCGTAAACAATACTATTTTTACACACGGAGGTGAATTAAAATGGCAATCGAACCTATTAGCAGTGCTATGACCTATCAGGTACAGAACACGCAGTTTACGAAACCCGTAACCAAACCCGAGGCAGTTGACACGGATGTTGCGTCTCAGGACAGCGCTGTTCCCTTTGATCCCACTACGGCCAAGATTGTAGAGACTCAGGAGAGTAATACCAGGGGACAGGACTCAAATGCAGGCGATAACGCCAGAGAAGCAGCCAAGGAGCAGAACCAGGCATCCAAGGAGCAGATCAAGAAGGCAGTTGAAGAGTTGAATAAGAAAATGACAAACTCTGAAGCTGTATTTGGAATACATGAAGAAACAAATCATGTAACCATCAAGATCATCGACAAGGATACCAAGGAAACCATAAAAGAACTTCCCGCAGAGAAGACACTGGACATGATCGCCAAAGTATGGGAGATGGCAGGTATTCTCGTTGACGAGAAGAGATAGGGGGCAAAATGAGCAGAAATCGTGTCACAGGCATGTATTCCGGACTTGATACCGAGAGCCTCATCAGTCAGCTGATAGAAGCCAGATCAGTCAAAGTTAATAATACCAAAAAAGAGCAGATGGCTATCACATATAAGCAGGATGCGTGGAAAGAACTCAACACCAAGGTTAAGGGTCTTTTCAATACAGCCAACAATCTGCGTTTTCAGAGTGCATATGCCAAGAAGACCACGTCTGTTTCAGATTCGAACGTTGCATCTGTAGTTACATCAGATACAGCCATGAACGCAGTTCAGAGTCTCAAGGTTACACAACTGGCTAAAACCGCTTACATGACAGGCGGAGAAATAGACACAAAAGGAACAACTCTTGACGGAGCCAAGGCCACATCAGGAACAAAGCTCACGGATCTGGGCATAGAGGCAGGAAGCAAGCTTAACATCAGCGTTGACGGCAAGAATACCGAAATAGAGATCACTGACAAGATGACACTGGGCGATCTGGCCGGCAAGCTTTCAACCAAAGGATTAACAGCTAACTTTGATGCTTCCACTCAGAGATTCTTCATCGGTGCCAAAGATACCGGCAAAAAGTTCGACTTTACAATATCAGCGACCAATTCGGGCGGCAATGATGCACTGGCTAAACTCGGACTTATAGAAAAACCCGAGACAGGAGCTGATCCTGATATCAATTACGCGACCAAAGTCAAGGGACAGGATGCGGAAATAGAACTTAACGGAGCTAAGTTCACGTCTTCGACAAATACATTCGATATAAACGGACTGACCATAACCGTCAAGTCAGAGACTACAGGTGAGGGTGTTACACTGAGCACTACCAAGGACACCAGCGCCATGTACGATATGATCAAAAAGTTCATCAATGATTATTCAACTCTGATCAATGAGATGGACAAGCTTTATAATACGAAGGCCGACTCGACCTACAAACCTCTGACAGATGAGGAAAAAGCAGCAATGTCCGACTTCGAAGTTGAAAAATGGGAAGAAAAGCTCAAGGAACAGGCTCTGGCCAAGGACGAGAACCTAAGCAGTCTGGCATCTGCATTAAAGCAGGTCATGAGTTCGGGATTTGAAGTGGGCGGCAAGACAATGAACCTCTTCGACTTCGGCATAGAAACTGCCGGATACTTTACGGCAGCCGATAACGAAAAGAATGCCTATCATATTTATGGAGATAAGGATGATGAGATGTTTGCCAATGAGACAAACAAACTCGAAGAGATGATATCCAAAGATCCGGATGCGGTTGAAGAGTTCTTCTATAAGCTTAACCGCGAACTCTATTCCAAGATGGACAGCATGTCGGCCAAGGTTAACAATGTCAGAAGTTATGGTAGCTTCTACGATGATCAGAAGCTTAAAAGTGACTATGAAGACTATACAACGAAGATTGAAGATCTCGAAGCTAAGCTGGCTGACTATGAGGATAAGTGGTATGATAAATTTGGAGCTATGGAAACAGCCATGGCGAAGATGCAGTCTAATCAGAACGCTATATCTTCACTTCTCGGAATGAATTAATGATCTGTAACAGGAGGTTATAAGTAACATGGCTTTACCCGCTGCATATGCGCAATACAAGAATTCCAAAGTCCTGACAGCATCTCCGGCTGAACTGACACTGATGTTATATGAAGGAGCAATCAAGTTCTGTAACATAGCCATAGAGGGCTGTAAGGAAAAGAATATCGAAAAAGCGCATATTCATATAGTGAAGGTTGAAAAGATCATAGATTATTTAAGGATCACTCTGGATATGAAATATCCCGTTGCACAGGAATATGAAAAGATCTATTCATATTTAAGCAGCAGACTTACCCAGGCGTCCATTAAGAAGGATCCCGAGATACTTGAAGAGATCAATATGCATCTTCGCTCAGTACGAGATACATGGGTTGAGGTAATGAGGATCAACGGACAGAAAGGCGCGGTATGAGCAAGGAGCATATAACAGCTCTGCGGGACAGTCTGGTTAAGAAGGTTTCTATATTGGAAGAGATAGAACATCTTGACCGGCTTCAGAACGAGATCCTTAATAAAGAACCGTTCGATTATGAAGCGTTTGACAGGCTGTTCACAGACAAAGATGTCTGCATGGAAAAGATAGAGAAACTGGATGAGGGCTTTGAACTGGTATATGAGAGAGTTGAATCCGAGTTAAAGGAAAATAAGGACTCATATTCAGATATCATAAAGGAAATGCAGGATCTTATATCCAGAATAACGGAACTTGGCACATCTGTTACAGCGGCTGAAGAAAGGAACAGGAATGCTTTGTCAGATACCATAATCCGTGAACGCAAAGGGATGGCCGAGGGCAAAAGATCAGTCAATGTTGCTATGAATTATTATAAGAACATGAACGGTCTGAACAGCCTGGAGTCCAGATTTATGGACAAAAAGAAGTAATCCATAAATTTTCTAATTTTTTTTTAATTCAGGTATTAAGTATTAGGACTTTCGTCCGATATATTTAATAACAGGGCGGTGATAAGCCCGCAACTCGTGATCAAATTAAGGATGCGTACGAATCCTTAAAGCGATCACAGAACAATAATCACTTAACTGCAGGGAAGCAGTTAATAATTTCAAGGAGGAAAATAATATGGTAGTACAGCACAATTTACAGGCAATGAACTCTAACAGAATGTTGAACGTTAACACTCAGTCACAGGCTAAATCGACTGAGAAGTT
>JAILAN010000086.1 GCA_024681595.1 Lachnospiraceae bacterium
AATGTTACGATAGATACTTTAAAAGTAGACGGCGGAGCAAGCGCCAATGATTTCCTTATGCAGTTCCAGGCAAATATCCTTAATGCCAAGGTCCACAGACCCGAATGCATAGAGACCACCGCCCTCGGCGCTGCATATCTCGCGGGCCTGGCAGTAGGATTCTATGAGAGCAAGGATGAGATCAGGAAAAACTGGCAGTTAAACCGCGAGTTCATACCGCTTATCGATGATGAAGACAGGGGACTCCTTCTTAAGGGCTGGAAGAAAGCCGTAAAATGCGCTCTCGCCTGGGCCGAAGATTAATAAATCCTTCTTTGACATACATATACACCTATGATACACTAAACGTGGTATGTTTTGAGCTTCCGGACACAATATCATGTGTTGATGGTAGCGTGAAAGTCAGATCACGACAGGAAATCGATTCCGTATTTCCATGATCATAGATGAGGTGTAGTAAAGGTGGATAAGTTTGAGTACAAAGTAAAGATCGGTGAGATTAAGTCGCTCATAGCTCAGAAAGCGTATGATGATGCGGTAGATGTAGCAGATACCATTGACTGGTCAGCGGTTAAGAATGTCCGCGATATCTGCATGGTGAGTGACCTTTATAAAAAAGCCCGACTTTTTGAAGACAGCCGCAAGGTTCTTCTTTTCGCATATAAAAAACAAAAGACACGTCTTATCGTCAAATCTCTCTGTGAATTATCGATAGAACTTAATGATCTCATTAATGCCATGGAATATCATAAGGAATTCGCATCCATGGCGCCCAACGATCCCGGAATACTGATCCTGAAGTACAAATTATATAAGGCACAGGATATTTCCATCGAAGAGCAGATAGAAGTCCTCGAAGAACTGAAGGAGATGCAGCGTCTGCCCAAGTGGGAGTACGAACTGGCAACTCTCTATCACAAGGCCGGAATGGAGACCAAGTGCATAGAGGAGTGCGAGCAGATAATCCTCTGGATCGTTGACGGCAAATATGTCATGAAGGCATATGAACTGAAGGCTCTTCATCAGCCCCTTACCGAACAGGAAAATTATAAATACGAACTGCTCCGTCATGCAGGCGGACAGCTTAACATACAGTATTCATTAAAGGATGACCCTAACGCCGAAATTCAAAAGAAAAAGGAACTCGAGGTTAAGGACGTTGATGTGAGTCCGTATAATACACAGAATCTTCAGGCTGTTGTCGCCGAAGGCCTGCAGGATTATATCGGAGCCAAAACTGTATCTATTCCTGCCGAAGAAGTTACGAGCTATGAGGAAGCCGTAGCCAGGGATGAAGAAGCACTGGGGATAAAGTCCACAGATGAAAAGATTGTTGCATCAGAGCCCGAGGTTAACCCGGAACTGATGGTAACGACCGTTTATAATGCTGTTCTGCCAGAAGAATCAGTCGGACAGGAGCTCGAGGATGAGACGGGCAGAATAAACGAAAACAAGTTAAGTGATGAAGATATCATAGGTGAAGCTTCTCTGGAAATGGCATCAGGACGCCTCAAGGAGAACGTTCCGGACATCAAGCAGGATACCGATGAGATAAGGCCTGTTACGATAGATACATCTGATGATACTGCACCTGCTAAACCGGCAACACCGGTTCAGCCCGAACCTGCGGTTTCGACCGATATCCCGCAGGACTTCGAGATCCCGAAGACCAAATACTTCAAACCGGATATCAACAGCACCGGTGTTATAGAGACCTTCCGCAAGGGCTCTCATATGGACGAGATACTCTCTCAGGAGTATGACGGACAGATCAGTATAGTTCTTCCCGAGGAAACACCTGTTGAAAAACAGATAACCGGTCAGATCAGCATCACTGACGTGATGAGAGACTGGGAGCGCAAAAAGAAGGAGAATGAAGAAAAGAGGATCGCCGAAGTCAAGGCTCAGGTCATGGAGCAGGCCGGAGGTCTGTTCAATAACTTTGACGAAGCAACCAAATCGGGACTCCTTGAACAGATAGAAAATGCAGCTATCTCGGCTGCCCTTAAAGAAGAACAGGAGCGCATCCGTGCTTCACGTCCGAAACAGATCAAGGTATCCGACCTTAACGGAACGGATAATGAGACCAAAGTAGCTGCTCCCGAACCGGCCACTGATGAAGATAGAGCGAGACTTGCTAAACAGATCACTGACACCGGATTCAAGCCTTTATCCGCTACCGTGCCTCACGAAGAAATAAGCCCTGCCAAGGTTATTCCCGAAGCGGATCCTCTCGATGAGGAAATAGATAATGTGGTAGCCAAGGTCATTTCCGAAGAGGAAGAAGAACAGGCTAAAAAAGATGCCGAAAAGGCTGCACAGAAGGCAGTTGCACACTCTGCCGAAGCTAATGCGCCTGAGGCAGAACCCGAAGAGGAAGAACAGGATAATAAGGAAGCCGAAAAAGGTGAGCAGGAAACTGTTGAGGCAGAAATTTCTGATGATAATACGGAAGTCGATACCGAAGCAGATCCCGATATGTTCGTACCCGAGGGCTATGTTCCTCCGGAGGATGTCGTAAAGGAACAGGAAGAAAAAGCAAAAGATAAGGCTGCAGCAAAGGAAAAGCCCAAAGCAGCTAAGGAACATCACGGTGAATCAAGGCCCAGAGCATTGACCGACTCCGAAAAGGAACAGTTTGCCGCATTCATACATCACAAGAGTACGAGAAGACAGCTGGCAAATGCTCTGGATAATATCACATTGGCATCATATACGGGCAATGTGCTCGTAACCAGCGAGGAAGATAATGAGATCACCACATTCTCCAAACTGCTGGTTCGTGAGATACAGATGTCCGATGCCAATTTTACCGGCAAGGTAGCCAAGGTATCCGGAGACAATCTTAACCGCAAAGACATAGATGATACGTTAAAATGTGTTTCTAACGGTGCACTCATCATATCCGAAGCCGAAGGCTTAAAGAAAAAGACGGTTGAAAACCTTCTGTATGAATTAAAGCACACCGACAGAGGCGTTGTGGTAGTAATGCAGGGTCATGCCGATATCATCGACAAGATCGTTCAAAAGAATGAGGGAATGGCAGAGGCATTTAACTTAAGGATCGACCTTAAAGCCTTTGATAATAAAACTCTGGTTGAATATGCCAAGAGTTACGCATATGATAATGAATATATAATAGATGATCTGGGCGTATTGGCTCTGCATACCAGAATATCCGACATGCAGACCTCGGATCATGAGGTTACGCTCTCAGAGATCGAAGAGATCGTGGATGAAGCTATCTGGTATTCAAACAAAAAGACGCCGGCTCATTTCTTTGATGTCCTCTTTGGTAAAAGGTATGGGGATGAGGACATGATAGTATTAAGAGAGAAGGATTTCATGCACTATTAAAGTGCAAAGGAGCGCAAAATGACTGCAAAAACAAATAGCGCCAAAAAGACGACAGCCGCTAAGACGACTACAACTAAAAAAACAGTGCCAGCTAAAGCAAATACCGTAAAGAAAGCGGCTAAGCCGACTGCAAAAGCAACTGCAAAGCCTGCAAAAAAGCCCGAGCGCGAAAAAGTTTTTATCTCCGAAGCGGATCAGTATCTGTTCGGAATGGGCATACATTATGACATTTACAAGAAACTGGGTGCACACCTGTCATGTGAAGACGGACAGGACGGAGTGTTCTTCGGAGTCTGGGCTCCAAATGCCGCTTCCGTTCATGTATTCGGCGACTTTAACAACTGGGACGAGAACGCAACTGTTTTAAACAGGCTGGGTCCCGGAGGCATCTATGCCGGATTTGTACCTGGAGCCAAAGAAGGAGATTATTACAAATACATCATCTATTCTCAGTCAGGTGAAAAGTTATACAAGACGGATCCTTTCGGTAACCGGCAGGAGCTGCGTCCCGGCACCGCGTCTCAGATAGTTGACCTCACGAGATATGAGTGGGGCGATGCGCAATGGATGAAGGACAGAGAGCACAAGGATTATAACCATGAACCCGTGGCTATCTATGAGTGCCATATCGGTTCGTGGATGAGACATCCTTTTCCTGAGGTGGAGGGGTTCTATAACTACAGGGAATTTGCAGACAGGATAGTTGATTACCTTCATGAGATGAAGTACACACATATAGAGCTCATGGGAATAGCCGAGTATCCTTTCGACGGAAGCTGGGGATATCAGGTTACGGGCTATTATGCGCCTACATCAAGATACGGAACATGTGACGATTTCATGTACCTGGTCGACAAGCTTCACCAGAATGGTGTCGGCGTGATCCTGGACTGGGTACCCGCACACTTTGCAACGGACTCTCACGGACTGGGCCGCTTTGACGGATCATGCATATTTGAGCATCCGGATCCGAGAAAGGGCGAACATCCTGACTGGGGAACCAAGATATTTAACTATGAAAAGACAGAGGTCAAGGATTTCCTTATTGCCAATGTGCTGTTCTGGATCAGACAGTACCATATCGATGGCATCAGAGTAGACGCAGTCGCCTCTATGCTTTACCTCGATTACGGTAAAAAGGACGGACAGTGGCTTCCGAACAAATACGGCGGAAACGAGAACCTAGATGCCATAGAATTCTTTAAGCACCTGAACTCCGTAGTCAGAGGCACATATCCCGGATTTTTGACCATAGCTGAGGAATCAACCGCATGGCCCAAGATCACAGGTGATGTCAATGAGGGCGGATTGGGATTTTCGTTCAAATGGAATATGGGATGGATGCACGATTACTGCGAGTATATGAAGCTCGACCCGTATTTCAGAAAGAACGATCACTACGCTCTGACCTTTGCCATGAGTTATAACGAGGCAGAGAATTATATCCTGCCATTGTCGCATGATGAGGTCGTTCACCTTAAGTGTTCCATGGTAGAAAAGATGCCGGGATACAAGGTTGATAAATATGCCAATCTAAGGTGCCTTTATAGCTTCATGTTCGGACACTGCGGCAAAAAGCTCCTGTTCATGGGCCAGGATTTCGGTCAGGAACGTGAGTGGTCAGAGGAAAGAGAGCTCGACTGGAATCTGCTCGCTGAGCCGTTAAACCGTGGTATGCACGATTATGTAAAGGAACTTCTGGAGGTATACAGAAAATATCCTTGCATGTATGAGTTCGATAATAACTGGAAAGGCTTTGAATGGCTCAACTGCGATGATAAGGACAGAAGTACATACAGTTTTGTCCGCAAGTCATCAGACGGAAAGAACAGCCTGATGTTTATCATCAATATGACACCCATGGAATGGACCGACTATAAGGTCGGGATTATCACAGATAAAAAACTAAAGCTCCTGTTAAACTCCGATGAAGAGAGATTCGGGGGAACCGGTGCCAGGGTTAAAAAGGAACTTACACCGTTTGAAGAGAACTGTGATTACAAGGATTATTCTGTTACATTGAATATTCCTCCATTCACGGCACTGATCTACAGATTCTGATCAGATTTTTTACAAAATATGGGTGCTGGCAGTTAATGTTTTTGCATAATCATCCGAAATATAGGGTGAGCGTTTTAATACGCTTGCCCTTTTTATTTTCAAAATTGACAGGTATAGGCTGATATGCACATTAATTTCAACGAAGTGGACAGGATGTCCGCCAACTCCTATACAAATGTCAGCGAAGGAACAACAGCATACCGTACCGCTGTCGGCAATACGGACAGAGCCGATAACGGATTCAGATTAGACATTTCTTCATTTGTTACGGATAACAACGCTTATGCAGGTCATGGAAGGACCATCGAAGAAGTAATGCAAGACGCCGGCAATATCGACGTTAATGCGTACCGTGACTATATGGTAGTGATGTCTAATTGTTTGTCTACAGAGGATTATACGAAACTCCAGATGGACGGAACGGATCCTCGAAACACAGACTATACACAGACGGTTTCCATAGTTGACCATATAAAGACCGCACTGATAAAGGGCGGAACCGAAGTCGCCGGATATACCGATAACATCTCAAAGGAAACTCTCGAGAGCATTACAGGCTCCAAGGCCTATGCAAATGAACTCGCCGAAGCCTTTGCAGGCAAGGATATACCCGCAACGAAGGAAAATGCCGAGGCTATAGAGGATAGCTTCAGGAAATTAAATGAAGTTTCTCCCTTAAATGAGGGCGGCGTTAAATACATGGTGGAGAACGATCTTCGTCCCACAGTTGATAATATCTACACGGCAGGCTTCTGCGGAGGAAACGATGCATCAAGACAGTCACACGGATATTATACGGCAGGAGATGTTGCCGGATATTATGCCAAAAAGAGTGATGATTCTGATATAGAACAGATCATGCCTCAGATCCGCAGCGTCGTACAGGAAGCCGGATTTGAATGCAGCGATGAAAACCTGAACAGTGCAAAGTGGCTTGTGGATAAGGGAATTCCCCTTACAACAGACACATTAAAAAACCTTAAGGATATAGAATCCGTTAATCTTCCCATGGAGCACAAGGAATTCGTTGAACATGCAACGAATGCTCTGATGGACGGCATCAGTATCAACAGGGCTGACCTTACACAAAAGGGATCATTAAGAAACAAGGCTCAGGAAATATATGACGAGGTACAGTCACTCGGAACGATCAAAGGTCGAAGAGTTCTTGAGGAAGTCAGACTTCAGATGACGGTTGAAGCAAATCTCAAACTCTTAAAGAGCGGCTTCAGGATAGATACTGCTCCCATGGAAGACCTGGTTGCGAATCTTAAAAAAGCCGAAGAGCAGATAGCAAAAGAACTGACGGGTGAGGAAGATGCTGCCAAGGCCGTAGAGAAAAAGAAGAATTACGAAGATACATTAAGTATCATCGATTCGATAAAGACAGCTCCTATTACGATATCGTATGAGATAGCTTTTACCGATACATTAACGCAGATAGATGATAAGGCCGGTAACCTTCGCTTAACATACGAAAAGGCAAATCAGAGTTATGAGACGCTGATGAGTGCTCCCAGATATGATCTCGGAGACAGCATAAGAAAGGCCTTCCGCAATGTGGATGATCTCCTTACCGAAATGGGAGAGGCTCTGACGGATGAAAACCGAAGAGCAGTCCGTATCCTCGGATACAATTCAATGGAGATCACCGGGGAGAACCTGGACTCAGTCAGAGAAAAAGACAGACTCCTTACCGATACGATAGATAATCTGACACCGGGCAGAGTACTCGGAATGATAAGACAGGGAGTAAACCCCGTATCAATGCCGATATCGGAACTCAATGATTATCTTAAAGGCCAGGATACGACAGCCGAGGATATGATGTCCTACAGCAAATTCCTTTATAAACTTGAAAAGGATGATGCGATAAGCGCTGAAGAAAGAGAAGCCTATATCGGTATCTACCGCCTGGTACGCCAGATTGAAAAAGCGGATTTTTCAACAGTCGGAGCAATAGAAAATCTGAATGCCGAGTATTCGTTCGATAATATGTTAAAGGCCCTAAGGAGCCGTAAACACAGGTCGATGGATTATAAGGTTGATGATTCATTCGCCGGAGTAGATGCCAAAGAGACAGGGATCGCATCGATATCATCACAGATAGAAAAGGGATTTTTAAAAGATACGAACGATCTTAAGAACATGCTCTCCGATCAGGGAAGCGACGGTGCAGAAAGAGAGTTTGACGAGCAACAGCTTGAGGAATTAAGAAAGACTGTAAGGACCGAAGCCCAGATATTAGAGCAATTATCTTCATACAACATGGAGATCACTCCCGATAATATAGATAACATGCAGACGATGCTTCAAAGTCCCATGTCGGTGTTTGACAGACTTCGTGAGCTCGGCTACAAAAAGAACTTCAAAGAGCTTCCATCAGGCAAGGAAGAAGCAATATCTTCATTCAAAGAGTTTACGGGAAACATCAAAGAATTCCTTGAAAACGAAGTATTTGGAGCAGGAAGAGAAAACCTGGATCTTCGTTCGGAAAATATCCGACAGATTTCAAAAATGTATTCTCACATGGATTTCCTGGAGAGACAGTCTGCTGAAGAAAACTACGAGATACCCGTAACGATAGGTTCACAGGACGTGGCCATCAACCTGAAGATCATACATACCAAAGAAGGGCATCAGCAGGTAGCCGTATCATTTGCCTCAGAAGTATACGGAAACGTTGCAGCATCATTCAAAGCAGGAACGGACGGTTTATCGGGATACTGCTCTTTGGAAGATCAGAAAATGTCTGAAGTGCTGAATGCTAACCTTCAGGGATTAAAGGATGATCTTAATGATAAAGGAATACAGCTTGGCAATATGTACTTTGTCAATAATACCGGAACAGACCTTTATCAGTTCAATATAAATCAATCTAAGGACAGAACAACAGACACGGATGTCGTAACAACGGATAATCTTTACAAGGCTGCAAAGTCGTTCATCGAATTCATGGACCGTATGGCAGCAGAAAGGATCTGACAATGTATATCAGTTTTAACGCATCCGCAGTAATAGCCAACAATTCATTAAACAGAGCTGACAACAGACTTCAGGGGTCGCTCGCCAAATTATCATCCGGACTTAAGGTAGTCAATCCCAAGGAAAACCCTTCGGGTCTTGCAATGGCAAAGAGGATGAACGCCCAGTTAAGGGGTCTCGAGCAGGCAGGACTTAACTCAAATGATGCAGTATCCATCATAGAGATAGCAGACGGAACGATGTCAGAGCTCTCTGATATGCTTCAGAGAATGAACGATCTCTCCGTTAAGGCAGCTACAGGAACGATAACCGAGGACGACAGAGAGATGATCGACAAGGAGCTCCAGCAGCTCAAAAAGGAAGTGACCAGAATATCAAAGGAGACTTCATTTAACGGTCAGCCCATTCTCGACGGATCGTTTGACCTAAGAGGATATACGGATAACGTCAATGTCAAGGTTGCATACTACTCAGATGATGTAAAGTACGGTTCATATTCGATAGATACTCTGTCTGTTCTGTTCAAGGAAGACGGAACCATTGATACCGACGCAACGGATCCCGTAACTGCAACAATATCAGGTACAAACGCTCCTACAGATACCAAGGTTACCGCATATGACGGCAATACCATAACCATTAAGAACAACAGTGGCTTTGAGCTTAAACTGGAAGTATATAAATCTACAGCAGGTGCGGGAACAGAGGATTTTGCTGCTTCCGGTGCGATCAGCATGACTCTGGCAGGTTTTGGAGCGCTCGATATGCAGATAGGTTCAAACGAAGGACAGCAGCTGGCAGTAAGAATACCCAAGATGTCACTTGAGAATATGGGAATATCAAACATCAAGCTGACGGCAGACTATGATGCTGCTGGCGAGGTGACCCGATCAGGACAGGATTATGCGGCCGATGCCATTATAAAGATCAAGGACGCCATGAAGTATGTTTCAGGTGCGAGAGCCAATCTCGGAGCATACCAGAACAGACTGGAGCATACCATAAGTTCTCTTGATATAACATCCGAGAACATGACAGCAGCATATTCGAGGATCATGGATGCCGATATGGCAGAAGAAATGACGGAATACACGACTCTTCAGGTTATCACACAGGCGAGCACATCAATGCTGGCACAGGCTAACGAGCGTCCTTCACAGGTGCTTCAGCTCCTCCAGTAATACTTAGGGAAATATGACTAAAGAATCTAAACAGGAATACACTTTAAGAATATCAAATGCTAACCGCTCGGAACTGGTGGTCATAGTATACGAGATGCTGCTCGATTATATTGAAGAGAGCATTGATCATCTTGAAAAGCAGGAATACGATCCTTTTCACGAGAGCATCAGAAAGGCAGTTAACTGCATCAGAGAACTGTCGGATTCGATAAACTATGAAGCCGATACAGCGGGCAATCTCTTTAGCCTTAACGTATACTGCATTAAGGAACTGTCTGCTGCGGATATCCATCGGGACAAAGACAGGATCGACGCGGCTAAAAAGATAATAAAAAAGCTCTATGAGGCGAGTAAAGAAGCTGCCAAGATAGATGATTCATCTCCTGTGATGAACAATTCACAGTCAGTCTATGCCGGACTTACATACGGCAAAGAATCTCTGACCGTGAATCTGAACGATACCCAAAACAGAGGTTTTACCATATAAAGTAAGTTGTTTACAAAAGGGAAGAGGGCTGTAAACCCGCCGCCAAGGCAGGCTTACAGCCCTCTTGCTTTGCTTGGGATGTACACTCGCGCAAAAGGAAAGCAGTATTTTGGTAAATATGCACAAAAAATAATTTGTGAAATTTGCCACTTTACAGATTCTGCTCCGGTATTATATACTCGCTCTATCGCATAAGACCGATGAACTCTCATCGATCGAAGGGAAGTTTCTTCCCGATGATTCCACTTTTTTAAGAGGTAATTAAATTGGATAAAAAGATCCTTGCCATTCTGGACGGTGAGGAGAGGTATGCCAGAGGGCTGATGGAATTTATGTCACAAAAAGACTCCCTGCCCTTCAGAATACATATCTTTACCGATCCCGGAAGATTTTTTTCCTTCAAAGGAAACGAAGAGATCGAGTGCCTCCTCGTCGCGGAGAGTGCTTATGATCCCAAGCTCAGTGAAATGTCTATACCGCATGTGATCATTCTGTCGGAGAGCGGGCACATGGTGGATAATACTCTGCTCCACCTCGATAAATACCAGTCGGGCGAGACAATATACAGACAGATCCTGGAGTATTATTCCGGTGTGTCGAACGATGATCTTTCAAGGAGAAGAACGAACAACCGACGGATGAAAATAATAGGAGTATATACCCCGGTAGGCAGATGCCTGCAGACTTCGTTTTCGGTGACCCTGGGACAGATACTAAGCAAAAGAGCCAAAACACTATATCTTAATTTCGAGAATTATTCGGGTCTGTCCACGTTGTTAAGGAGAGAGTTCCAAAAAGACATATCAGACCTGATGTACTATTTTGAATGCTCTAAGGAAATGTTGTCGGTACGGCTTGAAAGTCTGGTCGAAAGGATGGGGGAACTGGACTTCGTGCCACCGGTAATGATCTATAAGAACTTAAGCGGCATAAAGGCAGAGAAGTGGATAGAGCTGTTTCATCATATGGAAATGGCTACCGAGTATGAATATCTGGTGCTGGATCTGACAGACGGGATACTGGATATGTGGGATGTATTAAGATACAGCGATATCGTTTATACCATATCCAAACAGGATTCCATAGCAAGGGCCAAGGTATATCAGTATGAAAAAGCCTTAAGAGATCTGAACTATGAAGATATCATAGACAAGACCAGAAAGCTGTCTTTGCCGGTTTTTCATCATTTAAGTCAGAGGTTCGACGATCTGTCGACAGGTGAGCTTTACTCATTCGTCAAAGCTCACATTATCCCCGAAATAGAAGCATTGGATGAGGGCAGAATTTAATAATGGATGATCTGTTAAAGGTTCGGAACGAGATAACGGAACAGCTGGATCTGGGCCTTGAGATGAGCGAGGATGCGATCCTGCAAAAGATCGATGAAGGAATACTCCTGGCAAGCAAGATTCACGGGCTGAATTTTGAGTGCAGGGAGAAACTTCGAAAAGAGATATTCAGGAATATCCGGCAGATGGGTGTGCTGCAGGAACTCATAGATGATCCTGAGGTTACGGAAATAATGGTTAACGGGACTGACGGGATATTCATCGAGAAAAAGGGAAAGCTCATGATGACTGACCTCAGGTTTGAATCCGGAGAAAAACTCAGGCAGATGATATGGCAGATAACTGCCGGCTGCAATCGCGTGGTCAATGAAGCATCTCCAATAGTGGATGCGAGGCTAAAGGATGGTTCCAGAGTAAATGTCGTATTGGATCCGGTAGCACTTAACGGTCCTATCCTTACGATAAGGAGATTTCCGACAGACCCTATAACCATGGATGACCTCATCGGCATGGGGTGTATAAGCCCGGAATGTGCGGAATTTCTGCATGATGCAGTAAGAGCAGGCCTTAACATACTGGTAAGCGGAGGGACAGGATCAGGGAAAACCACGCTCCTTAACATACTGTCGAATTACATAAATTCTGATCAGAGAGTCATCACGATCGAAGATTCCGCAGAGTTACAGATAAGGGGAATACCCAATCTCGTCAGCATGGAAACCCGAAATGCAAATGTCGAAGGGTGTCGCGAGATCACGATAAGGGATCTGCTAAAAACAAGCCTTCGAATGAGACCTGACAGGATCATAGTAGGAGAGGTCAGATCGAAGGAAGCGATAGACATGCTGCAGGCAATAAACGTGGGACATTCCGCGATGACGACTGTTCATGCGAATTCCGTTCGCGATGTTGTATCAAGGCTGGAGACGATGGTCCTCATGGGGATGGAGATGCCGTTAGGTGCCATCAGAAGTCAGATAGCCTCAGGATTTGACCTGATGATCCATCTGGGCAGATGGAATGACGGGTCCAGAAGAGTACTGGAGATAGCAGAGCCCGTCGGAATAAAGGAAGGGAATATAATCATGAATTCCATATTCAGGTTTATCACCGGCAAGGAAGATCCGTCGCTTAAAGATCCCGGGCAGATCGTCAGGATAGGAGAACTCGTTAATGTCGAAAAATTCAGATAACGGTTACCTTAAACCGGATAAAAAAGAAATGATCATTATCATCCTTAAATCTGCAGGCGTAGTGATACTTCTCGATCACTTTTTTTACAGGTCATTATGGGCGCTGATATTTCTGATCCCGGCAGGCTGTGCGTATATGATCCTCCAGATAAGACTCCAAAAGGACAGAAAAAGAAACAGCTTCAGGCAGCAGTTCAAGGAACTGCTCATGCTCTCATCCACTCTGCAAAGAGCCGGATATTCGGTCGAAAACTCGATACAGAAAAGCTACAGGGATATCAGGTATATGTTTGGAAGAGATTCTCCCGTATGTCGACTGGTACGGGAAGTATCATCCGCCGTAAACAATCGCAGTTCAGCAGGGCAAGTATTTATAAATGTCGGCAGGAAATGTGCCATGGAGGAAATAGAAGACTTCGGATCGATCTATGAGATCGCATATAAAAAGAGCGGAAACATGTCGGTGATCATGGACAGGGCTGCCGAGAGCATTATACAAAGAACTGAGGTCGAGAACGAGATCTATGTTTCAATTTCAAAAAGCTGCTTTGAGATGAAGATCATGAATATGATGCCCTTTTTCATAATGGCATATATCAATCTGACCGGCAGGGGATATTTCGATGTGATGTATCACAATCTGCCAGGAACGGTCGTCATGAGCATTTGCCTGGTCATATACATTCTGTCTTATGCATGGGGAGTACATATTGTTTCCATTAAAGCATGAAAAACCTGATAAAAAACGAAAGTACATGATAGTCACATTTCTGGTCGGAAGTATCCTGACCGGCGTGATCTTTTACACTGACAGTCAGAAGGATCTGCTTAAAGAGGATAACAGGATTCAAAGAAATGAACTGGGACAGGGTGATTATCTATTAAGGCTTAACAGCAGACTGGACGGTAAGGACCGTGAGCTGAATCTAAGGATAGATGAGAGGATACCCGAGGATCAGGAACTTCTAATAATGGCAAAAGAGGCAAATGATAAGATCGATCCGCTTATTCTGGGGGCAAATGCGTCTTTTGACTGTATCACGGAGGATCTAAGTTTTCCGCTAAAGCTCGAAGGTTATCCGTTTACGTTAAGGTGGACGAGTTCGGATGAAGACAGAATAACCCACACCGGCAGGGTGATCCGCGATCCGGAGGATGATCTTGAGTATGAAGTAACGATAGAAACAGTATTTGTCTACAGGGATTTCAGGCAGAGCTTTCACAGGACCGTTAAGAGTGTGCCTGCCATATATGAGGAAGAAAAGCTTCGGGGACTGAAGCTTGATAAGAGTATAGATGAAGCTCTTTATGACAGCCGCAACAGCAGTGTGATAATCCTGCCGTCAAACATTGACGGGCAGCAGGTAACATATTCTGAAAAGACGGGAAATAACGGGATCATCATGCTGATCTTTACTTTTGTCATGACAGCGGTGATAGGGCTTGCGGTTTCGTTTGACGAACAAAGGAGCAGCAAAAAGCGCACACAGATGCTGCAGGCACTGTATCCGGGTTTTGTCGAAAAGATGAAGCTTTACATGATATCCGGGATGACTGCCAAAAACAGTCTTTTTGCAATAAGGGAGGATCTGAAGCGGTCAGGTAAAAAGAGTGAACTGCTCTTATCAGAACTGGAAAGGGCATGCAACAGATATGCTAACGGTGTTTCGGAAGAAAAGATATTGACTGATCTGGGAAACTCATGCGGAGAAGCATACAGGAAATTCTGTTTTTTACTCATCGTCAATCTGAAACAGGGAAATGACAGGCTGATGGAACTTATGAATGCAGAGGTTGATAAAGCATTTGCGATGCGCAGGGAAAAGGCCAGAAGCAGGGGAGAAGAAGCTTCGGTCAAACTGCTTTTTCCGATGCTGATAATGCTGCTTATCGTACTGGTGCTCATCATGATCCCGGCATATATGAAATTCAGCTGATCGCGGATTAATGCATCATCGAAGACGAAACGAGAAAAGGAGAGGACATGAAAAAAGGAAAACTGTTCGGTAACAACAAGGGGATGGGAACGGTAGAGATCATACTGATCATAGTGGTGCTGATCGGGCTGGTTCTGATATTCAAAACACAGATAACGGAACTGGTACAGACGGTGTTTGACAAGATAGCCGTAGACAGCGGAAGCATACTTTCATGAAACTAAAGGGCTCGATAACGGTTTTTTTATCGCTGACTTTGTCCGCTTTGCTGCTGATGGTGCTTACATTTAACGCTCTGTGCGTGGGAAACGCAGAAAAGATGAGATTTGAGATCTCATCGGATGCGGCGTTTAATTCGGTACTCGGAGAATATTCCATATATTTAAAGGACAGGTTTGATCTGCTGTATATTGATTCTTCCTATCTGGCAGGAACGCCCGGAACAGACAGAGTTGAAAACAGACTGTTGCATTATATGAAAAGAAACTCTGAGGAAGCCCTTAGCATGCCCGATTCTCCATGGGGAAGCATCAGGATTGATGAATGCAGGATAGATGACTTTGAAACCGCGACCGGAGGAGACGGACTGAACATGGCTTCGCAGGCTGTAAGGTTTGTTTATGACAGTCCCCACACGATGGGATTGCAGGAGGAGGCCTTTGAAGCGATGGCAAATGCACCACTGGCTTCGGCTATGGACGGAGAAGATCCCTTAGGTGAGATCAGCTCATATATGGAAGCCCTGCTTGGAATGGAGCTTCCTAAAAAGAAGAACAAAAAGGGTATATGGGAGGAGGTTCCGCTATCAAATCCCGCTGACTGGGTATACGGGCTGATGGGAAGCGATGTCCTTTATCTGTCCGGTATCACGGATATTGATATCAGCGCTGCCGTCGTAGATCTTAGCAGCCTGATATCTCATCGAGGAGCCGCAAATACCGGAGCTGGCAAAGCAGGATATGAATACTCTGAAAACGCATATATAGCATATCTTGCTGATAAATTCGGATGTTACGGGAATGAGATGGAGGAAACACCATTAAAATGCTCGCTTGAATATATCGTTGCCGGAGAGGGATCGGATTACGAAAACTTTAAAGAAGTTGTAAACAGGATATTCACATGGAGACTTGCGGATAATCTTCGTCTGGCTTTTTCAGACGGAAGATTAAAGAGTGAAGCCCGGGCTGCGGCACTGCTTATCGAGGTATGCACGTTAAATCCAGCATTTATTGAACCTGTGGCCAACACGATCATAGCCGCATGTGCATTTCTGGAAACAATAAGTGATCTTAAGGAAATACTCTCTGACGGAAGGATTCCCCTGGTAAAAAGCTCTCACAACATGTCGGTTGCAAATATTCTCGGTGGAAACATTTATCATGCTTCATCTGATGAGGGCCTTAACTACAGACAGTATGTGGAGATCATGATCATAAACATGGATCTGACAGACAAGATAATGCGGACAATGGACCTGATGGAGCTGGAAACCAGACTTAATACCGGAAACGGAGAGTTTTGTATGGACTGGTGCATGGAGGAGATAAATGCACGGATAAACGGTTCCGGAAGCGGGATCGCCGAATACAGGATCAACAGAAAATACGGATATTTTTAAATACGACCGGAGGCAGAAAGAAGCACTCTCTTTTACATCGATCGTTCAAAAGATGCCTTTCAAACATAAACGTAAAAAATGGAAAACGAATACACAGAAAATAAAGTAAAAGAGAGAGTTTCTTTCCGCTTCCGGTTAAACGCGTCACTGTCTGTGGAAGCTAGTCTGATATTACCTTTGTTTCTGTTCTTTACCATAACGGTCATGTCGCTCCTTATTATGTCAAAGGATCAGTCAGAGACCTGCATGGAACTGCATCAGAGGGCACTTGAAATGTATGAAGCATCGGCCGGTTCTGATCCGGGGCCGATGATAGAGCTTGAAAAGGATTATGTTCAGTATCCGGTGATCAGGTTCTTTGATTTTATCAGCGTTAAGGTCCGTGACAGGATCGTGATGCATCCGTTTACCGGATATACAGGCGACGGAGGACTTCTGCCGGAACCGGAACCCGATGAATATGTTTACGTTACCAAGAACGGAACTAAATATCATCGGAATCCGTCATGTTCCTATATAAATATCAGACCGCATTCTACAGGTGCCGAGAGTATCCGGGATGCCAGGAACAGCTATGGAAGGAAATACAGAGCATGCGATGTATGCCATCCGAAGCTGTCGGGTCTTTTGTTTATCACGGGAGACGGAGAATGCTATCATTGCAGATCGGACTGTCCGGCACTTAAAAGGACTGTCTATATGATCACCTTAAAGGAGGCTGTTGCAAATGGTTACTCAGCTTGTTCTAAATGCGGTTAGTTTGCTTGGAGTCACGGCTCTTGGCATACAGGATATCCTGTACATGAAGATTCACAGATGGATGGCATATGCCTTTGTCTTCTCGGGACTTATAGTGTCACTGATACTAAGGAGTCCCGCAAAAATAGCGCTTTCGGCCTTACCGGGCCTTATATTACTGATCATAAGTATTGCAACCAGGGAAAAGATAGGCAGGGGAGACTGCGTTACGGTCATTGGCCTGGGACTATGGATCGGAATACGCGGAGCTCTGCTTAGTGTTTTTGTCGGGATCGGACTGTCTTCGGTAGTGTCAATAATATACATGGCCTTATCTGAAATCAAAGGACTATCCGGTAAGAAGGCGATCCCGTTCATTCCTTTTCTGATGTGCGGACTGGTGGTGAGTATTATAAGTGAATGAGAAATTAAACGGTTATATGAGCCTGGAAGCGGATTATTTGTTTCCGATCATCCTCTTCATATATTACCTGGTAATCATGTCTTCTTTGCTCCTCATGTGCAGGTGCCTCAATTCACAGAATAATTATATCGTGTGTATGAGAGGGGCATCTTTCACCCGGGGCGAAGAAGAATATGGAGAGGTGATATACGGAACGGATGAAGTGTTTGACAAGGAAAGTTATGCCGATACACGGCTTGCCCTGGCAGAGGGGATGTATATAGCATTTCCCGTAATGACCCGGGAGTGCGGCATATCAGGCAACAGCTTTTACGTCGTAACACATTCAGGCAGCAGGATCGGCCGAAACGACTGTGAAAAGAATTGTATAATGATCGATCCGGTCAGGAGGATCAGAGAACAGAGGTATTGATTATTTATGAAAACCAGCTATATCAGAGACTTTAAACACAACTATCTGGTCATACACGATGACAGAGTCATTTCCGATGACTATGAGATCAGAATGCTTGGAAGGAACAGGATAGAAGGACTCCTGTCATGTGATATGAGGATGATAAACGGAGAGGGATTCCTGTACTATGATATATCCTCCAAACATGTTATGAAGAGCGTTTTTTCCGAGGAGATCATAGGATTTGAGATGATCAGGGCTCTTTTTATCAGCCTGATAGGGCTGTGCAGCCGGATGGAGAAATATTTGCTGTATGACGATGGTCTGATTCTGGATCCGGAGTACATTTATTATGACATAGAGTCAAAGGAATTCTCATTTCTATATTACAAAAGCGATCAGAGCGGAAAACCGGGTGTTCTGTTTGAATTCCTGACAGAGCATCTGGATAACGACGATTTTTCCGCCGTAGAGGCGGTCTATCAGATGTATGACATGAGCAAAAGGTCATACTATGCGCTGGACGAGATACTTCGCTGGTTTCAGGATGAATACCTGGATGAGGGCAAGGAAACTGCTGTCGAAGATAAGGATAAGGACAAAATGCTTCCGATACTTTCAAAAAGCAGTGACGAAAATGACAGTAAAAACATGGAATACAGTGAATGGGAAGATAAGCTGATCATGGAGCAGCAGGGAGTATCCGGGAAAAACAAAAAGGGTCTTTTACGAAAAATATGGGAATTCCTGTTCAGAAAGGAGGATGATAACGAACAGAACGATTTTTTTGAAGAATACTATGATGAACCGGCATCATATGGACCTGATAACGATAACGGTGAGAACAATACGGTATTCATACCATGGGTTGAAAACAGTGAGCACAAACTGTACGGGCTTGGAAAGGGTAACAAAACGCATATTGACCTTAGCAGCGTACCCGTAACAATTGGCAAGATGCGTGGAGCAGCTGACATCATACTAAACGATGAGAGTGTCTCAAGGCTTCATGCCAAACTGATGCGCACAGGCAGCAGGTTCTTTCTATTAGATCTTAATTCGACGAACGGGTCATTTAAGAACGGTGTGAGGCTGTCTCCAAATGAGAAAGTGGTCATAGAACCGGGGGATGAAATAGGCTTCGGGAAACTTAAATTCATTTACAGATAGTGATTAAAGATTTATACTAGGAATAGTGCTTTAATATGGATTACTATGGATTCTTGTCGGTATTAAAGGCGATCCGGAAAGGCAGATTCTTATGAAGATCAACATTTATTACGGTGGAAGAGGACTGATAGATGACCCTACTCTGGTTGTGATCAACAAGATGCAGGCGGTTCTTGAAGAACTTCACGTCGAGGTTGAGCGCTTTAATCTCTATGAACAGAAAAACAGCATAACAACGCTTCCCCAGTCACTGAAGTCTGCTGACGGAATAATACTGGCAACCACCGTTGAGTGGCACGGAATAGGCGGATTCATGACGCAGTTCCTGGATGCGTGCTGGCTGTACGGTGACAAGGAAAAGATATCCAAGATCTATATGTGCCCCATCGTAATGTCGACCACTTACGGTGAGCGCGAGGGTAAACTGGACCTTACTGTGGCATGGGAGATCCTGGGAGGACTGCCCTGCAGCGGAATTTGCGGATATATCTCGGATTCATCGGTGTTTGAACGAAGCGAGAATTACAATACCATAATAGAAAAGAAAGCCGAGAACATGTACAGGACCATCAACCAGAAGCTTGAGAGCCTGCCGGCCAGTAATCAGGCAGTTAAAAAGATGGTTTCGATCAATAAAAATATTGACCTCACTCCCCAGGAGTCGGAACAGCTCTCCGTATATGCTTCGGATGAGGGCTTTGTCAGCACCACTAAGGAGGATCTGCAGGAACTCACATCCATGTTCCGCGATATGATGGGATATGAGGATGAGGAAAATGATTCCCAGGAGGAATACATTAAGGATTTCAAGGAACATTTTACTCCTCAAAGCGGAGTGAATGCCGTATACAGGATGATGATCGAGGGCAAGAAAAAGCCTCTGATAATAGAGATCAACGGCCCCAGAAGCAATTACTATTATGGAAATGTTGAGGAAGCCGATGTGGATGTGACCATCTCAAGAGAGATCCTCGATGATATAGTTTATGCCAGAATGACCTTCCAGAGAGCATTCATGGGAGGCATGATCAAGATAAAAGGTGACTTTAAGATGCTAAGAGCATTGGATCAGTTGTTTACTTTCATGGAGGAGGATCAGTATGTTTAAGGATGATTGCATTTTCTGCAGGATAATCAAGGGAGAGATACCTTCCTATACCATTTATGAGGATGATGATTTCAAAGTGATACTGGATGCAGGCCCCGTATCAAAGGGACATGCACTGATCCTGCCCAAGGATCACTATGATGATCTTTATGAACTGCCTGAGGATAAGGCATCAGCAGCGTTTGTCCTTGCTAAAAAGCTGATGATCAGGATAACCGATAAACTGGGATGCGACGGGTTTAATATCTGCCAGAACAACAAAGAAGCTGCAGACCAGACGGTAAAGCATTTCCACATGCATCTCGTACCCAGATATGAGGGCGGACAGAAGTTCTTTGCATATACACCGCTTCAGCTCTCACCTGAGGAGCAGACGGAGATTAAGGATCGTATCACAGGATGAAAACAGTTAATGTTAAGGATATTACCGATGCTGTAAGGGATATGTGCATAGAAGCCACGCACTATCTGACTTCGGATATCAGGGATGCCCTGATAGAATCATCTCAAAACGAGGAATCGGAGCTCGGAACCAAGATACTCAGACAGCTTAAGGATAATCTGGATATAGCCGGATCAGATATGATCCCCATTTGTCAGGACACGGGAATGGCCGTGTTCTTTGTGACGATAGGGCAGGAAGTTCATATCGAAGGAGGATCTTTAACAGATGCCATAAATGAAGGTGTCAGACGGGGATATACCGAAGGGTATTTAAGAAAATCGGTAGTCGGCGATCCGCTCATCCGTGAAAACACCAAAGACAATACACCTGCGGTCATTCATTATGACATCGTTCCGGGAGACGGATTAAAGATTGTCATAGCTCCCAAAGGATTCGGATCGGAAAACACCAGCCGTATTTTCATGCTCAAGCCGGCGGATGGTGTAGAGGGTGTTAAAAAAGCAGTGCTTACCGCAGTTAAAGAAGCAGGCCCCAATGCCTGTCCTCCGATGGTTATCGGAGTAGGAATAGGCGGGACGTTTGAAAAGTGTGCGATGCTGGCCAAGAAAGCCCTGACGCGTCCTATAAATACAAGTTCCGATATCCCTCATATAGCAGCGCTGGAGGATGAACTGCTGACGCTGATAAACAATACGGGAATAGGACCGGCCGGGCTCGGAGGCAGAACCACGGCACTGGGTATAAATATTGAGACTTATCCTACACATATCGCTGGATTACCCGTTGCCGTCAATATATGCTGTCATGTGAACAGACACTCAGTAAGGGAGTTTTGATATGGATCTGCATATACACTCACCTTTGGATGAAGATACCGTCAGAAAACTGCATGCCGGGGATATGGTCTATATAACGGGAACCGTTTATACAGCCAGGGATGCGGCACATAAGAGAATGGATGAAGCTCTTGACGAAGGCAAGGAGCTTCCTTTTGATGTCAGGAACAATATTATTTATTATCTGGGTCCCACTCCGCCCAGAGAAAATCGAGTAATAGGGTCTGCCGGACCCACCACGTCCGGTAGAATGGACAGATACACTCCAAGGCTGCTGTCGATGGGCCTTAAGGGAATGATCGGAAAGGGCAAAAGGTCACCGGAAGTCAAGCAGGCTATAGTTGATAATAAGGCCGTGTACTTCGCTGCGATAGGCGGAGCCGGAGCTCTGCTTTCCAAGGCGATAGTATCATCGGAAACCATAGCATATGACGATCTGGGGACAGAAGCAATAAGAAAGCTCGAGGTAGTCGATCTGCCGGCAATAGTCGTGATCGATTCCGAAGGCAACGATCTTTATGAAACTGCAGCAGGTAAATTTGCAAAAGAATAAGGTTATCATTCTGTGCCTGATCGCAGTTTCGACGATTATTGCGATCATATTATCCGCAGGATACGGGATCAAACGCTTAAACATGGGCAGAAGACTGGAAACTCTCCAGAATACTGCAGCAACCGACAGCGTTAATTTTTTCAATAAGTATTCACATTCGAATGCCGAAGGAATAGATTCCGTTAAGGAGAAGCTTCAGAACAGGGACTATGAACTGACACCCATGGATGAGGTCATAGAACTCCTGAAGGAATATCCCAGAGACTATGATGAAGCCATAGCCAGGCGTGATATTTTTTCCACGAGCTTCGGATTTCCGCTGTTTGGAACAGATGTATGGGACAGGTTTGTGGCCGGGTGCAGGATAGGTCACAGCGGCAATGTTGTTATGGTCCAGTTCGCCGCGGATATGACCCCGATATATTATTTTATAGAATTTGACGGGGATACATACCATATAGTAGAGGATCGTTCCAGCGACAGTGAGGATGGAGAGTCCGGATATACAGAGTACTTTGCCAAATACCTGAAGGTTGAGGGCTATGAAGCAGAGGCTGGATATGCCGAATATGCATATCTTACGGACGAGCCGGCACTCACCTACAAGGATATAGATAATTACTACAGGAACGAAGAATCTCTGGAGGAGAACGCTCCCTCGGTGTTCATGTTCTATCTGGGTGTTGTTACAGAGGATATAATGGCCACCTCCATGGTGACACCCGAAAAGGTCAACGGTGATTTTGAAGCGGATTATACGGGATTTCTCGACAGACATCCTTCTTACGCTTACGACAATCCGAGGATGGATTATGACGGAGACGGAATACTTGACAGGGTATATCGTGAGCACTTGCTCATAACTGACGAGGATTATTCCGACGACGCTTATCTGATGCTGGGAAACGGCAGGACGCTTACCCTGGCCAAGGATATGTGGGGCCATAAATTGCTGACCCGCTCGATAGACATGACGAAGGACGGAATAAATGATATCTGCTTCGTACAGTATGATGAGGATGAAGAATACGAACCGTGCTATTACGAGTATTCTGAGGGTGAGTATCAGTTATGTGCTCTTCCGGAGAGCAGATACAGGTTTTTTGATATCGTAAATACAGATGACGGTGACACCTTTTTTAAATGTACCGACAGTTCTTCTTCGAGCAAGGAACTTCGAAGGATAGACAAAGAGTGGGTAATTAATTAGATGGTTTTAAGTATCATAGTTCCCGTATACAATATGGCAGCAGACGGAAAACTGACTTTCTGCATGGATTCTCTGCTTAACCAGACCATTAAAGACTACGAGATCATAGCTGTTGATGACTGCTCGACGGATGGATCGATGGATATCCTTAAGGATTACGAGAAACGGTATCCTGAAAAGCTAAAGGCAATCCATAGTGACAAAAATCATCATCAGGGCGGAGCCAAGAACATAGGGCTTCGTATGGCCAAGGGAGACTGGATCGGTTTTATAGATGCAGACGACTGGATCAGTCCCGATATGTATGAACGCCTGATCGGCAAAGCCGAAGAGACCGGCGCCGATGTTGTGGGGTGCGATTATTCCTTTGTTTATGAGCATACATTTAAGGTCGGAGACGAAGTCATTGCAAACAGCAGACAGGACCAGACCGGGATACTGGATCATGATAAAAAGGCGAGTCTTATAATGGATGGAGGGAGCCTCTGCGTCAAGATATTCCGAAGACAGACCATCATTGAGAACGAACTGTTTTTCCCGGAGGATATCTTTTACGAGGATAATGCCCTTAGCAATTCGTATCTGTTGCTTTCCAAACGTTTTGAATATATTGAAGAGCCGCTGTATTACTACTATCAGCATGACTCATCCACCGTTCATTCATTTTCCGAGCGCAGATGCCGGGACCGTATGGATGCGGGTATGGTGATGATAGATGAAGCCCGTAAACACGGATATTTTGATGAGTTTCGTGATGAGATAGAGTATAAATTCACACTGCTTTACTTCATAAATACCATTTTTACCTACATGCCGTGCGTCCGTCCGGTCAGGATAGGATTTATAAAAGAACTCTGTAACGGACTTAAGGAAGTTTTTCCCGGATTTGCCGATAACAGATACTATCAGCAAAAGACGAATGATGAAGAAAAAAAGCTCATCAAAATGGCAATGAAGAGTCCGGTCGCATTTGTGATCTATTACAAGCTCCTTTGGGGATACAGGAATCTTAGGAAAAAACTGAGGTGATATCCGGTGAAAGACAGGATATATATCTGCCACACTTTTTATCATGCCTATATATCGGTTGTTAAAGAACTGAACCTGCCTGATGACAAACGGGGAGGAGCAACTTTGATGCTCAGCACCATGTCAAATGATTTTGCGTTATTTCCGGACAGGGCTAAGGCATCAGGCCTTTTTGAAGATGTCGTGATGTTTGATGAAAAGGAAGATGTGAACTTTCCGGAAGTCATGAAATATCACAACGACAGAGGGAACCTTATTCTTAATCTCCTGCAGAGGATCAAATATACAAAGATGCTGGGCAAAGTCCAGGAACCATATATACCTGTTAACCTCAGGGAATACGGTGATATCTATATATTCTGTGATTCGGATCCGATAGGTTATTATCTTAATTACAAAAGGATCAGATATCATGCGGTCGAGGATGGACTGGACACCATCAAATACTGTGACGATGCCAGATACGGCAACAGAGGGCACTTTGGATTAAAGGCATTCCTCGCCGGATTAAACCTCATATTTATCGAGAACGGATATTCGAAATACTGTATCGATATGGAGGTCAATGACATTTCAAGCCTTAAATATAAACTGGAAAAATATATCGAAGTACCGAGAAAAAAGCTTTTTGACGGGATAAGAGATGAAGACAGGCATTACCTCCTGGATATGTTTATGGATGAACCGGAGGAGCTGCTTCGACAGATCGAGTCCGCACCACAGGATAAAAGAAAGGTCATGATACTGTCAGATCCGGTATGCGACCTTGACACCAGGCAACGGATCATGAGGGACATAATCGACGAATATGCCAAAGATGCCCTCGTATTTATTAAGCCTCATCCGAGGGATAAGGTTGATTATTCAAATGCCTTTAAGGATTGCATCATCATTAAGGGCAGATTCCCGATGGAGATATTAAACGAGATTCCGCAGTTTAAAATGGACACAGTCGTTTCCATACTGACTGTGGTCGATGCGATAGAATTTGCCGAAACAAAAGTATTTCTGGGAGCGGACTTCATGGACAGATATGAAGATCCGTCCATTCACAGACAGAACGAAGTCATATAACATTTATGACGAAAGGATGATCGTTATCATAAGGAAGGATCATTATGTACGATTGCAAGGATGCCGGAAAGAGAATGTATGAATTCGCGGGAAAGATATTCCCGTATTTCCGTTCACTGACCGGGGACGGCGTCAGAAAGACCCTCGATGCTATTGAGGAGGATCTGAGCGTTAAACTTAACAGATATGAGATTCCGACGGGTACGCAGGTTTTTGACTGGACCATCCCCAGGGAGTGGGTCATCAGGCAGGCATATATCGAGAATGAAGCCGGTGAACATATCATAGACATAAAGGATCATAATCTTCACGTGCTGGGATATTCGACCCCGGTGGATGAATGGGTATCATTAGATGAACTTAAGGAGCATGTATATACCGAACCCGGTCAGAAGCATGTTATACCGTATGTTACTTCCTACTACAAGGAAAGATATGGATTCTGTATGAGCCAGGATCAGCTCGATTCCCTTCCCGAGGGACGTTATCATATGTTCATTGACAGCGAACTCATTAACGGAAGTCTGACACTTGCCGATACTGTCATTCCCGGACGACTGGACCGCGAGATACTGTTCTCTTCATATTTCTGCCACCCTTCTATGGCTGATAACGAGTGCTCGGGACTGTCACTCATGCGTGAACTTATAAACTACGTATCATCTCTAAAGGACAGAAAATATACATACAGATTCGTCTTTAATCCCGAGACTATCGGCTCCGTGACGTACCTGTCGATCAATGATAACCTCAAAAAATTTAAGGAAAAGTTAAAGGCAGGATTTGTATTATCGTGTGTCGGTGATGACAATGCCTATTCCATGATAGAATCAAGATATTCGGACACTGTAGCTGACCGCCTGCTTAAAAAAGCTTTATCAGGCAAAGAAAACCTGACCATATATAATTTCAGCCAGCGGGGCTCCGATGAGAGACAGTATAATGCTCCCGGGGTTGAGCTTCCTGTCGTATGCTTTTGCAGATCGAAATTCGGACTGTTTCCCGAGTATCACACTTCGGATGATAACATGGATTTCGTATCGCCTGAAGGATTTGCAGGCAGCTTTGGTGTGATGAAGAATGTGATAGATACTTTGGAGAGCAGCTGCTATTACAGGATCAATGTCCTTTGTGAGCCGCAGCTGGGCAAGAGAGGACTGTACTCTACGATATCCAGAAAGGGAATATATGATAAAATCCTGGTACAAAGGGATGTTATCACATACTGTGACGGCAAAAACAGCATTGAAGATCTCTCAGAAAGGATAGGCGTTCCTGTTTCACATATAGAAGAGATAATAGATGAATTAAAAGGGGCCGGACTGCTGGATGAAGTCTGAAAGCAGGGGGAATGAATAATGGAACTTGATTATAAAGAGCTGATCTCAAATGTAGGAATCAATAAGGATGATATCATTGATGTGGCATCGGATATGGTGAGCATCATGATGTTCTGCCGCAGAAAAAAGATCGAATTTGATCCCGATCATCTCATTGATGCGTTAAAGGAACTCGTTCCTGATGGCACTGTCATGATAAGGATGTTCAACTGGGATTTCTGCCATGGCACGGATTTTGATATCCGCAATACTCCGTCAAAGGTCGGTGCACTCGGTAACGTCGCATTAAAGAGAACCGATTTTAAACGCACCAAACATCCGATTTATTCCTGGATGGTGTGGGGACGGGATACCGATGAATTCTGTTCTCTTGATAACAAGTGTGCCTTTGGAGTGGATTCGCCTTTTGATCTGCTATATAAAAAGAATGCCAAACAGCTGACGATAGGTAATACGGTGGCGGATGCGTGTACGCAGATGCATCATGCAGAGGCCATATGCAAAGTTCCCTACAGATATGAAAAAGAATTTACGGGCAGCTATACCGACGAAAACGGCGTTACCGGTACCAGGACCTACAGCATGTACGTCAGGCCGCTGAATCTGTCGGTAATAAATACGAACACCGATGAAGGCGAACGCAGAAAGACTCTTATCGATGCAGGAATAATGAGGGAATACACATATGAAGAAGCGCTGGGTGCCAATTCCATTCTGCTTCATGAGATAACAGACTTTTTCTGCAATGATATATATGAAAACGAGGGCAGATTCATTGTTTCTGTGGACGGATGCGAAGGATATGTGGCAGCAGGGATCGATGTTTCCAAGCTCAAATACTGATAAATTAATGAATCGGAGGGTGTGATGAGATCCAATATCACATTTTATTTGGATGATACTGCAAAGAAGTATGCCGATAAGGCTGCCTTTGTGGATGAAAAAAAGAGCGTTACGTTTAAGATGCTTCGAAACGGAGCGCTTAACATAGCCGCTGAACTTGTTAAAAAAGGTTTTTTCAAGAAACCGGTAGTTGTTTATCTTGAAAAAGGCGCCGACGTTATAACTTCCTTTATGGGAGCGGCATACAGCGTAAATTTCTATTCGCCCATTGATGTGGATATGCCGGCGGCCAGAGTTAATAAGATACTCTCTGTTTTATCGCCCGAAGTCGTGGTTACAACAAAGGAGTTAATGGATGAGTTCGCCGGATTTGATTATAACGGTGACTACATACTGATAGATGACGGGATATATGATAAGGCTCCGGATCAAAATGACATAAATGTCATTTATGACCACAGAAGCAATGGGATAGATACTGATCTTTTGTATGTTCTTTTTACCTCGGGATCTACCGGGGTTCCCAAAGGTGTCACGATAAATCACCGTGCCGTTATCGATTATATGGACTGGGTTACCGCAACCTTTGATATCACGTCAGATGACAGTTTCGGTAATCAGGCACCTTTTTACTTTGACAATTCGATACTGGATATATACAGCACGATCAAAACAGGTGCGACATGCTTTATCATTCCCAGAGAGCTCTTTTCACAGCCCGTACTTCTTCTTCAGTATCTTAAGGATAACAATATTAACACCATATTCTGGGTACCTTCGGCTCTCATCGTTGTCGCGAAGCTAAAGGCTTTTCGTAACGTTGACCTGACATCTACAATAAAGAGAGTTCTCTTTTGCGGAGAGGTCATGCCCAACAAACAGCTGAATATATGGAGGAGTTATCTGCCGGATGCTGTATATGCTAACCTCTACGGCCCTACGGAGATAACCGATGCGTGCACATACTATATAGTTGACAGGGAGTTTTCTGATGAAGAACCTCTGCCTATCGGCATTGAAATGGCTAATACCGATATCCTGATACTCGATGATAAGGACAATCTGGTAACTGAACCCGAAACGGTGGGAGAGCTCTGCGTCAGGGGAACATCTCTTTCGATGGGATATTACAATAATCCCGAAAAGACGAAAGATGCTTTTGTACAGAACCCGCTTAATCCGTATGTACCGGAGACAATTTACAGAACGGGAGATCTGGTTAAGTACAACGAACGTCATGAGATAATATATCTGTCCCGAAAGGATTTTCAGATCAAGCACATGGGACACAGGATCGAATTAGGCGAGATAGAGACAGCCGTTTCTTCGCTTGAAGAGGTCACGCTCTGCTGCTGTTTATATGATCAGAACAGGCAGAAGATAGTGCTGTTCCTTGATACGGACCTTGACAGAGCATATATCAATGAACGCATATCCAAACTCGTTCCGGAATACATGTTCCCGAACAAGGTCGTTTATATGGAAAATATGCCCATAAATGCCAACGGCAAGATAGACAGGGTAAAGCTTAAGGAGTATCTTTAAGATATCTACGTGATAAAGGAAGTGAAACAGATGGAAGAGAAAATACTGGGCATCATCGAACAGATCAATCCCGATGTGCTGACATACACGGGCGATACCATGATGGAGGACGGAACGGTCGATTCCTTTGAAGTCATTGATATAGTATCCGCACTGGAAGAGGAGTTTGGAATAGAGATCGATGCTTCGTATGTGGTTGCGGAGAACTTTGCCAACAAGGAAGCCATCATCAACATGATGAAAGAGATACTCGGATAAGGATGAAAACACTCGCGATCATAACAGCCAGAGGCGGAAGCAAACGAATCCCGCACAAAAACATAAAGTCATTTTACGGCAGGCCTATCATCGCATACTCCATAGAGGCTGCTGTCAATTCGGGCGCGTTTGATACCGTGATGGTATCAACGGATGATGAGCAGATAGCCGATATCAGCAGAAAATACGGTGCCGAAGTTCCCTTTATGAGAAGTGACAGGACATCGGGCGATTTTGCTACGACCACGGATGTGCTTAAAGAGGTTATAGAGGAATACGATAAACGAGGAGAGCACTTTGATACAGCATGCTGCCTGTATCCGACAGCCCCGTTTATAACGGCGGACAGGCTCAGGGAGGCGGTAAGGACATTTCGCGAATCCGGGGCCGATACCCTGATCTCTGTTACAGCATTCTCGTATCCTCCTCAGAGGGCTCTCATTATGCAGGATGGCAAACTCGTGTTTAAGTATCCCGAGCATCTGGTTACCAGATCCCAGGACCTTCAAAAAGAATATCACGATGCCGGTCAGTTCTATGTTTTTGATACGGATGCTTTTATAAAGAACGGTAATCTCATGCTGGGGAATATCATTCCCTTTGAATTAAGTGAAATGGAAGTTCAGGATATTGATACGGAAGTTGACTGGGAACTGGCGGAACTTAAATACAAGCTGGTGAACGATAAGGATAATCCATAGTATATGAAACAGATAAGGATCGAAGGACAAAGAGTATATTTACGCTCCATTACATATGAAGATACGGATATGATAGTGGCCTGGAGAAATCAGGAGAATGTCATTAAGTATTTTTTCTACAGGGGAGAATTCACCAAAGAAGGACATCTTAAGTGGATGAAGGAGCGGGTTGAAACAGGAAATGTCGTTCAGTTCGTTGTGTGCATGAAGGAAAATGACAGACCCGTCGGATGCACCTACATTCGGGATATCGATGAGACCAATAGCAAAGCCGAATACGGTGTGTTCATCGGGGAAGAAGATGTTCGGGGAAACGGGATAGGAAAGGAAATACTTAATCTCACGGTGGATTATGCATTTAAAGAACTGCATCTTCACAGGATCTACGCCAGAGTATATGAGAGCAACAAACCATCACTATACAGCTTCCTTCACTGCGGATTTGAACAGGAGGCACTGCTCCGGGATGATATCTTCACCGACGGAGAGTTCCATAATGTTGTTATATTATCGCGCATAAACCCCGAATAGATCAGAAAGGAATGGCAATATGTTAACAAGCGAAGTATATGCCAATGTACGCTTAGCTGTATTGTGGATAATCACATCATACGGTTATTACCGGATCATGATCAAATGTGCGCATCCTCAGCCTAAGCTGGCTTTTATTCCGATCGTCAGGGAATATCAACTGGGAATAACTGCCAGGAGAGAAAAAGAAGGCCGTACGCTCGCGAAACTGGAAATATTTCTTTATATATGCTTTCTGTTATTCAAGATCCTTGGTCAGGAGTCAAAGTATATCATCATTCCTACTGTGTTCGTTCTGGCTATAGGGTTTGCCTGCCTGATATATTCGTTCCGCATATTATCCGGACTTTGCGGAGTGTTTGGCAGAAAGAAAAGATGGTTATGGCTATGGATCTTTTTTGAACCATTAACCTCGATCATCTGGGGCGTTGACAAAAAATTTGTTCCGGTCTTGAAACTTGAGATCATTGATGATCCGGGAGTCGGCGAATCGGGAACACTGGTCAGCGCCGTAGATAACGGACTTACCGTTAATATCACTAAGAGGACGGTCATAGATTTCTTCAGAAAAAAATATCTGTTAAAGGATATTCATTTAAATATTCCCGCAGGTCATATGGTTCTTTTACTGGGAGGCTCCGGAGCTGGTAAAACAACGTTTGTAAATGCCGTTACCGGATACGAACAGGCAGATGCTTCGATCCTGCTTAATGATAACGATCTTTATAAAGACTATAAAGAGATGAAATATGATGTCGGATTTGTACCTCAGCAGGATCTTATGCGCGAAAATGACTCCGTAATAAGGACTCTCATGGATGCTGCAACCTTAAGACTTCCGGAGAGTGTAGACAGGGCTAGCAGGAGAGAAAGAGTTATGCAGGTCCTGGAGGAATTTGGCCTCTCTTCTATCAGAAACAGCCTTGTAGAGAAGCTTTCCGGAGGACAAAAAAAGAGACTGTCTATCGCTATGGAGTTTATCTCCGACCCGTCGCTTTTCATTCTGGATGAACCTGATTCGGGTCTTGATGGAGTGGTTGCCAGAGGACTATTTGAAAAACTCCGTGAAATTGCCGACAGCGGAAAGATAGTCATAGTTATCACACATACACCTGACAGGGTCATAGACCTGTTTGATGATGTTATAGTTTTGGCCAAAGATTCTTCGAGAACCGGAAGACTTGCTTATTACGGACCGGTTGAGGATGTTTACGGGTTCTTTGGCAAAGAATCGATGGAGCAGATACTGCTTTCGGTCAATCAGAAAGATGAGGGCGGTGAAGGACGTGCCGATGAATTCGTTGAGAATTATATGGAACGTGCCCGCGAGCTGGCTGTCGGAAAGGTGGGTTAGAGAGTATGAGTGGAAATACGCAAAAACACATCGGAAGATTAAGTCAGGTAGGGATTTATTTGGGAAAGATGTTCAGGATGTTCATATATCAGAACGACTGGAAGGTACTTCCTATGTCTGCTGTGATAGCCGGACTTGTTGCATTTGTTGTAGGCAGTAATCTTTTTGTCACTCAGGAAGGTACACTTCTGGGAACTTTTGCTCTGTCGTGCATTTGTATTTGGAACGGATTCTTTAACTCGATCCAGAATGTCTGCCGCGAAAGAGCGATAATCAAAAGAGAGCATCGCTCCGGATTGCATATTTCCGCTTATGTAGCAGCACACATGATATATCAGGCATTTCTCTGCTTGTGCCAGACAGTTATTACGATAGGTGTCTGCATGTATTCCAAGGTGAATTTCCCCTCTGTCAGTTATATCACTCCGATCGCACTTGTCGATATGGGGATCACGATATTCCTTACCACATACAGTGCCGATATGATGTCGCTTATGATATCATCATGGGTTCGGACTACTACGGCTGCAATGACAGTTATGCCGTTTTTGCTTATATTCCAACTTGTTTTTTCGGGTGGATTTTTCGCATTATCCGGATTTGCAGAAAAGATCACCAATGTCACCATCGCCAAGTGGGGACTTACAGCCCTGTGCGCACAGGGTGATTACAATTCTCTGCCGATGGTGTCGCTTTGGAATGCTATCCTTAAAATGAGAAATGTTGAATATGATGGAATAAAGCCCATACAGGAGATAATGGCTTATATAGAGAACAATAATTATCGTGAAGAGCTCCTGTTAAAATGTGCCGAGTATAATCAGAATGCCCAGTATGCTTCAACATCTTCGAATATTCTCGGATGCTGGGGAATACTGATACTCTTTATCATTCTATATTCAGCTATAGCTGTGGTAGGGCTGGAATTTATAGACAAGGATAAGAGATAGGTTCATACATTCAAAGAGCAGTTTGACAAACAAAAGGCTCTTGCATATAATGTCTAAAGGGTTTGTTGGATATTTGAAGGACCCAAACAAAATACATGTTTTACCATATGTAATTCAGTTAAGGAGAAATACTCAAGAGGCTGAAGAGGCGCCCCTGCTAAGGGTGTAGGTCGTTTGCGCGGCGCGAGGGTTCAAATCCCTCTTTCTCCGCTTACCTGTTTTCCATGCAAAGTCAAGCGCATGGGAAACAGGCATTTTTTTATATAAAAAAGGGGAAGATGATGAAGGAGAGCAAACTGTCGTTTAAAGAAACGCTTGATAATGCGTTTTATGCTCTGAAACTCGGTACACGGTTTTCCAAGCGGTTATTTTTCAATATCATTTTTGTAGCCGTTTTGGGATATTTTGAGTGGGTCTTTTTTTCTTCGGTATTTATGAAAAATATCGTAGGAAGTCTGGACCGCGGCGAATCATATAAAAATATACTTCTGTATATAGGGATCTGCGGCCTCGTCATCGGTCTGATGAATCTTTATCACCATTACTTTGATAATGTTACCATGCCCATAGAGTGCACACATCTGTACGGCAGGCTGTATCATATGCTCTTTGACAAAGCCAGAAATGTAGAACTCAACTGTTATGAAAACGCTGACTTTTACAACAAATATACGATGGCGATGGATGGAGCGGATGAGAAGATATCCGATATCATGAGGCGCTTTTGGGGCATCATTTTCGGAACCATAGCTACCGGATTCGTTTTTTATCTGATGTTTTCGATAGATAAATTCGCGGTCATATTTATTGTCTGCCCGCTGCTCGGCAATTTTGTATTCGGAAGTATCAAAAATAAATATGAGCTGAAGCGGTACAAGGAGCAGGTCAGCGGAAACAAGATGATGAACTACGTGAGCCGTGCGATCTACCTGCCTGATTATGCCAAAGAGATCCGTCTTTTCAATGTTTATAACATTTTAAAGAGGCAGTATTCGGATGCCACCGACAATAACGTAAGGGCAGCTTCCAAATATGCCTTTCCGAACGCATTTGTCAATTTTTGGAAGATCACATTTACATTTTCGGTGATCTTTGAGGGTGTGCTCTTCTATGCCATATACAGAAATCTGGTAACGCAATCCATTTCACTTGCTGAACTGACCATAATGACCAGCATGATGGTGTCGATGACATGGATATTGATAGGACTGTTTGACGATATCGTCAATTTCATGAAGGATGGCGTGTTCATCAGCAATCTCAGGGGATTCCTGGAATATGAGGAAAAGATCCCCGAAGACTATGACGGGATCACTCCCGAAGAATTTGAATCTCTCGAATTTGATAATGTTTCATTTTCATATACGGACGAGGAGACCATTAAGGATCTGTCCTTTACGATCAAAAAAGGTCAGGTTGCCGCACTGGTCGGACACAATGGAGCAGGCAAGACTACGATCATCAAACTGCTCCTTAGGCTCTATGATCCGACAGAAGGCGTGATAAGGCTGAACGGCAGGGATATCAGAGAGTATAACCTGCACGCATACAGAGATATGTTTGCTACGACCTTTCAGGATTTTGCGATCATGGGAATGTCAGTAAAGGATAACGTTCTCATGGGCAGGCATTATGAAAATGAGGACAGTGTCGTTAATGATGCGCTAAAAAAGGCGGGAGTATATGAAAGAGTTAGCAAAACAGAGCATGGAACAGCAACCGTCATGACCAAGGAATTTGATGAAAACGGTGCAGTATTTTCAGGCGGTGAGAGCCAGAAGCTGGCAGTATCGAGAACCTTTGCCAAGCCTGCGCCCGTTAAGATATTTGATGAACCCTCTAGCGCGCTCGATCCGATAGCCGAATATGAGCTGTTTAATAATATTGCCAAGGAGGGAAGCGACCATACGCTTTTATTCATCTCGCACAGACTGTCCAGCGTCAAGCACTGCGACATGGTCTTCATGCTCGAAAAAGGCCGCATAATAGAGGAGGGATCACACGAGGAACTGATCGCGTTAAACGGTGAATATGCCAAAATGTATCGCCGCCAGGCCAATAACTATCTGGCGATCGAAGACGGAGAGGAGGGAGCGGTATGAGATCCGATAAAAAAGACGATAACAAACAGTCTTTTAAGCAGGTTCTGTCAAACAACCTGTTCCTGATAAAATTATGCTTTGCAGCTTCTCCGGCCTTTGTTATTTTTCCGGTACTCGATGCGGTAAGAAACCAGGTATCCATATTCTTTGAACATACCGTAGGGATCGGATATGTGCTCGAAGCTGCAGAGTTCCATTATCCGTTCAAAAAGGTTGCGGCAGTTATCATAATTCTGTTCATATGCATATCCATCGGAATGGTATTTACCGTATGGGTGGGTGACTATGTAAGAGCCAAGGAAGGGCCGAAGGTCAGCAAAAAGATCAAACTGATGCTTTATGATAAAGCCAAGGACCTCGATCTTGAATGCTATGACAATCCCGATTACTATAACGAGATGGTTCTTGCTATAGCCGAGGTGGATAAACAGATAGAAAGATGCATTCAGTTCCTTTCAAATGTTTTTTCCGGACTGGCTACATTTATAACCACGGGAATATATTTCCTGAAAAAAGACGGAGTATCACTCTTTTTTGCACTGGGTTCTTTTTTGCTGACATTCTTCTTTATGCAGGCATACAACAAACTGTCATATAAGATCCGTGTGTCAAAGAATCCATATGAGCGAAAGCGCGAATATGTAAAGAGAGTATTCTATCTCCCTGACTGCGCTAAAGAGATGAGACTGAATCCCGATGTTACGGATATCCTTTATAAGGAATTTGACAAAGCTAACAGTGAGATCGTCAGGGTCGAAAAGGAAAATGCCGGAAAGCATTTCCTGCAGGGATTTGTTGCAGGATATATCGGAAATGATTTCTGCTGTGATGTGGTATATATCGCATATCTGGTTATGAAGGCTACGGTTTGGGGAACGCTGTCTTTTTCAAGCGTTGCGATCCTGTACAATTCATTCGGCAGAATGAAGAGAAGCCTTAGAGTATTTACCGATACATATCCTTTTGCATGTGAATCGAGCCTGTATATTCAGAAGATACGTAATTTCCTTGAATACGAGACAAAGATAGTTTCAACCGAAGGATTGAATGCCTCAGGAAATGCCAAGGATGTTAAGGTAGAGGATCTGTCTTTTGCATATGACAAGTCAGGGGATATGCTTCTTAAGGATATCAATATCAATATAAAGCCCGGAGAAAAGATCGCTCTGGTCGGATATAACGGAGCCGGAAAGACGACTCTGGTAAAGCTCCTCATGCGTCTATATGATCCTGATAAGGGCAGGATAGTCATGGATGATAATGATATCAGAAAATATGATGTGGAATCATTCAGGCGCTCTATCGGAGTAGTATTTCAGGATTTCAAGATATTCGCAGGTACTGTTTCCGAAAATGTTGTCATGGATAACCTGAACGGTACAGAAATGCCAGGGATCAGAGAAGCGCTTTCTGAAAGCGGACTGCTTAAGAGGGTGGACAGGATGAAAAACGGTACCGACAGTTACCTGACCACTGAAACCAGAGATGACGGGATCGAGCTTTCGGGCGGAGAATCACAGAAGCTTGCCATCTCCAGAGTGTTCTATCAAAATGCCGGATTAATGATCCTTGATGAGCCTTCAAGCGCACTGGATCCCATTGCCGAATATCAGCTTAATCATGCCATGCTGACAGCGACTAAAGACAAGACTGTCATATTTATCTCTCACAGACTGTCAACCACCAGAATCGCAGACAGGATAATCATGCTGGAAAACGGACAGGTGGTCGAGGAAGGTACTCATAATGAACTGCTTGAAAGGGCCGGCAAATATGCGAGGATGTGGAATGTACAGGCCGGAGCATACCGATAGAGTACCGAATTGATTATTATATGGTAAAAAGTGTTGGTAAATATATGTAATATGCTATAATTCCTAAATAATCCTATATACGAGAAATGAGGTCAGTATGCCCGTTAAATTTGATATTCCCGATTACAAAAAAGTAAGAGTCATCATAGATACCGATGCCGCATGCGAAGCGGATGATCCCTTTGCGATAGCGCACGCACTACTGAGCCCGAAGCTTATGGTCAAAGGAATACTGGCTGAACATTTTAACTGTGAAGGCTCAGTACAAAGAAGCTATGATGAGATAAAGACAGTGCTAAAGGCCATGGGCAGGGATGTTCCAGTTTACATGGGAGAAGAAGGAGCAATAAGCGCAGAAGACATATCATCGGATCACTATTTTGATGATGCGGTTTCTCTTAAAGAAAAAAGAAAAGCCTCTCCTGCTGCGGATTTTATAATTGAAGAGGCGCTTAAAGAAGACGAACATCCGCTGTTTGTTCTCTGCCAGGGTGCGATCACGAACGTTGCGGTTGCCATCAGAAAATGTCCGGGTATAATAAACCGAATGACGATAGTCTGGATAGGCACGCACGGAGCAGGCAATGTCAAAGCCCCGTTCAGGGAGTTTAACGCGGGAAACGATATCATCGCAGCCAATTATGTCCTTAATAGCGGTGCTGATATATGGCTTGTTCCTTCAAGTGTATATATAACTGTGAACATCGGAATAGCGGAGATAGAGGAACGGATCCTGCCATGTGGCGAGATAGGCAGACACCTGTATGAAAACATGGTAACGTACAATAATTCCGATCAGGCAGAATGGACAAAGGGAGAGAGTTGGTCTCTGGGAGATTCCCCTGCCGTAGCCATAACCCTTAATCCTGATTGCGGCAGACACTCAATGCAGCATGCTCCGTATATAGAGGAAGACACATCCAGCAGATATGACGAGACCAGTCCTTTGATAAGGGTATATGAGGATGTTGATTCACGATATGTTTTGGGGGATTTTATCAGTAAACTTAGACTGGAGTATCTTAACATAAATGAGAGCAGCACGAACTGAAACAGAAAAAGCGATCAGAGAAAAGCTGATCCCGGAACTATATGCGAACAAACTGAATGAATTCATGGGAATAGAAATACTTGAGCTCAGCCCGACATACAGCAAGACCCGTATGAAATGCCGGGAGCAGATATATAATCCATACGGCAGCGTTCACGGAGGAGCATTGCTCACCATAGCTGATACCATGGCCGGAGCGACAGCGAGCATGAGCGGACATTATGTGACAACTGTGTCAGCAAATCTGAATTTCCTGCTACCCGCGGTGAATACCGAATATATATACTGTGAGTGCATGAAACTTAAAACAGGAAAGCACATTCTGGTCTTTGATGTCAGGATAACGGATGATTCCGGCAATATTTTGGACAGCGGTGAATTTTCGTATTTTGACAGCAAGGTTCCGGTGCTGGGAGACAACCTGAGATTTAATTAATTGCAAATATCCGTATTTAGTGTGTAAAAGGAGAAAACAATATGAAGATAATCACGGATTCGTGCAGTGACCTGACAAAAGAATATCTGTCAAAGCATGAGGTTACGGTCCTGCCCATGACGATCACTTTTGGAAATGAATCGTTCAGAGACGGAATAGACATCGATTACGACGGTTTTTATTCCCGACTTGAAAAGGAACTACCTAAAACAAGCCAGGTAGGCCCGTTTGATTTTAAAGAAGCATTTGAAAAGGCAAATGATGATATTCTGTGCATTACTGTGAGCGGTAAACTCTCCGGAACATATCAGAGCGCGTGCATAGCCGCCGAAGACTTTGACAATGTATGTGTTATAGACAGTACACAGATCTGCATTGCCGAAGGTATACTGGTTGAGTATGCTGTCAGTTTAATGGAACAGGGTCTTGAATTTGATACAGTATGTCAAAAGACCAAAGATAAGATAGCGGATCTCAGGATCATCGCGTCAGTCGATACACTGGAATATCTGCAAAAAGGCGGAAGACTCTCCAAGACCGCAGCAGCAGCGGGAACACTTCTTTCTATAAAGCCCGTTATAACATGTGAAGAAGGGGAGATAAAGATACTTGGTAAAGCCAGAGGTTATAACAAAGCCAACAACATGCTCAAAGAATATGTTGAAAACAACGGCATAGATTTTTCAATGCCTTTTGAACTGGCATATTCGGGTAACGACAGAGCGCTGCTTGATCAGTATATCAACTATTCAACAGATCTTTACAGCGGATATAACAAGGAACTGCCGATAGCAAGGATAGGATCCACTATAGGAACACATGCCGGTCCCGGAGCAGTAGGATTGGCTTTCTTTACCAAATCATAAGCAGACTGTGACATGAGAAATACTACCCTGATCTATATAATCAAAGACGGTAAATACTTGATGCTTAACCGTGCCGGCAAAAAGCATGATCTTAATGAGGGCAAATGGATCGGTGTCGGAGGCAAAGCCGAAGAAGGTGAGACCCCGGAAAGATGTGCTATAAGAGAAGCCTATGAAGAGACGGGACTCACTCTTACTAAGATAAGATTTCGGGGCATAGTATATTTTATTTCTGATGAATATGAAACAGAGTATATGTTCCTTTATACATCTGACGAGTTCACCGGAGAATTAAGACCTGAATCCGATGAAGGGATCCTGGAGTGGATCGATATTGACAGGGTTGATTCTCTCAATATATGGGAAGGTGACAGACTGTTTTTTGATCTCCTAAAAAAAGATTCGGCGCCGTTTGAAATGGAATTAAGATATGAAGGAGACAAACTCGTTCATTCCGAATATCATTTCATATAAGAAATGAAATCAAAATCAATCTGCAATCATACAAGATATTGTGGTTAAAAAATCGGGGACATACTATTTTACAAAACCTAGTAAAATCAACGCAAAACGGCATTGACAACCAAAAAAATCTGATGCTATAATGAGAATCCACCGCAGTTATGTGGTGGGTTTTTATGTGTGCTGAAAAAGTACACAAAAAAATACAAAAATTGTCTTGACTATGACAAAACTGCGTGATACCATATCAGAGTTGCGTCAAAAGCAGACAAAACAACAGAACCTTGAAAAATAAACAGCAATGCAACCCTGAAATTCCAAAAAGATCTGTGGTCATCTGAAGCTACAGATCAAGATGAAATTCAGAGAAACGAATTCACCTGTTTACAGAAGTGAATTCGTGAACGTACATAACAGAC
>JAILAN010000099.1 GCA_024681595.1 Lachnospiraceae bacterium
TAAAAAATCAGCTGCCCCTGGATTTAAACCCTAAAACAGCCGTATTTTTCCAGTATTAAAACATTTGTAAATATCTGAAAAGGCTTTTTCTATCCTCTCACGGACAATTGCCTCACCCATATCATACCGTTCATATAGTCCTAAACTGTTCACCGTGATACTATATTTAGATTCCTATTGGAATCATGCCGCAAGATATAGTGGTGTATGATGGTCGGCGGAATAACTGACAAAATACTCCACGGAAAACTCTTTACCTCGAAATTATAACATCCGTGTATGATCAGAAGTTAGTTTTACATGTATGTCTCGTAAGAAATAACATCCCGATATTTATCAAGCAATTCGCGCGAATATTCTTTCTTCATATCCGACTCTCTGACGATCTTCCATAATGCCGCTGCCGCCTTGAGCCGTTCACTGAAGGCTATCGTTGCTTCATCCTCGCAAAAATCCTTTACAAACCTGTTCCATTGAAGGGCAGATTTATCATAGGTGGCGTACACCTTTTTACCGTAGTATATATCCAACAGATCCCCGAGGGTAAAGCTCTCATCACCGCTTTCCTTAACAGCTTTAACTGTGGCGACCATATCGACATTGAACTTAAAGTTTTCTTCCCCGGTCTGTTGCCTGAAGAACTCCCGGAATCTGTTCCCGAATGTGAAGCCGCATTCTATCAACCCTGTGTCCAAAGCAGGTTCCGTAACAGTTGCCTTTCGCTTCTTAGCCGGTTTTTTCTTTTCCGGCAGAATCTTCTTGCCTGAAAAATAAGCTTCAACCACCTTGTTCAGTTCTATCTTACTGCCGTCAGCCTTCAGACCATGATCCTTACAGATCCTGATAAGTTCTTCCCTGTACCAGTAATACTTACAAAACTCTGCATAGTCCTTAATGCTGTCAAACTCAGGCCTCATCAAGCTTATACCTCATATCACGGTATCTGTGTTCTTTATCCTTAAATCCAACCTTTGCATAGATTGGATATCCGTCGTCGGTAGCGGAAAGATCGATACGTCCCAAGCCTGTTTTCCTGCCGTATTCAACAAGGTTTTCCATCAATCTGGTACATAAACCTTTTCCTCGATATTCCGGCTCCGTATATACGCTTAATACCTCCCCGTACAGACCATTCAGTAATATTGAATTGGCAGGCATTTCAATAATATGAAGATAGGCAACGGAAACTATTCTGTCTGCATCTCGGGCAACAAACGCAACAAGCTCTGTTCCGAGTTTTCTTTCAAAATAGTCAGGCAGCTGTGTCTCCATGCCCTCCCTCTCGCGATCGGAGACAGAGCCAAAATCATCGATCATATAAGCGATCCGCATACGTATCAATTCATTAATGTCTTCCTTTGTTGCTTCATCGAATATGATATCCATCTACATATCTCCTTAATAAACAAGCAATTATAACTCACACACCATTATATACTCTTCATCATTTTCATCCACTGTCTTAAATCCGACCTTCTCATACATCCGGACAGCATAATTCGCCTTCTGCACCGCCAATGATGCACTATGAAAACCTTTTTCTTTGAGCAGCGCAAGCATTTCCCTCATCAGCTTTGTACCTGTGCCCTGTCCCCGGTATTCCTTGTAAAGGGATATGGCGAATGACGGAGTTTCATCATCCACATGTCCGTAATCATTCATGATCCTCGTCCAGACTGCACCGATCACCACGCCATTATCATCTGCAACAATACAGTGATCTGCGCTGCCTGTTCCGAAATTCTCATAGTATATCTTCAGTTCAGGCTGCTCTATGATAGATCTGTCAGGCGGCTCTACACCCTCCGGAATATAGATCGCCTCATACAGAAAATCTTTTAATAATCCCACTTCGTTTTCGTTTAGTTCCCGTAATATCATAAATCATTACCTCATAACCGTACTCATTCTGTCGGCTTCTTCCTGGAAAACCATCCCCTGAATATGCCGCCCTGAAATACCGATATGATCGTAAAGAATAAATCCGCACATATAATGAATACAAACGACGGCAGCATGATCCTTGTATAATGCTTCCCGTATTCTTTCTTCCTGTTGATACAGTTCGCAAACCATATATCAAATGTGATTATACCGCATCCGAGTGCCAAAACTTCGAGGATCTGATTACCGAATACGATCCAAGGCCTGACCGGAAAGAATGATCCTTCGTTTATTAGCGACAGTATCGTTCGCAGTACCGCTATCCCCAGAAAGACAACGAGCAGGATACGCATAACATTCATCATTACTCCGCCACCGATTCCGAGGCCCCCACACCACTTTATGCCGCTTCGGTCACAGAAGTTCTCCATGATCCGCATCAGCGGTTCATTCTGCTTTCCTTCAATAAAGCCGTTGTTCGCAATGACATAAACATTAAAGGTTTTATTATGTTCACGACAGAACGTCTCCATCTTCTTAAGAAAAGGCAGCAGATGAGAAGGTACTCCGTCCACATAAAGAGGCATGGAAAATACTATCGTTTCGGCATCTGAGATCTCACTCAGGATGCGTTCATGATCCGCCGGGGTCCTCAGTTTCTCATTCTTCTTTTTCCCCAAAACAAACAATTCGGTAAGTCCCATGATGAATCCCGATGCGCTCAGCCTTTTCTTGGGACTGCAGTCTATAAATACCGTTTTCATAAATCAGCTCCCTCCCCATCAGAAAAAGGATCGGAAAAAATCACTTCTACGTCGGATACTCCCCAATTGAGAGCGTTCCTTTGGCCCATAAGCTTCCATGTCTCTTTTTCTTTGTCACTGATATCTCCTGTGACATAGATCCTGGCACTGTTGTATCTTCCGTAACGGAGCACATGGTGCATCTGCCAATGTCTGTATGTACTCATAGGAGTTGACATTCCGATCGAACGGTCCAGGATATTCTTGATAACCGGGCTGTATCCTCCGTACCAGTTTTCGGTAACTATCACCAGATCATCAGTCAATCCGATTATCCTGCACATCTCATGCAGCGAATCTTTCATCACACAGGTCGCAGGAGTCTTGGTCCAGCATTTAAAACAACCCTGGCAAGGTGCATATCTGCCATCGGCAAATATCACCCGGTCATATTTCTCTTTAACGGAATCACTAAGCGTAATGTCCCGGTCATAGATCAACAGTTTCATTTCCCCTTTACTCCTTCTTTTAGTCTTTCCAGTTCGTTCGCACAGTTATCACACCATTCATCAAGCATCCTCTCATACATTACGCCGAAATCTATCGTGAACTTCCAGTATAAAGCTTTTAAAGGATCATCTATCTTACGTCTGTAACCGTCACTAACCTCTCCTGTCACATCACTGCCTTTCGGGAAAACCGTCTCTCTTTTTGCAAGGTTCCTGAAATATGCAATGTTTTCGTCAATGCCGTATTCTCCCCGGAAGAAGACCTTCATAAGCATGCCATTTCGGACCGGGCTTACAGCTGAATCATCATTAAGCCACTCTTTAAGCTCATCACGTCCTGACTGCGTTATGGAAAGGACGTTTTTATCAGGTCTTCCGTTCTGCTCCACTTTGGTAACCGTTACCCAGCCGTTCTTTTCAAGCGCCTGCAGTTCCCTGTATATCTGACTGGTCTGCGCATGCCAGAAATGGTTTAACGAATCATTGAAGGCCGTTTTGATCTCATATCCGGTCATGTTTCCGTAATTCAGAAGTCCCAAAATACCATGCTTCAGCATTTATCTTACCTCCTTAAAATACAATATTCCACAAGTGGAACATATTGAGAGTTTAGTTCCACTTGTGGAATATGTCAACAAAAACTTATCCGAATATCTGCCCCGGTAGTTTTTTCTTCTCTTTGGGAGGAAACTCTTTATCGAACTCGTCCACATCCTCATCCTTCACATAGTATCCCTGCGGTGTCTGATAAACTCCGGTCACATCATCCAGGTATCCCGGTATCAGCTCCCTGCACAGAAAGAAAGATGAATCCGCATTCTCCGGCAGGTCATGGTAACGAATACCAAACTTACTTGCATAATCAAAACCGCTCTTGCCATAGAAGTCTATGTTCCCCTCAAAAAGAACAGCCCCAAAGCCCATTTCTGCAGCTTTTTCCAAAGAGTGATCCAGTATAGCCTTCCCATAACCCTTACGCTTCAATTCGGGAATGATCCCTATCGGACCCATTGTCAATACAGGTATCGTCCTACCGTCATCCGCCTCTATTATCGTCTTCATGAACATATTCTGCCCGATCAGTTTTCCGTCCTGTTCCATAACAAAATCCAGCTCTTTTACAAATGCCGGATCATCCCTCAGAACATGAATTACGTAATGCTCGCTGCATCCCGGACGGTAAACATTCCAGAATGATTCTCTCACCAGGTTCTCAACTGCCCTGTAATCCTCTTTTCTTTCTGATCGTATTGTATAATCATTTGTATTCATCATATTATTCTCCCTATAAATCTTCTCACAGTAAACTCTTTCCCTTGACCATCAGCAAACCCTTTACTACCAGAACGGCCAGACATATGATGCCTGCATAAGGCTGTCTTGTCAGGATGAATACCGCTGAACATGCAACGGAGAGCACCATCCCCGTTACAAGAGCGCGGCGGCCCCGGGCCGGCTCATCAAACCAGCTGATGATAACACCGCAGATACCGTTTAAAACCGTTACACCGATCAAAACCGCAAAAACTGTTTTGATCCATACCCTCAGGCCCGTGATCGCAAACAGCGCCACAGATGCCGGATCACTACTTCCGTTTCCGAATACAGGCAGAAACATAAGCAATGCCAAAAAGATATCCAGCATATTGCAGATAAGAGATATGTACTTATCCATACAGTCTTTCTTTTCATCTGCCGCCGCAGAAATGATCTCTTCCGGGCAGATCAGTTCATCGACCGACACGGAAAAAAACTTCGATATTTCCTTAAGCGAATCAAGGTTTGGATAGCCGCGGCCCTGTTCCCATTTTGATATAGCTGTCCTTGAGACAAACAGGGCTTCCGCCAGTTCTTCCTGTGTCAGTGATCTGGCTTTCCTTAATTCCTGTAGTTTTTCGTTAAACTCCATCTTTTCTCCTATCGGCTATCTTCGCCTTATCCGCATACATTACAGCTGCCCGGTACAGAGTAAACAGTCCCGCACTTAATATAACCGAAGCGATAATATCTGTCACCCAATGCACCCCTGAGATAAGTCTTCCGATCACCATTAAAACCGAAAAAGCGATCACGAACACCTCAGACGCTTTTCTGATCAGTGGATTTACCGCCCGCCTGTATACCTGTAACCAAAGTGTCGGCATAACGGCCAGTACCAGTAATGTAGTCGAAGACGGATATGATGCTTCCAGCCTTCCTTCTATCAGAACAGGTCTGTAATTGATCGGTATCATCTCAAAGATCAAATAGCATGCTATGACCAGCACATAATAAACACCCAATAACAGGATATCAATATCGACACTTAACAGGTTCCGTCTCTTTATCAGTTGTACCAATCCCAGCATTCCAAAGCACATACAGATAAATATCGGAACAAGCCCCAGCCAGTCCGTGATGGTATAAAGCGTCATATGCACTCCGGTAAGCTGATGAAACCATACATTAAAAACAGCAAATCCTATCTTTGTTCCATTTTGTCCTGCGGCCTTCACATCTACGCACAGGATCAAAACAGTCCATAGAGCAAAAGCTCCTATCAACCCGATCCCTGTCAGCAGATTTCTTTTTTCCTTCATGTTCTCTTCATCCTTTCATACGATATTGCCTGCGGCAAAATGAAAGTATCAAAGAACCATAAAGATGCAAAGAAACGTATCGTCACATCGACGATACGTTCCGTATCATGCTGTCAGCTTATTACAAAAATCATGTTATGGGGATCTCGTCAAGTGCCGTATATATCATTCCGCTCCTGCCACGATCCGATCGCATGAGCGTGATGTGATCAACATCCATCCCTGCAGGAAAAGGTGTATCGGACGGAATACCTTTATCGTACTGCATCTTTCTGATAAGGGTCATATGAGGAGTAAACTTCTTACGGTCAAATGGTATATCATTATCCGCAAATGCTTTCCTTATGCGCTTTACATTGGTCTCAAGGCCCTTGTCTTCACCGATCCCTATCCAGTATATATCACCGAAACAGCCGAATCCGTCAATAACAAGCCTTACGGGCTCAAATGTGATACTTTCCAGCACTTCCGAAACAAACTCCGGATCGTTGTACTCTCCGATAAAAGCAAGCGTAAGATGCATATTCTCACGGGGTGTAAAGTTTCCCTTTACCCCCTGAAGCTGCAGTCTTTTCTGAATAAAACAAAGTTCATCCTTTATTCCGTTATCGGGTTCTATCGCAAGAAACAGTCTCATAACAGGATTATACCATATGTACCTCAAGTTCTTTTATGCTCTTCATGGGGATCATGCTTAATGCCGAAATGACAAGAAGTACTCCTGCGGTCATTATCACGATCGCAGAACCGCCGCCGACACCTGATCCGGTGATCTTTCCAACAACATCGGCTGCAACTCCGGATACCGAATATGCAACAACATATCCGAGCTGCGATATGAATCCTACCAGGCCCCACGCACGTCCCTGTACCTCGTCAGGGATATTGGTCCTTACCAGATAGTCCAGACAGTTATTTGCGGCCGGAAGAGAGGCAAAAAACATGAAACCGAAAAAGCAGATAAGGATTATGTTTTTTGAGATCCCGAACAGAAATATAAATACACCGGCGAAAGCAAGCGATACTGCAAGGATCTTCGAAAAACCCTTTTTTATACCGCGGATCCCAAGGTACAGCGCCGTCACAAGCATCCCGCAGGCGCATATCGTTTCGGCCACACCAAGTGTTGCGGCATCATATGATGCCAATATGAAAGGTTCCGCCAATATCTGAAACATTCCCATGAACAATGTGATCAGTGACGAGACCAGCACGAGTAAAAGAACCCCTCTCTTCTTTGATATGATCTTCCATCCCTGTGCTATGCTCTTAAAAAACGGCTCCGCAGCCTCCGGCTGTTTCTTATCTATGGTCCCGCGCACAACGGCCACACAGATAACCGTCAGGAAAAAAGTGCATATGTCTATGACAAGCAGCAGTCTGACATCACTTACAGAAAGAAGCAGTCCCGCAATAAGCGGTGATATCAGATATCTTGCACTGCCGGCAAGCGAAACGAGACCGCCCGCCTTGGAGTACTCTTCTTCCGTCAGAAGATCAGTTATCGTTGCTCTGTATGAGGGTTCCAGAAGGGCCGAAAATACTGCGCTGATAAGTACACCTATGCATATCTGCGTCAGGGTAGCCTCTCCCCTTAGCATCGAGATCAGTATATAGATCACCCCGACAGCAGAGCATCCGTCCCCGATCATCATCAGCAGCCGTCTGTCATACCGGTCAGCCAGAACTCCTGCCGGGATCCCGAGGAGAAATGTCGGAAGGAATCCCAGCAAAGTCACCAGCGCCATTCCGGCAGCGCTTCCGGTCTTATTGAATATATACACTCCGAGTCCGAAGCTGGTCAGTCCTCCTCCTATCGAGGAGACAAGCTCACCGCTCCACAGCAGCAGAAACTTTCTGAAGTTTGCCTTCACCGCACTGATCCTCCTCAAGCTGGATTTCAAGAAGCCTGCCAATGTGTTTCTTCTCAAAGAACATCTCTTTGTTTGTTACAACTATTATGGCTGCAAGAACGAAGAACACTCCCGTCTCTATGATCTTTGTTTCCGGTGTCATGGCGATCTTCTCCTGGAAGAAGTTGATGAACAGATGGAAGATTATCGTTGCGAGCATGCTTCGTCTGTTCTTTACATAGAGCCATGTCTGGATAAAATCAATCGGTATCGTACTTATGAGAAAGTTAATGATATATGCAGGCCCAAGCTCCGTTAATGTATAGTGGTATGTTCCCGGAAGAACGAAAAGAGGAAGGTGCCAGCATGCCCAGATACTGGCGAAAATAAGTGACTCCTTAAACCATGTGTTGTACTGTCCCACTGCGTCTTCACCATACCCGCGCCATGCAACCTCTTCAATGACCGATGCGAGAACAATAGTCAGAAGAGCTGAGGTACCGGCTATAGAGAACGAAAAATCCTCCGTGAACGAAAACTGCTCAACCGAGCCTCCGAAAAGCACGGAAATACCGATCGATGCGGCAACGGCGACCCCGTAGATGGCAACAGCAAGAAGAATGTACATGGGTCTGATACGGTAGCATCCT
>JAILAN010000118.1 GCA_024681595.1 Lachnospiraceae bacterium
CATACTACATGGGAATATATAACCAGTTCCTGATCCTGTCTGCTTTTGTAAATGATAAGACATTTTCTCTTGATATGTCTGAGGAGCAAAGACTGGCAAGACTGGGGGAGATCATCGGGCACGAACTGACACACGGCTTCGACCCCAACGGGATCAAATACGATAAAGACGGCAACCTGGTAGCCGATGACAACAATCCCAACGGCTGGATGCCGGCTGCCGATTATGAAGCATACATGAAACGTGCGGAAAAAGTAGCAGATTACTTCAACTCCATCATCCCCGTGCCTTACGGACGTTGCGACGGTACTGCCATGTGGGGAGAAGCCAGCGCGGATATCGGCGGCATGAGCATCGCGCTTAAGATCGCGGAAGATATTGACGGTTTTGATTACGACGAATTCTTCCGAAATCATTCGATATTATGGAGACAGCAGAGTACGCTTATCTCAGACCGCTATGACTATACCAACGAGCATCCGCTGAGCCATCTGCGTATCAACGTAACCAATCAGCAATTTGACGAGTTCTATGATACTTACGATATCAAGGAAGTCGATCTGATGTATCTTGCTCCGGAAAACAGGATTAAGATATGGTAGGAACGCAGCTTTTTGGGCATTTCTCGGCTTTTTCATGGTCACACTGCTCATCTCAGGCTGCGTGACAGACATTGATGAGAATGCCGTTTACTGCTTACTTGCAGCTGTCTCGGCAGGACTTGTTGCGGCGCTTCTCTTCTTCATTTTTATGAAAGAATACTATATGCAGATCCATGATGACGGTTTCGACCTCATAAAGGGCGGTAAAACGACACACTACGACTTCTCCGCATTTGCCGGTTCGTAACGTATCTCGGCCGGGCAAGATTTACAGAAGCTAATGATATAAATGCCTCCACCGATTATTTCGAGAAGGGGATTGATTTTCGCATACCCAACGATGATATCTTTAACACTAACGCAAAGAAATTCTTTGGCTGGTGCATATTTACGATCCTTCTGCTTGTGACCTTTATCGGTATGATGATCTATTATTTTATCACTAAAGTAGATTCTGCAGTCTTCATGACCATACTGATCATGGCGGGGATTGCAGCATTGGCCAACATCTTATGGGAAGTTATTCCCTCAGGGATCCTGTATAAAAAAATGAAAAATCTCCCCGACCGGATCTTCCTTGATAAATACACTCTCATTCTCGGGAATCAGGCACTCAGCGCAGGAAACGTTCTGAACGTCCTCATGGTACCAGCGGATTACGAGATCCTCACAAGAGACATGGTCGTTATCACTAAGGATAATACAAAATACCAGTACAACCTCGGCAAGAAGTCGCCGGATAACAAGGGCAATATTCTGACTACGAAAATCTCTGCAGGACACTGGAACTCTGGTGTATCGTAAACAGAGTCAATTATTCGAAGATACTCGGATAAGACGCTCTGACAGCTCCACTGTCAGCATCTAAGCCGGGACGCGGAGCCGTCATACAGCCTCAGTTTTTGTCGTACTCGAGGATATCCCCGGGCTGACAGTCAAGCGCTTCACATATAGCTTCAAGGGTGGAGAATCGGACTGCACTTATCTTTCCTGTTTTTATCTTTGAAAGGTTGACGTTGCTGACACCGACTTTCTCTGAGAGCTCGTTCAGGCTCATCTTTCGGTCTGCCATCACACGATCCAGACGAAGTATAATCTTTCCCATTTTCATGCCCTCCTTACAGTGTTTCGTCTGATTCAGTCTGAAGCTCTGCACCATATTTGAAGATGTAGCTCAGGCCAAAGATAAGCACTATCACAAGGATTGTCGAAAGACTTACGCCGATCATAATATTCTGAGCTCCGCTAAGGACAGCTTCTATCACACTTTTTGCAATGCCGCATACTATCACCCAGGGGATCAGTGCCCAGGCACAGTGCTCTAAGTTGACGATCACTCCATGCTCAAAGGGGGTGCTGCAATCCCTTATTGATACACACAACTTCTTCACAAAGATCATGACAGCCATTGTTATAAGGACGATGACGCCTGCAGCGATGACTACGATCACAAGTGCTGACTGATTGATCACATTGGTCTTTCCCTCCAGCTCGGCTGATACACGATTGCCTTCAACTGCAGTGTTCACCGCTCTGTAATCGATGCCGTTAAAACTGAAGTTCACATCCACGTTAGAAGAGTCAGGTTTGTTCGCAAAAAGTTTGATGCCACTCTTCGCCAGACCATCTGTATTAAACTCAATGGTACCGCCGGACGTTATTCTGAATTCAAGCGTATCATCAGGTATTTTCAGGACTGCGATGGCCGCTGCAATGACTACCACAATACTGACTATCAGTAGTATCTGCATGATCGTGCTTATAACTGTGCCGATCTTTCCGATCTTGTTGATGCTTTTAAGTGCGTTTTCCTTATTCATAGTATGCCTCCTTTTCTATATCCCTACGATTTAAAATATACTGAATGCTGCGCAGAGTCCCGAGAAGATGTTTGCAGCTGCGTGTATGCACCAGCTCGGTATCAGCGAACCCTCTGCTTTCTTTTCGTTGATAAAACCCATAAACCATCCGATCACACCGGTGAAGAGCGTGATAACGACTGCCTTTACGATACCGGTGTATGAGAAGAACATTACGCCGTGAATGATTCCGAAAACAGCCGCCTGAACAATGTTTCCTGCGTGGAATCCGAACTTCGCCGATATCCTCTTTAAGAGGAAACCCCTGAACACGATCTCCTCGGGGAGCGAGGTATTAAGTATTGCGTAGATCAGAACTGCAGGGATCGCCGCTATGCCAAGGCCGGAAAATTCGGATGTCGCCATCTCTATTCCCTTCATGCTGTATAACATGTATGCGGCTAAGCCGGTGAAGCAAACCAGAATGACTACAGTCCAGAGTGCAGTCTTATTGTCCTTTGCAGCTTTATTGCCTTTTAATCCTATCCACTTGAAGAACCCCGTTTCCTTCCTTGCGGTGATGAGCCACCAGATAAAAGGTAACAGTGTGAACAGTATTATCTGCACTACGCTGTTAATGAGTTTCTGTATTGCCAGTTCCATATCGTTGTACCTTGCCTTTCGCTTAAGATTAATTATTTAATGTTTATCGTTAAATGCATATTACACCCTTTATTATCATCTGTCAACTATTTTTTATCGTTTATCATTAAATGATTAATGCCTGCCCCCTCGGGTGACCACCTCGGATGCACCTCAGCCCGAGATGAGGAGGTTCCACCGGATATATCAGGAATACCTTAATGAACATTCCGAAAAGGATCTGTATCCTGTACTTAACGGTACTACTATCGGAGGGGCACGCACTATCGCAGAATTGAAAGCCGAAGAGGCATTGGAACAAGCGATCGAAGCAACCCATCAGGCTAACAGCACAAGAAGGCAGGCAGAGCGTCAGCAGGAACAGGTTCATAAGCATAGTAGGAATGATCATTCCCTGTGACGGGAAGTGCGTAAAAACATGGGATATCCGCTTGTTACCATCTTGAAAAAACATGGCTGATCTTGTATAGTATGGTTAAAAGGGAAAGTATACCATTGGACAGAATAAGGAGTACTTAAGTGGGAGTTATAGATACTGAAGGAAAGAGATATCTTTTCAATAATGATATATTTGCAGATGCGTTCAACTATCTTGTGTATGGAGGAAAACAGGTCATTAAAGCGGACGAGCTGCGTGAAATAGATACGACCGAACTTGCCCTTCCTTATGGCAACGGGGCGAAGGTACCGGTACAGAAGTACAGGGATATCTTTAAGCTCTGGGATGCAAAGATGGATGACGATGCGATCTATGTCATTCTCGGAACCGAGCTTCAAGATAAAGTCCATTACGGGATGCCTGTCAAGGACGGATTATATGATATGCTCGGTTATTCCAATCAGATAGATGAGATCAGGCGCTCGTACAGGAATCAGAACGGAAAGAACGACACAGACGGTGAACTTGTGATTGACGGTGATTCTCTTAAGATAAAGCTGACCAGTGAAGAGTTTCTGTCGGGGCTCCGCAAGGGAGAT
>JAILAN010000134.1 GCA_024681595.1 Lachnospiraceae bacterium
ATATCGTCTTCCCGAATGCCTTTGCCGACTATATACCTGTCCTTTTTGTCTTTTTCGGATTCCGATCCGCCGTCTTTCTTTTGAGTTTCCACTTTCTCCGTATCCTCTTTGTCATCATTATCTTTGTCATCCGAGCAGCCCATAAGTATTAAGGAAGCTGCAAGAATAATAAGCAGACTCAACTTAAGCATTGAGCCTGTCCTTTTAAAACCGGAAATAATTCTTCGCATGAAATCTGACTTCATGATCATTTTCTCCCATACCTGTTATGAGGGTTCATCTCCCGGTGGGGCCTTTTTCTTATACGGCACCCTGGCAGAAGGCACTACCTCCGATGCCGGTTTGGTATGTACTGCCTGATCATCAAAGAAGATATGAGCGCCGAAAGCCTTCAATACATCGCGCTTTGTAATGCCGCCGAGGAAGAAAGCTTCGTCGATACGTACATCCCATGCACGTAGCGTGCGGATGACTCTCTCGTGTGAAGGGGCACTCCTGGCGGTTACAAGAGCTGTCCTTATCGGAGCCTCCTCCTGAAGTTCCTTCTGCAGATCCGAGATGGTCTTAAGAAACTTGGCAAACGGTCCTGCCTTCATGGGATCCCTGGCAAGCTTCCTCTCATTTTCCTCGAATGCCTCGAGTCCCTGTTCCTGATATATCTGTTCGGAATCATCCGAGAATAATACCGCATCTCCGTCAAATGCTATCCTGATCTGGCGTATCTCATCATCGGGATCTATATCCGGTGTGGATATCGTATCATCACATATGATACCTGCCGCGATTCCGCAGTCTATTGCCATCTGAACGTCTTTTTCATCAGCAGAAAGATAAAGATCAGTCTTGAATGCCTCAAGATACGGAGTAAGAGGAGCTCCGGATGCCAGTACAGCTCTCGTTATATCAAGACCGTAATGTTCTATGGCATTAAATACCCGTAGTGATGTGTCCGGGCTGTTATGGGACATTACTATGACTTCGACCCTGCCCTCCTGTCCGGGTATCCTGTTTATATTCAGCAAAGCCTTGACCAGCGAAAACCCGTTCCCGGGCTGAAGCAGGTCATTCTCATGCTCCACCTGATAGCGGCAATAAGCATCTATTCCTTCTTTTTCAAAAATATCATTTTCGGCCGTAAGGTCGAATAGTGCTCTTGAGGAAATTCCGATAACCAGTCTGTTTGATAAATCATATGCCATAAGCGTTCCTCCGGGAACCTGTCTGGGTTCCAGCTAATCAACTGTAGTTACTCATGATCGATCGGTATATACAGTATAAAATCGAACATATGTTTTGTCAACGGTTTTTCGAACAAATGTTTGCGGTTATCTTAATCTGCTGCATTCAAACTTGGCGCGAAGGCTGATGCAGTTTAATAATTCATTGTATTTATCCTCGACCGAACCTTCATTAAACTCAAAGTCTACCGAAAATGCCATGGTGTTTAACATCGACTCATCGACACGTCCATGCATGTCCGAGAGGATATTGAACTTCTTTTCAAAATCATCGGTGTCAAGGAAAGCCAGCACCCCGGGGTCGATTCCCGGTATCTGCTCCGAACCGGCATTAATGAATTCACTTTCAAAGGAACTGTTTTTATCATCGGTCTGTTTATTTGCCGTCGTTGCGTTATTATCTCCGGATACGGGCTCGAATCTCAGTTCCTGTCCCGCTTCGGGATATTTGTCTTTATCCACTTCGGAAGTAAACATCTCCATGGGTCTGGCATAAATAGCATCCGGATTCTTCACCGATCTGTATATGACCAGGTCCTCCTCACTCTCCGTATGCCTGGCTACACAGATGACCTCGTATTCATTGCCTTTAAAATGCCTATAGATCTGTCCGGGTAAAATAGTATTCATGTTGGATATCCTTTCCGAAATCGATTTAAAGCTTCATCGTATATTGTACCAAATCCCGGATACGATAACCAGCAGTCCCTTTAAAAAATGACCTCTACATCCGAATCTGTCAAAATGCCCGATAACGCGCCAATCCTTTGTTTAAGCTCCTGCGTTTTCCGTACTCCCGCCGATGAATCATCCGTAAGCTTCCTGTGGTTTATCCTTAACGTATACTCCCTGTTACCGTCTCCTTCGACCACGACGCTTAACATGATGCCCGCATTCCTGTATCCCAGTTCATCGAGGATATCCCTGACCTGCGCCCTGTATTCCTCTTCGGCCTCGGCCGAATGATCATCGAGGATGTGGCCTCTTGAATCATTCTTTTCCATGCTGTAGACCGTTTTGCCGATCATAAGTGAAATAAAGAGTATGAGGGCCAC
>JAILAN010000147.1 GCA_024681595.1 Lachnospiraceae bacterium
TTTTCTGACGGACATGACCGCCAGTCCCGATTCCTTATCATATTCCTTGATGGCGGCCTTATAGCTTATACCGTCACAGAATCTTACCTCATAATCCTCAGATGTATCTATCGATGTAAGATTGGTCAGTATCAGCATTTCTACGCCGTTGTCAGCTATTATGGCTCCGGAAACTATATCTTCATTTTCATATTCATTATTGATCCAGTCTTTATCCTGAGTAATCCCGATCACACTTACGACGGATTTCTGAACGCTTTTGCAAAGATCGACCATTGCATTTGAAATGGACAGATAATCATTAACTCCCAGCTGCATTTCGGAAAGTACCTGTTCTATCTGTTCATCATCAAGCGGTGCCTGTTCTATGATCACAGGAGCCAGTTCCATCTCATCTGCGATCATATCCTCAGGTTTGGTCTCCTCTTCTTCCGTCTCCTCCACAAAGGAAACCGGATTGATCTGCGGGGCTTCCTGCTGTTTGTCCGGATTTATCCTGGCGTTTATCACCGGTTCAAGTATAAGGAATGTCACACATGCGACCAGACCGAATACGACCGCCATGGCTATCGTGATAAAGAGCCTTCTTAGCAGCTTCTTTTTGTTGATGGGACGCTGCTTGATGGTCTCCTTCATGAAGTCGGATGTCTTTATGGCCTGAACCTCTTCGGTTATGGGCTTTTCGGTATTTACTGAGTCTTTTTCTCCCATATCCTCAATTTTACTTTTTGGCGCCATATTTGTAAACTGTCCTTTAATTCATGATCCTTTCTGTGTATAATACAAAATATGAAAAAAGTTTCCGTTATCGTTCCCTGCTTTAATGAAGAGGAAACGATAGATCTGTTTTACAAAACAATAACATCATTCTGGAAGGAATCTCTGTCCGACCATGAACTCGAGCTGGTGCTGGTAGACGACGGATCAAAGGATTCCACCTATGAAAAGATGATCAGTCTGGCTAAAGCGGACCCTTCCGTAAGGTACGGATCTTTTTCCAGGAATTTCGGCAAAGAGGCTGCAATGTTTGCCGGTCTCGATCTGTGTACCGGAGACTGTGCAGTGGTTATAGATGCAGATCTTCAGCATCCGGTAGAGACCATAAAGAAAATGGTATCAAAGTGGGATGAAGGCTTTGAGGTTATTGAAGGCATCAAAGCTTCAAGAGGCAAAGAGGCCAGATCACACGGTCTGTTTGCGGGATTGTTCTACAAGATCATCAGTTCCCTTGTCGGTTTTGATATGCAGAATTCTTCGGATTTTAAGCTGATAGATCGAAAAGTCATAGATGTATTAAGATCTTTTACCGAAAAAGATACGTTTTTCCGCGCCCTGACGTTCTGGACCGGATTTAAGAGCACGTCCGTTGAATACGAAGTAAAGGACAGGGCAGCCGGTGTCAGCAAATGGTCCGGGTTTTCTCTCGTTAAGTATGCTCTACGCAATATAATTGCCTTTACCTATACTCCGTTGTATCTGATAGCATTCCTGGGCATTGTCGTCATAATCATCGGTGTTATCCTCGGTATTGATGCAATAGTTACGTATTTCATGGGTGAAGCAGTAGGCGGTTATCCTTCGCTGGTAATCCTCATCACTCTCTCGACCGGTGCGATCTTATCGAGTCTGGGTATCATTTCCGTCTATATGTCCAAGATGTTCAATGAAGTTAAGAACAGGCCCAGGTATATCTTCAGGGATCATAACTGATACTGTCAGATTGATCTATGCATGACTGCATCATATTCTACATTCCTGTTCTTTGAAAAAAATGCGGCCATATCGCTTTTTCCGTATTCTTCGACGCTTTCCTGCCGAAGAACTATTCCGGGATGACAGAGTACTTCAAGGTACCTGTCTTCTTTTTTTGCAATTTCGAGTATCTTAGGTGCTACCAGATCCATGCGTTCTTTATCCATGCGCCCTGACATGCACAGACCCCACAGCATCCCCTGATCCATATTTAGCCCGGCCAGTCTTCTTTTTACCCTGCCGGATAAAAAATGAAGGATCCGGTTTTTGATGATATTAACGGCCGGAAATGTAAACAGAACTCCCCTTGTTGTTAAAAACGGCATCAGCGGTTCATCGGAAACTCTGATATATTCCGTTTTATCCAGAAGCCTAAGATCCTTCAATGCACCCATCATCGCATCGAATACTATAGGTATCATATGCGTATGAAGATGTGAGTCCACGCGAAGAGCCGCTCCTTCGGGGAGGTCCTCATAAACTCTTTTTATCTGTGCTCTGATCTCTGAGCGAAGATCTTTTTTCAGTCGGTCATGCTCTTTTCCGGGAAGATACGAATAAAGGAACAGTTTTTCCCAGGAGCAGTCTATTATTCCGCCTTCTTTGCACAGAACCGGATTATGATGATCTGAAAGCGCATATCCGTCGATCAGATTAAGATGTATCGAAAGCAGCGGACGATGTTTAAGCGTATCCCATTTTTTATGAAGATAATCCATGCACTCCCGGTAATACCTCATATTCGGAATGATACTCATGGAGTTTAATTTGCCGCTGTCACACAGTTCCAGCATCCTTCTTGAATTGTACATGGATGTGGCATAATCATCCCCGTGATAATCTATATGGTATTTCAAAATCTGACTTCTCCTTCATGCGTTAGTAGAGATGCGTTTTCTACGGATGAAATATCGCTGATGCTCTTTAACAGATCCGATTCCTGTCCGGTACTGACCTCCATTATCATATCAAGTCCCGTTTTTTTGATATTTCTCGATCTGACCTTATATGCTTTTGAATGGTTTTTTACGGATTCCAGGATATTCTTTTCATCCCCCGGATCATTACAGTTTACTATGAGAATGTACGGTTTTTTGTTAAAAGGCAGATACTCCAGGATAAAGATACCCGCCGTAACAATCAAAGCGACTACAATAGCCAGTTCAAAAAGACCGGCTCCGCAGATTATGCCTTCTCCTATGGACCAGAACAGGAAGAGCAGGTCCATTGTATCCTTTACCGCAGTACGGAATCTGACGATGGATAAAGCGCCGACCATACCGAGAGAAATGACTATGCTTGACTGCATCGCAAGTATGATGCCCGCGGTAATAACACAGATGATCGACATAGCGACATGGTAGCTCTTATCATACATGGCCGTTCTGTTTACCAGCTTGTATATTATAAAAATATAAACTCCTATGAGAAATGTTATTCCGAGTATGGCCAGTACCATGCTCGTCGGCATTTCATTGGCGGTAAACCCTTCCAAAAAAGATTTTTTCAATGCGTCCTGAAAACTCATTTAAAGCCTCCTGTCATATCAATCTGCTACTGCATTTCTGGCATAATAATATTTTGAAAATGCGCTCTTTCTGAGATTGCCGATATCGATCGCACTCCTAATATATTCCGGCAATATCTCATCATATTTGATCTCCATTATATGCAGACCCCTTTCCAGTACCGGAACCGGTAAAACATTGTCATCAAAGAACCTGCGGACATCTTTGCCTGCTCCGATATTGGTATCAAAGGTTATCCTTACATTACCTGCTTTTTCTACATAAGCCGTACGCTCATATTCTACCGTGACTACAGGATGCAACAGTACAGCATTCATATTATAATATAATTTTTTGAAAAGAAAATCCCCTTCATTCTTTAAGACTCCTGATGATATGTTCGCTTCAAACGGACTGTTACAGCAAACGATTGCTTCCGCCGTTTTTCGGCTGGCCACAACTGATTCCTTATGCGTAAAGCCTTTTTTTTTGCTTTTTTCCTCAAGCAGGATATATGTGCCGTCATTGTCATAGGTCCTTAATCTGAACTTACTCCTTGGATCGGTTCCGGCCTCTATCTGCCGATATGCCGTATCCGTAAGATCGTCAAAATATAGGCTCCTGACCACATATGACCCATCCCTGCCGTGAGCATCCGGTTTCATGATCTCTAAAAGCCTGTGTTTTAAGAAGGCCATTTCATCTTCGTATATAAAATATTTGTCTTCAACCCTGTAATCCATCAATCAAGCCATTCCCCGTCCAAATACTCTCTCCTTAAAGAAATGAATCCTGTAAGTTCATTATAAATATCGGCATCTTCTTTACCCGAAGAATTTTCCTGATACATATCATGCCATCTTATCCTGTCCATAGCGGCTGAGGCACCCAGATATTCTCGGTATTCCTCTATCTTTCCTCCTTCAAGTTCCAAAAGGTACGGCCGTATCTTTTCTCTGTAATCGTTCCTTACGGTTTTCATGAACTCCTCCTTCTTAAGAAGTTCCTTAAACCAGACACTGGAGCCCTCTGTAAGCGCCATTTTCGTAAAGCCTCCCGCATCTCCGATATGCTCCTGCATCCAGTCAAGATAATTTCCGAGACTCATATCAAAATCCCACCCCGGTCCGGCATACAGATGACCGTCTTTTTGGTCGCAGTCCTTATAATAATACGCACTGCTGACACCACCGTCATAATTCTTTAATGTCTCCTCTACCAGATATCTGTCCGCAAAAGATCCTATATCTATATAATCCTCATAGCCTATCCCCGTGTCCGGATTGATGCCCTGTGGATCCATAATGGCTTTTTCGGCCTCTGCCACAAATCCGGATATATAGTTTATTTCCGATACGCTGCAGTGCTCGGGTGATTCAACTATAAAATGCTCACTGTTTGCAGTGGAAAATCCGCTGCCTATAGTTCCGTACTCCAAATGATATCTGTCCGGAAACTCTCTCTGGATAAGATAGCCTCCGGTTATATCCTCTCCTGTTTCCGGCAGATTCCATCCCTTCAGCTCCAAAGTTTCATAAACATCATCCGGCAAGGGGTCGTTTCCGGCCCGAAGCATATCATTTACAGATTCCATGTTCCGGATATCTATCTTATCCGGTGCAATATCTATGGTATCACACAGATAATAATTCCCCATGTAATCACCGTTAATATACAGATCCGTATATATTCCGCATTTTGCATACGGAACTCCCGCACGGATCTCCATTTGTCTGGCTATCTCATTTCTGATAAGAGTTTCATCCGATGCATTTGCTATCAGGGCATAGGTACTCTCCGAAGACAACTCGGATATCGAAGCCCCGTCTTTGAGCTTTATCGAAAAGGGGCGCTTTTCCCAATTCATCCAGGAATAATTTCCCCTCCCCTTAATATATTTTAATCCTGTATCCACACTGACATTGCCCAGAGGATCCATAACCTTGATCCTGCCGGCTTCTTTATACTCTTTGTCCGCATAGATATTATCAAGAGAGCCTGATCTGGTAGAGATAAATATCGTATGGATATTATCCGATTTCATTACATTGATATCATGTTTTAATGCTTCCTTTGAATACTTCAGATCTTTCTCATCGGCGTATCCCGGAAGAAACAGATAGTATTCCCGTCCGGAGTGAAAAATATTTATCCTGATGTTGCCTAGATCAGCATACATTAGGGAGCTCCTGTCTGCGGTTCTTTGCCTGATATCATCAACAGTGATAAAACCCAGTGTCATAATTATGATCACTACCATCACTGCTTTTACTGTCCTTATTATCTTCTCCCGTGACCATTTTTCTTCGTAAAAAATCAAGCCGGCAAATATAACTATCCCTATGAGTGAGAGCAATGCACCTGCGAAGGCTCCTTCCGGAATAAAGATCATATCTATTGTATGCGCTGTGGCATTTTCATATATGGGAATATAGGTAAGAGAATCATATACGGCGACCGGCTCCGTCTTTTTACCGTCAACCTTTATCTTCCATCCCTTTTCACACGGGATTGAAAGGAAGACGCCTTCATGATCGCCGGTATTTATCTTAAGATGTGATGAACTGATCTTTGTGATCTTGGATTTTCTGAACTGAAGCTTTTCATAGCAATCTGCGATAGCTCGGATATCCTCCGTTACAAACCTGGCTTTCCCGAAATTATCATCTTCATTTTCAGCGCATACTCTGACAGTGATCTTATCTTTGCTCTTACGGTATCCCAGATTAAGAACCTTAAGACAAGCTGCATTTCCGTATGTCGTCAGGAATTCTCCGTCTATGTAAAGTGACAGACTCTCAAACCGGCCGATAAGCCCCTCGAGATACATATAAAGCTCTCCGTCCCCGGCAGGAGTTACCACAAATTCAACACAGTATTTTCCGTCTTCTTCAAAGATGTCACTTTGACTGACTGAAGCATCTGCAAATATCGATACTTTTTCTCCCAGCAGTCTGCTGTATATATCTTCCTGAAGTTCAAACGGTCCGACATTCGGAACATGCTCCATGGAATCCGAGGATATACTGCGGTAATCTACGGATATTCCATTAAGATCAAAACCATCCGTCTCTGTTGCAACCCCCAGAGCCCAGGGATTTTCATAGACCTTTTCATCCCCGTCGAATATCTGTTTATATCCTTCATGAACCCGATACATTCCATCCGACATCACATACTTTACTCCGAGCAGACTGTCTGCAGCCGCCGTATTATCATGTCCGTAATGTGTATAAAGTCCGTCATCATTATATCCCAGTTTCTGAAGGAAATATCTGACATACGTCATTCCGGCTGAACTGTAATGTGTGATCCCGTTATACCCGTACTGCATCGCATCATTCTGCTGTCTGGGATTCAGATTCTCCATACGGTAAAAAGAACTGTCCAGAGTCTTAGTATATCTCACCGCCTCATCTGTTCTGGATATCGTATCCGAATAATCCGACAGCTTCTGGCCGTTCATGAACTGGAAGGTGTGAGTATACACCGCATTGATGCTAAGATCCGCAATATTGATGAAAAGCATTACGGCCACAAGTACCACAGGAATTTTGGAAGATCTGTTCTTCAGCAGGAAATATACCAGGAAGAGTATCCCGTATATTATTAGAAGCGCAACATTGGCATAGAGAGTATACTTTGAAACATGATCATATCTTTTCCTGATGACTTCAAAGAATAGCAATGCCATCAGTCCGATAACGGCAAACAGCCGGATAAGCTTAAGGTCACTGTCCATGTCGTTTAACGCATGAGCAGAGCACAGTATCATCATGAACACCCACAAAAATGCCTGTCTGTAAGGATGCCCCGAAGGCTCCATTCCGGCATGCCATATCAGATTTATGATATCCCGGCAGAATGAGACGAGCATGATCACAAACAGGATCAGCATGCCCACTCTTTCACGTACGGTCCTTTTCCTGTCAATAAAGTAAAACATGGTAAGCATTATCAGTAATACCCCACAGAATATCTGTGGATACCCGTATCTGGCTTCTATATAGTCATATGCCAGGGTGGGAAGCTTTGAAAATACGTCCCTGATCAGCAGATTGCTTCCTGTAAGTTCCAGTCCCAGCTGAGTGATATCCTTGGGGCTGTTAGCGAGTTCCAGCGCCGTCGGTATCAGTAAAAAAGCTCCAATGCACGGTGCTATGAGGGTTGGGATCAATACTCTGATCACCTGTTTAACGGGATGTTTATCCGCCCTTACAAATATCCTCATCAGTGTCCATAGTGCCGTAAATAACAGTACCTGGAACGAAATATAGTAATTGATGATCAGCATGGCCGTAAGACATACGATATATGGACATTTGCGGTCATTCTCAAGCAGATTTTCGAGTGCCCATATAAGAAGCGGAAGCAGTATCACCACATCCGTCCACATCATGTTCATGCTGTGAGCAAAAAGGAAACCGGAAAAAGCCCAGGAGACTGAGCAGATCATAAGTCCGATGCTTTTTTCCTCCGTTAAAGAATTTATCCTTTCTTCGATAACGATCCTCTGTAAAAAAAGATCCATGATAAAGGAAGCGAGCATCAGCTTAATGCATATGACAATACTTATCCCGAGAGGAAGCAGATTCTGAGGGCATAAGGATAAAAGGATCAGAAAGGGACTCATCAGATAATATGTAAAAAAGCCCGTGGTCCCGGATCCCAAGGTCGTTGAAAAAGAGTAAAAGATGTTATTATCACCTGACAGTACTGTCTTAAGGTATGAATCATAATCGACATACTGTCTCTTAAGATCGAACATAAGGAATGTCTTGTCCCCGAACGGAGTTATCCTGCAGATAACAGACACTCCGATGAACATTACAAGGACCAGTATTGAGGTGACGATAGCATGTTTTATGTTCAGTTTTATTTTTTTATCATTAAATCCGTTCATTATCGATCAATATTTTATCATGAAAATCCCGTAAAATTAAGGTTTTCGGGGATCAAAATATTTTTTTTAAAAATTTTTTAAAAAACCCCATAAATATTCCCGGCACCCTCCGTATCTATATCGTAAACAAAAACACCAATACATGGAGGGAAAAATTATGAAAAAAAGGATCATCTGTACACTTCTCAGTTTAACTATCAGTGCATCTATGCTCATCGGATGCGGATCGGCTAAGCTTGACGAAGCAGCTTCTTCATATTCCGAGGAAGCAACATCTGAGGTTTCGTCAGAAAACACCGGAGAGGCTAAGACAACCAGCTCAAGGAACAGTTCCAAAACTAAAAAGGACAGTTCCGGAACCGATGCAGCCTCAGATACGACCGGTGCCACAGAATATGAATACGCTGAAACCGAAGATGCGTGCCTCGCTGCCGAGCCGGCTATGTATGGCAAATACAGTTATAGCAACAGCTATGAAAAACCCGATTACAGCAGCTACTACAACACAGAGGAGTACTCAACGATAGCTGAGAACGGTTTTTCAGACACGATGGCAAACCCACTTTCAACCTTTGCTGCAGATGTTGATACAGCCAGTTACTCAAACTTCAGAAGATTTGTCAGTCAGGGGTACGGTCTCAGAGACTTCCCCGCAGATGCGCTCCGCACCGAGGAAATGGTCAACTATTTCACCTATGATTATGATGATCCCGAAAATGATGATATCTTCGGAGTCAACGCAACCATATCTGACTGTCCCTGGAACGAAGAAGCTAAGCTTATGATCCTCGGGATAAATACCAGGACCATGAGAAAGAGCAAAATGCCTGACAGCAATATCGTTTTCCTGGTAGATGTATCCGGATCGATGTCAAGCAGTAACAAGCTTCCTCTCATTCAGCAGAGCATGGAGCTGTTAATTGACAGCTTCGATGAGAACGACAGGATCTCCATCGTAACCTATGCCAGCGGTACAGAAGTAAAGCTTGACGGTGCATCAGGTGATGAAAAGCGCAAGATAATGCGTACCTTTAACCGCCTTCAGGCAGGCGGCTCTACAAACGGAGGAGCCGGCATACAGCTCGCATATGAACTTGCTGAAGAAAACTATATCGAAGACGGCGTTAACAGAGTCATAATCTGCTCAGACGGTGATTTCAACGTAGGCCTTACTACACAATCAGAGCTTGAGGATCTGATCTCCAAAGAAAAAGAATCCGGAATCTTCCTTTCAGTACTCGGATTCGGAATGAACAACTACTCAGATACGACAATGGAAACATTAGCAGACAAGGGTAACGGAAACTATGCTTACATCGATACTCTGGGCGAGGCTAAAAAGGTCCTCGTTGAAGAGATGAGCCAGACCTTCGTAACCGTAGCTAAGGATGTAAAGCTTCAGGTCGAATTCAACCCCGCTATGGTATCCGAATACAGACTGGTAGGCTATGAAAACAGAGGACTTGCTGCTGAGGATTTCACTGATGATTCAAAGGACGGTGGAGAAATGGGTGCCGGACATCAGGTAACTGCCATATACGAGATAGTTTTATCTGATGGCAAAGACAGCGGATCAGACCTTAAATATCAGGATTCAAACATCAGCAAAAAGGGAAATAAAAAAGATGAGTACTGCACTCTGTCCATCGCTTACAAAGATCCTGACAGGAGCAGATCACAGTATGAAGAATATCCTATCGGAGCAGAAAACTATACTAGACGTCCTGACGACGATTTCATCTTCGCCAGCATGGTAGCAGAAGCATCACTTGCTCTTCGCAACAGTGAATACCTCATTGATGTCACTCCCGATGAAGCGCTCGATGATATTATCGAAGAGCTTGAAGGCATGAGAGATCTTGATGAATACCGGGAAGAGTTTCTTGACCTTATAAGTGACGTATCATCTTACTCTTACGGATATTACGATTATGACTACTATGAAGAATAAGAATGGTAAACTGCCTAGAGAATAAGTTCCATACCGACCTTCTGCGGCTTAAGACCCATAGCCTCATAAAACTTCATTGCAGAAGGATTTAAACTCCATACATTGAGTGTTACATTATAAAAGCCCTCGCGACGTGCATATTCGATGACATGATCGTAGAGGGCTTTTCCTATGTGACGGCCCCTTGAATTTTCATCAACACATATATCGTCAATATAGAGTGTTCTGATATCAGTAAGTACATGATCCCCTATTTCCTGCTTATGAACACAAAAAGCATGGCCCTGCGGAATATCATTATCATCCACACAGACAAATACCGGTGTTTTGGGGTCTTTTAATATGTCCTTTAATTCATCGGCATCATACTTGGTAGCAGGTCCTTTGAAAATATCAGGGCGTCCGTTATGGTGCACCATATCCACCTGTACGAGCAGTTCAAGTATTCTCGGTATATCTTTTTCCAGAGCTTTTCTTACTGTCATATCATTCTCCTTCAATGGTCATCACGATCTATTTTGCTGCAGAAAGAGAAAGGTCAAAATCATCAACGGTTCCCCAACCGCCGGCACCGCTTGTTGTAATGCATCCGACGATCACCGTATCTCCTTCGTTTATCTTAATATCCTTTATCTTCATCTCTTTCCAGTTTTGCCATCCGTCCGGTTTAATGACTTCGCTTTCGAATCTGTCGGAATTAACGTATATATACATAGTGACACTTCCTTCTTCACCCATGTCACCGCCCTGGACATATGCTGTCAGGGTATATGTTCCTGAGGGTATATCGGTCACATTCTGCTGAAGGTCACATGAAAAGTCCTTGGCACTGTAAAAATGGTATGCCTTGGTTCCGCTGTAGGCATCGGCTTCCTTATCCTGGATGTCCGCAGCATTGCTGCCTTCATATGTAGTATAACTCCACTCACCGGTTATCTCATCTTCAAATCCCGGATTCAGGATATAGTTGATATTTGAAACACTAACTGTAGCCGTTACATCTGTCTCTACCCCGGGCATTGCATCGCTTACGGCCTTTCCCGAAACCTTATATGTTCCTGCAACTGAGGTATCGATCAAACTCAGATCTTCTTCGTTCCAGGTGATCTTTAAAGGGTCCTTAAGTGAAGTGTCGTTATAGACTACATCAAGCGTATCGGGCATCTTTAGCTCTCCCCCGATACTAACATCAACGCTTATCGCATCTTCGGCACTAAGGTCTGTCAGTATCTGAACCTCCTGTCCGATGGCACCGTATCTGACATATTTAAACACATCGAGGGAAGGTAGCTTTTTCCCTTCAAAGTCAAACATGGCCTGATTGTCCCATGAACATCCGCCGTAATATTTTCCGGCATCATCGGGATCATATTCCGATGCATACGAGCTCGCCCATCCGGAGCCTAAGTTTTCCCATTTGTCTTTATTTGATGCAGGATCAGATCCTACCGGAATCCAGGCTCCTTCCCAGTAGAAAAGCCCAAGGCTTCCGGCGTCCACTGCTGCTGCCATAATATCGCGTACTGCATTGGCCTGGCCCTGAACGCTGACAGGATAGGCTGTCTTAAGTGAAGTTCCGGACACACTGTTGGCATTTCCATCACCGTCTTCTTCGGTATAAGGATATGAAGTCTCCATGATACAGGTTTTTACATTGTATGTGGAAGATACGTCCTTAAGGACCTGTGTCATGTTTTCTATGCTTCCGTGCCAATAGGGATAATAAGAGATTCCAAACACATCATAATCGACCTTAGCGCTTTGAAGCTGACGCGCGATCTCCATGATGTTTTTGGCATCATCTACCTGAGTATAGTGAAGGGTTATGAGAATATCTTTTCCGGTCTCGGAGTTTATCTGTCTTATCGCATCGCATCCGGCCTTAACGAGCTTAAGCTTGTTGTTAAGACCCTTTTCCCCTGACATTCCGTTATTTATCTCGTTGCCGACCTGAACCATGCTTACATCGGCACCGGCATCGATAACGGTTTTAAGCGTTTCCTTTGTGTAATCGGAAAGTGCTGCTGCCTTTTCATCAAGCGACATCCCTTCCCATGATCTTGGAACCATCTGCTTTGACGGATCTGCCCAGAAGTCGGAGTAATGAAGATCCACACACGTCTTTATCCCGTATGCTGCTGCACGGCTTCCTATTATCGCTGCTGTTTCGGCATTACAGTTTCCTCCGCCGTATCCGTGTCCGTCCTTATCAAAAGGATCGACCCATACTCTCACACGGACACAGCTGATACCTGAATCCGCCAGTATCTTCATAAGATCCTGTTCCTGCCCGTTCTCATCATAATACTTAACACCGCTTGCCTCTTCAACAAGGAGACTCGAGATATCCATCCCCATTATGAAATCATCCGGCAGGGAATCTATCTTCTGTACAAATATCTGCGAGTTCTCAACTCCAGTCGGCAACTTGGCGCTGTAAACCTGTTTTGTTGCGGTTTCCCCGCTATTAGATGTTTCCGTGCCTGCAGGTGCATTCTGCACGGCAGGATCGTCTGCTTTGTTACAGCCTGAAAGACCGGCAGAAAGGATAAGTACCGTGATAATGAGAATCGTTATGGGTTTTCTTTTCATGATTTCCTTATTAGAGACTCCTGATAAAAAGTGGTTTTCTATAATGCGAGGAAATTTTCGATCATCTTCATCCCGTCCGGAGTAAGGACTGATTCGGGGTGGAACTGCAGTCCGAAAATCGGATAATCCCTGTGTTCGACAGCCATGACCTCACCGTCATCGGTATATCCGGTGATCTTAAGAACATCCGGCAGAGTACCTCTGACCGCACTGAGGGAATGATATCTTCCGACCGTGATATCCTCGAAAAGGCCGCTAAATAGCTTCGATCCGTTGTCGATATGTGCCACGGAGGTCTTACCATGCATGAGGTTTCCGGCATGGTCTATCGTTGCTCCGAATGCTTCACATATCGCCTGATGTCCAAGGCACACTCCCAGTATCGGATACTGTCCTTTCAATGAAGTGACCAGTTCCTCGCAGATCCCGGCATCTTTGGGTCTTCCGGGGCCCGGAGAAAGTATTATATGGGTAGGATCGAGTTCCCTGATATCGTTCACGGTGATCTCATCGTTTCTAAATACCCTGATGTTCTTATTGACCGATCCTACGTACTGGTATAGATTATAGCTGAAACTGTCGTAATTATCTATCAGTAAAATCATTAAACCATCTCCTGTTGACTGATTATGGAATCCATAACCGCTTTAGCTTTGTTGATGCTCTCAACGTATTCGTTCTCGGGAACCGAATCCGCCACTATGCCTGCACCTGATCTTACAAACACCTTGCCGTTTTTCTTGTACGCTATTCTGATGGCGATACATGTATCCAGATTACCGGTAAAGCTGATATATCCTATCGCTCCTCCGTAGATTCCCCTCTTGTTGTTCTCAAGCTCGTTTATTATCTCGCAAGCGCGGATCTTTGGTGCTCCCGATAAAGTGCCTGCAGGAAGGATCGCATCTACCGCATCCAATACGGTTTTTTCCTCGTCGAGCCTGCCTTTGACCGTGGATCCTATGTGCATGACATGAGAGAATTTCTCAACCGACATGTATTTTTCTACCTCGACCGAACCGAACCGGCTGACCTTGCCTATATCGTTCCTGCCCAGGTCCACGAGCATATTATGCTCGGCTCTTTCCTTTTCATCTGACAGAAGCTCTTTTTCAAGCTCTTCATCCTCTGCTTCATCACGCCCCCTGGGCCTGGTTCCTGCCAGAGGAAACGTGTGTATTATCCCATCCTCACACTTTACGAGCGTCTCGGGAGAAGCACCTGCGACCTCTATGTCGTCACCCGAAAAATAGAACATATAAGGTGAGGGATTGATGGTGCGTAACATCCTGTACGTGTTAAAGAGACTTCCCTCAAAATCTGCCTCAAGCCTGTTAGACAGTACCACCTGGAATATATCCCCTTCGTATATGTACTCTTTGGCCTTTCTGACCATATCGCAGTACTGCTCTTTGCTAAAAAGCGCTCTGTATTCCGAGGTCAGCCGACCCGGAGCAAAGTCAGCTCCTTTACCGTTTTGAATGAGATCTATTATCGCATCTATGTCGCTGTTTGCTTTTTCATAGGATTCTTCAGCATTTTCCAGATCGACATGCGCTATGACCATGATCTTCTGCCTCAAGTTGTCAAAGCATATGACCTTGTCAAAGAGCATCAGGTCCACATCCTTGAAGTTTTCCTCATCCTCGGCATCAAGCTTGAGCTTGGGTTCGCTGTATTTGATGTAGTCAAATGCAAAATATCCTACCAGTCCACCTGTAAAGGCGGGAAATCCGTCCATTTTCATGCTCTGGTGGTCATGTACCGTCCTTCGGATAAAATCTGCCGGATGATCGACGGTCTCTTCCAATGTGACATTTCCCTTATCGTCGGTTACCTTCAGTCTTCCGTCAATGCAGGTTATACACATTTTGGGGTTATATCCGAGAAATGTGTATCTGCCCCATCTGACCTGATCTTCAACGCTTTCCAGCATATAAACATGATCGCTCTGGCTCTTTAATATCCTTAGAACCTCTATAGGAGTGCGGATATCGGACAGGATCTCTTTTTTTATCGGGACATATTTGAATTCATATTCCCCTTTGTATTTTTTTATGTCCTCAAGCGAGGGTATCGTCATGATCTCATTTCTTCTAATCATATGTGTTCCTCTTAAACGTTGGATTCCCTGATAAATGCCTCCATAGCCTCGAGTGCTTTGCCGCTGTCAATAAGATCTGCAGCAAGCTTAACTCCCTCCTCCAGAGAAGAAGCCTTATCGCAGATATACAAAGCGGCTCCTGCATTCATAAGTACCGTATTGCGCTTGGGTCCTTTATCTGTTCCGTCAAGTATGCTCCTTGTGATCGCTGCATTTTCTTCCGGTGTTCCTCCGACCAGATCCTCTTTTTTACACCTTTCAAATCCGAACTGTTCAGGAGTGATCTCATATGTGGTGTAACGGCCCTTTTCAAATTCGCATACTGCGGTCTCTCCGACAGCGGATATCTCATCGAGCTTTTCCCTGCCGTATACTACCATTCCCTTTTTAACACCGAGTCCGTATAAAACTCTGGCGAGTGGTTCTATCAGATATTCATCATATACTCCGAGCAGCTGTCTTTCGGGACATGCGGGATTCGTGAGAGGTCCCAGGATGTTAAATACAGTTCTGAATCCAAGTTCCTTTCTGATAGCACCCACATATTTCATGGATGAATGATACTTCTGTGCAAAAAAGAAGCAAAAACCCGTCTTTTCAAGCAGATCCACGCACTTTTCTGGTTCCAGAGCGATATTTGCTCCCAATGCTTCCAGACAGTCTGCCGTTCCGGATTTAGATGATGCAGCCCTGTTACCGTGCTTGGCAACCTTTATCCCGGCTGCTGCAGCTACAAATGCCGAGGTTGTAGAGATGTTAAAGCTTCCTGCCCTGTCTCCGCCTGTTCCTACTATTTCCAGTGTCTCCATGCCTCTGGTATCACATTTGGTCGCATGCTCTCTCATAGCGGCTGCACAGCCTTTGATCTCATCGATCGTCTCTGCCTTGGCGCTCTTGGTTGAGAGGGCAGCGAGAAATGCCGCATTCTGAGTGGCGGTCGATTTACCGTCCATGATCTCGTTCATTACGGTATACGCCTCGTCATAAGTAAGATCCTCTCTGATAACTATTTTTTCGATTGCTTCCTTGATCATTTCTGTTTCCTCCTTTATTACATGCTTTACAGTGAATTAAGTTCCGTTTTGAATTCGTCCGAATATCTCTTTGCTTCTTTGGGATCAAACCCTGATGCTCTCATAAGCTTTATGAAGTGTGATCCGACTATCGCTCCGTCTATAATGTCCTTCATCGGTCTGACATCATCTGCGGTCTTGATCCCGAATCCCATCATGACAGGGATCTTTGACTGTTTCTTCACATCCGTCAGGTAATTAATTACCTCCCTGTGGAAAGAACCGTCCTGTCCTGTAACTCCCATGGAAGATACACAGTAGACAAAGCCTCTGGCATCTTTAAGTATCTCGGGGATCCTGTCTTTGGATACGGGGGATACCAGTTCAATGAGTATCGTTGTATCATCTCCCTTTAAGGCCTCCTTTATTTCTTCCTGTTCTTCAAGCGGCAGATCCGGGATTATAAGACCGTCCACTCCCGATTCGCGGCATTCTGTCACGAACTTTTCAAGCCCGCAGCCTACTACCGTGTTGTAATAAAGCATGAAGACTATGGGTTTTTTAACTCCCTCGCTCCTTAAGCGTTTCATCAGTTCAAAACCTTTTTGAAGAGAGGACCCTGCCAGTATAGCTTCATATGATGCCTGCTGTATCACCGGCCCGTCAGCTATCGGATCCGAAAAAGGTATCCCGAGCTCTATGATGTCCGTCGATTCCTGTGCTTTTATTATCTGAGCCGTTTTATCCATATCGGGAAGTCCGGCGGTTATATATGTTATGAACGCTTTTTCATTTTTCTGTTTTAATTCTCTTAAACACGCTTCTATTCTGTTTTCCACGTTCCACACCTCCTTAATTGAGATATCCTTTGCCGGACAGATAATCGGATATCGTATTTACATCCTTGTCTCCGCGGCCGGATATGCATATTATCATCGACTGACCGGGTGTCATCTCTTTGGCTTTTTTAAGCGCGCAGGCAACGGCATGAGCGCTCTCTATAGCAGGGATGATACCTTCAGTCTGAGTCAGTTCCATCAGCGCATCCATTGCTTCAACATCTGTTACCGGTACATATTTAGCCCTGCCGGTATCATGAAGATATGCATGCTCGGGTCCTACTCCGGGATAGTCAAGTCCTGCAGATATTGAATGCGCCAGCTGTACATTCCCGTCTTCATCCTGCAGCAGATATGATTTCATTCCGTGCAGTATTCCCGGATGTCCCTTGGCCATTGAAGCGGCATGTTCTTTGGTTTCTATCCCTTTACCTGCTGCCTCGGCTCCAATAAGTTCAACTCCCGGTTCATCTATGAAATCCGCAAACATTCCTATCGAGTTTGATCCTCCGCCCACACAGGCTATTACCGTATCGGGCAGCTTTCCTTCTGCTTCCATATGCTGCTTTTTGGCTTCACGTGATATTACCGCCTGGAATTCCTTTACCATCTTGGGATAGGGATAGGGGCCTACTGCGGATCCTATGATATAAAAGGTATCCTCGGCCGTTTTGGCCCATGTCCTAATTGCTTCGTTGGTTGCATCCTTTAAGGTGTTGCTGCCTGATTCCACAGGCACTACCTTTGCCCCCAGCATCTCCATTCTCATAACGTTAAGAGCCTGTCTTTTGACATCCTCTTTGCCCATATATACCGTGCATTCCATGTTAAACAGAGCTGCCCCTGTGGCAGTTGCCACTCCGTGCTGGCCTGCACCGGTCTCGGCGATGATCTTCTTTTTACCCATTCTCTTTGCCAGCAGGATCTGTCCCAGAACATTGTTTATCTTATGAGCTCCGGTGTGATTCAGGTCTTCTCTCTTGAGATATATCTTTGTGCCGTATTTTTCACTTAATCTCTCGGCAAAATAAAGAGGAGTCTCCCTTCCCACATACTGCTTAAGATAGTAATGGTACTGTCTTATAAATTCAGGATCCCTGATCGCTTCTTCAAAAGCTCTGTCTATCTCATCAAGCGTGTTCATCAGCGATTCTGAAACAAACTGTCCTCCGTATTCACCGTAATATGCTTTTTTGTTCATATTCTCACCTTTCTGTCCGTGCCCGTTTATGCCATGCAGTCGTGTTTTCTGACTTCACTGACAAATACGTTTATCTTATCTTCTTCCTTACCGTTATCTCCTTCGACAGAGGAACTCACATCCACTATGTCCGGCTTGAAAATATCCATTCCTTCCGCCACATTACCGGCGCTAAGTCCGCCTGCCAGAACGAACCTGTAATCTGATTTGCCATCCGGCGGAGACGTTGTCCCCGCCTTTTTAAGCCTCCTGCTCCTTTTCCAGTTAAAGGGGCGTCCGCTTCCGTATGAAGGTGCATCCACCACTATGGCTTCTATCCTGTTTCGAAGATCGTAAGGGAGGTTAGCGATCTTTAAAACTTCTTTTTCATATTCCTCGATATCGCTGATATTTACAGCCCGCCATATGGGAATCCCGGTGCTCTCCAAAACTTCTTTTTTCAGTTCCTTGTGTACCTGAAGTATGTCGAATCCCAGATCTTCTGCCTTTTTAGCAAGGTTTGCATCAGGCGATACCGTAACTGCGACCTTTTTTATGTTCTTACTAAGTCCTTTGGCTATTTCAGAAGCTATTTCGGGTTCAATGTACCTTTTGCTCTTTTCGTAAAAGACAAACCCCGCATAATCGACCTTTGCCCTGTTCAGCATTTCTATCTCTTCTTTTTTCTTTATTCCGCATATCTTGATCTTTGTCATATGCTGCTCTCCGTTAAAAACACTTATCCTGTTCCTAAAGGGATTTCCATCTTTTTGCCAGGGCTTCGGGATCTTCATTTTCCATAAGCGCTCTTCCTATGAGGAAGCCGTCTACACCGACCTCTTTTAAATACTTCACATCATCATCATTCATGATCCCGCTCTCTGCTATATATACTTTTCCGTCTGGTATGTATCTTTTAAGTCGTCCGGTATTTTTGATATCTATTGAAAAATCCTTCAGGTTTCTGTTATTCACTCCTATGATCCGTGGATCTATCTTTAATGCCCTTTCTATTTCATGCTCATCATGGGTCTCAACCAGCACTCCCAACTTTAGTTCTCTAGCCAGCTGATAAAAATCCTTCATCATGCCATCATCCAGGATCGCCGTTATAAGAAGAACCGCATCCGCTCCTATAGCTCTGGCCTCATAAAACTGATATTCCTCGATCATAAAATCCTTACGAAGGATCGGGAGTGATGTCCCGGCCCTTATGGTCTTTAGATATTCAGTGTTACCGTTAAAATGATCTTCTTCGGTAAGGCATGAGATCGCATCTACGGAAGCATCGTACTGTACTATCCTTTCATCGAGGTCTATCTTGGAATCTATCTTTCCGAGACTTGGAGATGCTTTCTTAAATTCTCCGATTATCGATATCCCGGGTCTTTTGAGATTCTCATAGAAAAGATCTGAGGGCCTGTCATTCTTTTTAAGGGCTTCATCCGAAAGCTTTCTCATTTCCGCTTCGGGAATGCGAGCCTTATGCTCCTTTAGTCTTACTCTTTTGTCTTTAACTATCTCATCTAATATCATGGGGTTCCTTTCTTAGTACAGTCAGATGGATAAACCATCTGACTGCTGCGACGTTCGTCGCATACATCTGCCTTCATCTTAGAAAATCTCTGCAAGCAGGATTTTCTGATCTTCGGCATCTGTGCCCTTCTCACTGTACGCACAAAAAACGGCATTACCAATACTGGTAATGCCGGGACAAGAATTCCGATTCCTGCGGTGCCACCCTGCTTGATGCATTGCATCCACTTAGTACATACATAGGTACGGACCGCTAATTATACTGTTGATCACATACCATCATATGCTGACTTTGTTAACGGAGAGTCTGCTCCGTCTCCCATACTCCGGTTACCCGTTTCTGTTCGCCCTCTGAGGTCCATTCGTTCCCGCGCTCCATACCGCAATCCCACCGCCTGCGGCTCTCTTTGATGAAGTG
>JAILAN010000153.1 GCA_024681595.1 Lachnospiraceae bacterium
TTCGCCGGGGAATCACAGGCACGTAACAAGTATACTTTCTTTGCTTCAAAAGCAAAGAAGGAAGGGTATGTTCAGATCTCAAACATCTTTGCCGAGACTGCGGCAAATGAGAAGGAGCATGCCGAGATATGGTACAAGATCCTTACAGGAATCGGAACTACCATTGAGAATTTAAAAGAGGCTGCAGAAGGCGAATCTTATGAATGGAATGAGATGTATCCTTCATTTGCAAAGACTGCAAGAGAGGAAGGCTTTGATGAGATAGCTGAGCTCTTTGAAGGTGTTGCAGCGATCGAAAAGGAACATGAGGAAAGATACAGAAAGCTTCTAAAGAACATAGAGGACAAGATCGTATTCTCAAGAGACGGTGACTGCATATGGCAGTGCAGCAACTGCGGTCACATTGTTGTCGGCAAAGAAGCACCTGAAGTATGCCCTGTTTGCAACCATGCACAGGCATATTTCCAGATCAAGGCTGAAAATTATTAACAGGAGGCAAAATAATGAAATTCTACATATGTGAGCATTGCAAAAATATAATAGTTAAGCTTAATGATGCCGGTGTACCGGTTATGTGCTGTGGTCAGCCCATGAAGGAACTTACACCCGGAACAAGTGACGGTGCTTATGAGAAGCATATCCCTGCAGTTACTGTTGACGGAAATACAGTAAAGGTACAGGTCGGAGAAGTAGAGCATCCCATGATGGAAGCTCACTACATCCAGTTCATCGTACTCGAGACATCTAAAGGTTATCAGGTAAAATATCTGAAACCCGAAGAAAAGCCTGTGGCTGAATTTGTAATGGCAGCAGACGAAAAGGCTGTAGCGGTATATGAATACTGTAATCTGCACGGACTGTGGGTGAAGGAATTGTAATTAATATAATGACTGGATGAGGCGGTTCAAAAGAACCGCCTTATTTAGATGATACCGACGTATACGAATAATTTCGCATTGACGTATGTGGCGATATGATATATACTAAATGTGTAGTCGAACATAGTTTTGGAAGGGAGGCAATATGACTATATCGGAAAAGATATTTGAATTACTTGAACTTCGCGGTATGAGTCAGAAAGAGTTTTCTGAAAAAACCGGGATAGCTCAGAGCAGTATCAGTGACTGGAAGAGAAAGCATACTAATCCTGTGAGTGAAAAGATACTGATCATCTGTGAAGTACTAAATGTTACACCATATGAACTTCTCAGTGCTACCGAAGGCAAAGGCAATCGTAATAATCCATCTGATTTCATCATAATCGACAAGAATACGGAATATGGAAAAGCTATATGTGAATTCTTGTCAATGGATAAGGGAATGCAGGGAAGACTTCTTGGTTATATGGAAGCATTGAAAAACATTGAATAAAAATTTTTATTAAAAATACGTAAAAACGAAATATAACGAAAAAGCGATGAATGGAAATGAAGACATAAAACTGCATATTCTAATCGACTATGAGAATGTGGGAAGCTGTGGCCTAATAGGATCTGACATGCTTTGTACAAACGATATTGTGACAATATTCTATAATTCCTCCAACGTAAGCATTGAAAGACAGTATATGAATGCCGTAGAGAGGGACAGGGGATGTAGAACATATCGGGTCATTAAAGAAGCGATATATCTGACATGAACAATTAAGGAACATATTATGATGGAGGAAAAACTATGAGCGGAAATCATGAACTGGAAAAACTTATTAAAGAAAGCAGTTTGCCACAGCTACGTAAAATTGAACTACAGCAGATAATTAACGGAGAACGATTAGCGGATCTTTACTATGATGTTATAGCAAAAAGGATATTCTCTCCTGATCTGTATCCGGAAAGAATGGATTTCATACTTCAAAGAACTATGAATGATCCATCTCTTTCTACAGATAAATCTGCATCAAACGAAGCATATCTTAGCAATATCTATGCTAAAAAGACCATAACTGACATACCGGCATGGTTAAGAAACGGATGGATGTCAAATGTCGAGATGCAACTTACTGCACAGGAATATATATTCAACAGAGCAGACATATATGCATCCAACATGCTCTTGTTACAGTATTCTAAAGAGGAAAACGGTCTAGAAGACATAAGCTATGGTAATGTTAACGGTGCTATTCTGATCGTACTTATGGTGAACAGCCCAAAGCAGTTTCGTGAGTTTAAATCAGACAGGTATATACACAGGATAACAAAGACAAAATCAGATTCCGGTATGGAATTTGAACTTTTGCGACAAATAGTATTCGTTCAGCTGGATAAGGCACTTGAACTATATCTTAAGGAAAATTATAATGAAGATGAAGACGTTGAACTGTTGAAGCTCTTTGCGATGATCGCCGATATCAATAATGAAAAGTTAAAGAAAGAAACGCAAAGGGATGATTTCTTTGAAAAGATTAGAGAAGACGTATTTGCCTTTACAAGAGATAGGGAGGTGCTAAATATGCTGACAGCTGAGGATTTTGCAAGAATGGATTATTATACAGATATAAGTGATGCTAAAAAACAGGGGAGAGACTTAGGAATAGAAGAAGGAATAAAAGAGGGAAGAAAAGAGGGGATTAAACTGGGAATAGAACGGGGGAGAGCTATGGAGAGAAAACGCGCAGATGAACTCCAAAAAGAACTGGATGAACTTAAGGCAAAGTATGGAG
>JAILAN010000158.1 GCA_024681595.1 Lachnospiraceae bacterium
AAATGTTATGATTACCGATGGCACATCTATGTATCTGCCAATATTCTGAATACCCGCATTGGATGCTATACCGAAGATAAGCATCCCCAGACACATTATAAATCCAATGAGCGAGGCTAAATCCACTTTAACTTACTCCTGTCACTGCTTATTGGGCAAAGACATCCTTTCTATACGATTTTACAAGATTTTTTATATCTTGTCTACTTTCTTTTACTATTATCTTGCGTCCTGTAGTGAAGGCAACCACAGTATCTGGTGTTTCTTCCACCAGTTCGATCAGATCAGGATTAACAAGTACCTTTTGTCCGGACAATTTAGTCAATTCGATCATTTAGTTTCCCCTTACGCATAAAACCACTTAAGGGAAACGGATCTTTTCCGTTTCCCGAGTGGTACCATATTATTTCCCTAATTTTTTATCTTAGCTTATATCAGGATTATCTCTTCAGGTTCGTCAGTTCTTCAAGAAGTGTATCTGATACTGTTATTATTCTTGAGTTGGCCTGGAATCCACGCTGTGTGGTAATCATCGTTGTGAACTCTGCTGAGAGGTCTACGTTCGACATTTCAAGAACACCTGTGTTCATGTATCCGCCGCCGGCTGTGATATCAACTCCGATTCCGTCGAAGTCACCTGAGTTCTGAGTTGCTGAGTAAAGGTTATCTCCTGCCTTTTCAAGACCTGAGGCGTTGGGGAATTCAGCTGTTGCTATCTGACCGAGAAGTCTTGACTGACCGTTATCGTATGTAGCATAGATCTTACCATCCTTCTGGATCGATACGCCTGACATCTCGCCAAGCTTACGACCTGCTCCTACGCCGTTCTGTGCCGAACCTCTGGTACATGTAGCTGTTGAAGCTCCGTTGTTATTGAGGTTGGTCATTGTTGAGCAGTCGATAGTTACGGCTTTTGAAAAGTTTTCCAAATCCGAAAGATCAAGCTGAAATTCTGTTCCAGCATCACCAACAGTCAGGAGCGTTCCATTTTCAGTACTAAACTTGAAAAGAATTGTCTTTTCATCTGCTTCAAACTCAATTTTATCATCATCTGGATCTTCATTTCCGTAAATCAGTTCTTGATTTGGATCCTTGATCTTATCAAGAACCAGATTAAACTGACCATCATCAAGTGTAGCATCAACATCATCATGAATACTGAACATTGCCGTGTACTTAAATCCGAGGTTATCATAGAAATCCAGTGTGACAAGCTTACCAGCCGCATTGGTAATGTTCGAATCATAACTATCTACGATACCAGTCATCTGAGCCTGTGTTGTCTGCTCAGGGGGATAAGTCATGTATTTTGCTGACATGATCTGAAGGGGTTTAACGATATCTTCCTTGATGTTTCCGGTAGACTCATCGCAGAGCCATCCCATTACGTTATAACCTGTAGAAGTCATACAGAGGTTACCTGCTCCGTCTACGTAGAAGGAGCCGTCTCTGGTGAAGAAGTTTTCTCTTCCGTTTGATACTACGAAGAAGTTTCCTCCGGTGATCATGATATCAAAAGGGTCATTAGTCGTCTGTGAAGCACCCTGTGAGGTAATGGCTGTCTTTATAGCTGAAGTCTTGGCACCAAGACCTATCTGGCGGGCATTGACTCCGCCGACACCTGTTGTCGGGTTGGCGCCTGATGCAGCCTGTGTGGTCTGATACATCAGATCCGAGAAAGTCATTGACTGTGACTTGTAAGCAGTCGTGTTAACGTTGGCGATGTTGTTACCTATAACGTCCATCCTGGTCTGGTGTGTCTTTAATCCGGCAACTCCGGAATACAATGATCTCATCATAATTAAGTGACCTCCTTCTTGATAATCCGCCGTCTGTCGATTCCGTCCGTCATTCGGGAATCATTTAGCCTCCCTAAGGTCCGGCTACATTATTACGGCACCGTCTATGTTAGTATAAATGTTTTCGTTAGCCTCGCTGTTATCCATCGCCGTTATCACCGTGTTGCTCGGTATGTTAACTATGAATGCGAGTGAATCAACGAGTACCAGTGATTCCTTGATCCCTTTCATAGAAGCTTTGGCAGTTCCTTCATTCAGCCTCTGCATCTGTTCGGGAGTAAGTTCAATGTTCCTGGTGGATAATCTGCTTGAAGCATGCTTTGAAAATCTTACTCCCTCATCCAGAGACTTGAGTGACAGGATATCCTTGAATGATAATCCGTCGCTCGTTTTGTTGTCTCTGGCTGATGCTTTGTCGTTGTTAAGGTACTGATCCTGAAGCTGTTCTATGGATAAGAATCTTCCGTGGTTAATATCCATAAAGACCTCCTTGTCCCGGTTTAAATGTCACCGTCTGTTGCGTTTACGGTTTCGTCGGCTTCCTTGCCTTCCTCATCCTCGGCTTCTTCCTGTGCTGCCTTGGACTTTTCCGAATCTGACTTCATCTCGGCCATTCTCTCAACATATTCCTTTAACATATCTGTGTATGAACTGTCGATGAATGACTGCTGATAAGGTGTTAATGCATTGTATCCGGCTCTTAATGTTTCTATTGTTTCCTCGTCCTGGAGTGTAAGATCTGCCAGCGAAGGAAGCTTGAGCATTGAATTTGTAAAGGCGTTTGCCAGTGCGAATGCATTTGAGTAATTGTCGTCTACGACTGCCGTTACGTCTGATGCTGCATAAAGCTCTCCGTTTACTGAAACATAGGCTTTATTGTTTTCATATTTGACGAATTCAACGACGCCTTCAACAACCTTGGCCGCTCCGTTTGAATCTTCGGTTGTTACTTCAACTGATTTACCAACCATTCCTGAAGCTCTCGAAAGTTCCGTAGAAGCTGCCATATTCTGAATCTGTTCTACCTGAGAGAAGGTAGCGTACTGTGTGATATACTGACTGTTATCGGTAGGCTCCATCGGATCTTGATACTTCATCTGTGCTACGAGGAGCTGCAGAAATGCATCCTTGTCGTATCCTTTGGGAACGTTGGTTGCTGCGTTTTTGCCTGCCGCAGAACTGGCTGAGGACTGTGCTGCTGTTTCAACAAGTTTACCGTCCTGTACTATAGCGTTAACTGCCATATTCTCTCCTTTCTGCAAATCGTTATGCCTGGAAGTCTACTGTGTTTCCGTTTGCTTCCATCATCTCGGCTGCCAGGATCTCCTCTTCGGTGGCTTCTTCTTCGAATAATGCATTAAGGTCGTTTAGATTTATCCTTCTGGGTTTTCTCTGGGCTTCCTGTTCTTCGTATTCGGTATTCTGTCCCTGACCCTGATATAGATTTGAATCAAAGGCTCCTGTATCAACCGATACTTCAACAGCTTCTACCCTGACCCCGTTATCCCTTAATGTTTCTCTGAGTTGTACCAGCTGGGTCTCCATCGCTGCCTTGACTGTCTCATTCATCACTTTGAATTCTGCTGTGATCTCGCCCGCCTTATTGGTAAGGTTTACTTTTACCATTCCCAGCGATTCGGGATGAAGCTGCATCTCCAATTCGTCCATTTCAGGCTTAAGGTTTATCCTCATGTTATCCATTATCTGGTTCATGATGTCCTGAGTCTGGGCTGAGAAGAATGAGTTTTGAGGTACTTCCGCGTTTTGCGGAACCTCCTCGGGAGTGTTCAAGATGCCCTGAGGCATCTGATTGCCGTTTCCGAGTAATCCCTGTGTCCTTATCTGGCTTTCGTTCAAATGGTTCTCATCGCCATTTTTCTGTTCGCCTTCAGAGTTTTGTCTGTCGGATCTTTGGGTATCCTCGACCGGTCTTCGTGTAACCTGTTCAGTCTTTATAACATTTCCCTTTTCATCGGTTTCAAATGTTATGTCCTGATCCTGTCTGTTTACCGTTACAGTAATGTTGGGAGTTTCTTTAACAGTATCCGGTTCTGAATCGGCTTTGACACTCATTTGCATTTCCGGAGTATTTGATAGCTGAACTTCGACCTGTTCAACTAATTCGACGACATCAGAAAATTCAATGTCCATATCTTCCGCCAAATCCGCTATAGCAGCGTCTGCTATTGCGTTCAGATCCTTTACGGTGTTAAAGAGTTCTTCGTTGGTGATTAGGGCCATCGGCTCGCCATCTGCTTTAACCTCTAAAACCAGATCCTGTATGACCTGTGAATCGAATACGGAAACGGGATTGATATCCATATCCTCCATCACATCAAGGAGTTCTTCAGGAGAGATCTCCAGGACTTCGGCGATTTCGTTTACAACCTCGATCGCTGCTCCTTCGACCTGCTCGATCTGCTCGGGAGTAAGATCCTTGGCACCCTCATCCTTGGACTGTGCCGCGTCCTTAACTTCCCCTGCTCTCGTGTTTTCCTTTACGGGAGCTTTATCCTCTACTGTGGTCTTTTTTGAAACTTTGGTGTTGTCCACCTTAGTCTCATCCGGTTTAGAGAGCTTTGCGTCCGCTTTGCCCGTGTCCTTTTGGGAATTTGAGTTCTGCGCCTTTGTCATCGCATCACCGAAGCTCATCGCCGAAGTATCCTTAACGGACTGTACGGGTTTGGCATTCGGAGCATTGACTATGGTCAGCAGAGAACCGATCCCCTTTACGGGTGCACCGCTCATATGCTCTCCTCCTTATATGATATTTTTCAAGGTACACTTATATATCGGTCAAAAAATCCGATAACTTAATACTCCGGATCCATAATTTTTGTAATTCTGGCAGCAACATCCTGATCCATCACTCCGAGTATCTTTCCCCTGCTCGTAGCATCCATGACATTGAGGATCCTAGCTACCAGATCCAGGTTATCCGTCATGGCTTCAAATATGGCTGCAGCCTGCTTGGGCTTCATCTCCGAATACGCCTTGGCAAAGTCCTGGATATCATCACTTTCTTCTTTTTGAATGACAACCTGCTTGTACAGATATTCAGCCGTGGCAGGATCTATCGCCTCATAGAATTTCTTGTATTCCTCTATGCCGGGGCCTTTGTCCGCATAGACAACTTCCTCGTAGAATTCGGTTTTGATCCTCTGGAATTCAACCTGCTGGTCCTCAAAGGTCTTGAGGCGTTCGATCTCAGCCTTGAGTGCGGCTATATCCTCTGTGTTGCCGGTATTTGCGGAATTGGCTCTCTCAAGCTCGAGTTCGAGCTCTTTGATATAATCCACCGCTTCCTTAAGATCGGTGTATCCGCCGTAAGCACCCTCATCTCCCGGAGCAACTGAAGTTTCCGCGCTCTTTGGAAGTATAAGATTAAGAACGGGAACATCCTTGAGAATCGGAGTAAGGACGTTCGAGCCGAATCCGCCCAGGTCCAGTTTGATGACCAGTATCAGGATACCTATCCATATAAGTACGATAACAAAAGTAACAAGGAAAACCGAACCGCCTCCCTGTTCCTCGTCTTCGTATAGCTCGGCCTCCTCTGCCTCGAGCTGCTTAGCTCTGGCTTTGGCTGCCTTACGCTGTTCTTTTTGTTCTTTCTGAAGTTTTTTCTTTTCTTCCTTTAACCTCGCATGCTCGGCTTTGGCCTGCTCCGGGGTTAATTCCTTTTGTTCGTCAGCCATTATTTGACTCTTCCTTCAGTCTGTTTCCGTATGTATAGCTCGTCAGTTCATCGATCTCTTTGGCTTCCTGAGCATTTATTTCCTTTTTGAACTCTTCGAACGCCTTGTCCTTGAGTTTGTTCTGTATCTGTGCTTCCTGCATGGCATTCGTGAGGTTTATGCGGGCCTGCTCGAGAAGAGCCGATGCCCTGTTTACCTCGATCTGCTGGATAGCTATAAATTCATCCATCCTCTCAACGGCATTCCTGTTCTCATTAAGGTCCAGGACGTTCAAAGCGCTCTCTCTAAGCCTTCGTCCCTCATCTTCGTAGAACTGTTTGCGCTCCTTAAGGGCCTTAAGTTTTTCCTCCTCCTCGTCAAGACGCATTCTGGCTGCGGCAAATTCGTTCTTGGCCTGCTCTTCGAGTTTCTCTTTGATGTTGAGGATGCTCTGCATCCGGTATTTGAATTTCGCCATGTTCTATCTTACGACTAATCCACAAACAGGTTCTCCATCATCTCTACAGTCTCTTCGAAGGAGAATTTCTCATCGGTCTGCTGCATCAGGAACTCGTTAACGGATTTGATCTTTTTGATCGCGTAATCTATGTCAGGGTTGGAGCCTGATTTGTACGCGCCGATATTTATAAGATCCTCAGCCTCCTGGTAGGTTGCCAGTACGTTCTTTAATCTACCCGCTGCCTCCTTGTGGGGCTTTTGGGCTATCTGTGACATGCATCGGCTGATGCTCTGAAGTACGTCTACGGCCGGATAATGGTTCTTGTGAGCAAGCGCTCTGTTTAACATTATGTGTCCGTCCAGGATCGAACGTGCCGTATCCGTTATGGGTTCATTAAAATCATCACCGTCTACAAGGACCGTATAAAGACCTGTAATGGATCCTCTGTCCGAACAGCCCGCACGCTCAAGGAGCTTGGGAAGCTCTGAGTAAACCGAAGGAGGATAGCCCCTTGATACCGGAGGCTCTCCGGATGCGAGACCTATCTCACGCTGTGCCATGCAAAAACGTGTCATCGAATCCATCATGAGCAGCACGTCCTTGCCCTGGTCTCTGAAATATTCGGCGATCGCCGTTGCAGTCTGTGCCGCCTTTTTACGTTCAAGAGCAGGCTTGTCGGATGTGGCTATTACGACTACCGAGCGTTTCATACCTTCAGGGCCCAAATCCCTCTCAATGAATTCGCGGACCTCTCTTCCACGCTCTCCGATAAGTGCAATGACATTTATATCGGCTTTGGTATTCCTGGCAAACATTCCCATCAGGGTAGATTTGCCGACGCCGGATCCGGCAAAAATGCCTATCCTTTGTCCCTTGCCTATGGTTATGAGTCCATCCACTGCCTTAACTCCGAGCGGAAGAACATCTGCTATTATCTTTCTCTTCATCGGATCGGGTGCAAATGCCTCGACCGAATATTCAACTCCCTGAAAATCAAAGGGCTCATTAGGACGTCCCAGTCCGTCAAGCGTATGCCCGAGGAGTGCATCCCCTACCATGACACTTAAGGGCTTTCCCGTGTTTTCCACACTGCTCCCGGGTCCTATGCCTTCGATCTTGTCATAAGGCATAAGGAGATTCTTGCCCTCCTTAAACCCGACTATCTCGGCAAGCGCAGGCTCATTGCTTTCGGCGATCTGGCTGGGATAAACATAGCAAAGATCTCCCATTTTGGCCTGCGGGCCGGCTGTTTCTATAGTCAGTCCTACAGCATTCACAACACGGCCGCGAACTTTGAACATGGGCTCTGACAATATGCTTTTGTATTTATCGAAATCAATCGTCATTTGCTATGCGAGTATCGCCCATCTGTCGATCTTTATTTGCGATAAGCAAGGAGCATCAGTTTACGCTTAAGTTCCTTAAGCTCTGTTTCAAGGGAGCAGTCAAACACTCCGTTTTCGGTCTCAATAAGGCAGCTCGCCGGGCCAAGTGTGGCATCCTGAACGAAGTCAACATTATCTTCGAGCATACCTGTTTCAGTTAATATCTCTTCCTTCTGGGCTATGATATTGTGAAAATCATCTCTGGAAATATGGATGATGATATTGCGCGCGCCATCCGAATTGTTGATGGCATCGGTCAGCAGTGATGCGACCACATTCCTGTATGTATCAAGATCCACTTTAAAAATGTGCTCATAGATATCTGTAAGTGCATCGACGAACTGCGGCTCAAGTGCCGTTATCTTGTTCTGATAATCGTTCTCAAGTTCATCGGTCCTGGCACTAAGATCAGCCTTCATGGTCTCAACGCTGGCCATGCCCTCGTTGACCCCTGCCTCATATCCTTCGGCGTGGCCCTCTTCGTATGCCGTCTGCTTGATCTGCTCGGCTTCGGCCCTTGCTTCTTCGATAAGCCTCCCGGCTTCGGCCTTGCAGTTTTCGAGTTCTTCCTGTGCGCTGTCTATCTCTGAGCGGATCCTGTTTAATTCAGCATCATTATTGCTCTTAATGATCGCACTCTCGGAGTCCTCGTCTATCAGGGCATCTATATTTTCTACCGGAAGTCCCTCGAAAAACTCATCCGAATCGTAACTTTCTTCCTCTATATGAGCAAGACGCGCCCGCTTTTCTTCCTCCTCGCGCATTCTCGTTTCGAGGAGAGCTGACACGTCAACCACTCTTGAATCATCTTCTACATTTACAAAATAACCCTTTAGCAGATTAGACAATTATCTCGTCACCTCCGCCTCTTGAAATAACGATCTCACCCGCATCCTCTAGCTTACGTATTACGGAAACTATCTTCTGCTGTGCTTCTTCAACGTCCTTCATACGCACAGGGCCCATGAATTCCATATCTTCCTTGATCATGGTAGCCAGACGCTTAGACAGGTTGTTGAATATAGCGTTCTGAACCTGTTCATTCGCACCCTTGAGGGCTGTAGCGAGGTCATTATTATCAACATCACGCAGCACTCTCTGAATCGCACGGTCGTCCAAAAGAAGGATGTCTTCGAACACGAACATCTTCTTTCTGATCTCGTCGGCAAGCTCGGGCTCTTCGATCTCGAGGGTTTCCATGATGTGTTTTTCCGTTCCACGGTCTACTGTATTTAAGATATCTACTACCGCATCTACGCCACCGATGATGGTGTAATCCTGGTTGACCAAAGATGCCAGTTTTGATTCAAGCACTTTTTCCACTTCCTTGATAACATCGGGTGAAGTTCGATCCATTACAGCGATTCTCTTGGCAACATCAGCCTGTCTGTCAGGAGGCAGAGCAGAAACGATGAGCGCTGACTGTGATGCAGGCAGGTACGACAGAATGAGTGCGATAGTCTGCGGATGCTCGTCCTGAATAAAGTTAAACAACTGTGTTGCATCCGTCTTTCTGACGAATTCGAAGGGCTTAACCTGCAATGAAGCGGTAAGCTTCGTGATAACGTCAACGGCCTTTTCATTACCGAATGATTTTTCAAGAAGTTCCTTGGCATAGTTGATACCGCCTTCGGCGATATACTGCTGGGCCAGACATACCTGATAGAATTCCTCGATGACCGCTTCCTTGATCTGGGGTGTTACCGAACGGGTATTGGCAATTTCAAGGGTCAGTTCTTCGATTTCTTCTTCCTTGAGATGCTTGAATATCATCGCTGATCTCTCGGGTCCCAGTGCTATGAGCAGTATTGCTGCTTTTTGTACTCCCGACATTGAATCGTCTTGATATCTGGCCATTTTAACCCCAATCTTCACTCAGCCAGTTGCGAAGCAGACTCGCAGCGGCCTCCGGATTTTCATCAACAAATTTCTCTATCATACGGCGTGTCTCGGAAACAGCCTCCGTTGAAATATCCTCCAGATCCTCAGTAGGCTGGGACTGAAGCATATCCTCCACAGAGAGCTCTTCTTCGGGCTCTTCTTCCTTTTCCGTACGCATACTCCGCAAAACCACGAACAGCAGCAGACCCAGTATAACTATAATAAGGAGTATGGTTATGACATCGGTCGCGCTGATTCCCAGGCCTTCGCTGTCTATAAACATATTCTCGGAAAAAGCGACTATCGAGATGTTGTTCCTCGGGAATCCTGTCGCCATAGCGACCATGTCGTAGTATTGATCCTCAACCTCCAGCGGAGTCCTGGCAGAATTGGCAAGCTTGTATTCATCCCACGTAATGCCGTCCAGAAGTCCCTGAGCCTTGACATCGTCCTGACGGACGATCTCTATCCTGGTAAGTGCCAGGGAAATAGATGAATTACCATATCTGATTGCTCCTGCCGGAGTCTGTTTGTCTGTTATCTTCTCTGAGGGAAGGTAGTTTCTCTCATTCTCCTCTACTTCGGTAGAAGATGTCTGGTTATCCTGCCATACGTATTCGGTATCACCGTTAGAGTCTGTTCCCGGAACGTCCTGATTTCCGTTCGTCGATTCTGAGGTGTAGTTACGCTCACTCGACAGATATCCCTGTGTCTGGCCATCCTCAACGTAATACTGATGATCGGTCTCTGAATATGAGCTGAAATCAACATCCATATTGACCGCTACTTCGGCCTTGGAAAACTCTCCCGTGCCCAGCACAACCTGTCTGACATCAGACTTCAGTTTATTCTCAAACTGTGCCTTGACGCTCATCTGACTGGATGCGGTTCCCGAAAGCGAATAATTCTCTGCTCCCGAATAAAGCATGTTACCGTCAGTATCCATAACGACGATCTCTTTATCGGTTTTATTGCCGATAGCAACCGCTACAGCATGCGCCAGACCTGCTGCGGCATCACTGGATAGTTCTCCTCCGTCCAGATCCAGCACAACCCAGGCCGAAGAATCTTCCTTGGCGGAAATAAGTGTTCCGTCGTTATCGGGAATATACAGATCGACTACTGCTGATTTAACAAAATTGAATTTTCCCAGGATATCATTTGCCAGTCTGGTTTCAAGATAAACTTCATATCTTTTCTGTTTATCCGATTCGGTCGTTGAAAAGCCTCCGCCTGTAACATTGTCTATCGAATAAGCACTTGACTGGATATCGTTAGCTCCGAGAAGAAGATTCGCCTGAGACTGCTGCTTGACATTGATCTTGATCTGGAGTCCGTCATTGCTGATCTGGTAATCCAGGCCCTCGCCGTCCAGCAGTTCGGTTACCTGAGATGCCTCCTTGGTGTCATTGCAGTTGATGAGGACAACGTACTGAGGTCTCGACAGAATGGTAACAACGATCGCTATGGCGAGGATGATACCTGCCGTAGCGGCTACGATGTATGTCTTTTGTTTAGTTGTGAATTTGTTCCACCAGTCGACAACTCTTTGTATGAGTTCTCTGATCCTCTCGGGCATCTGAAATAATTCTCCCTGGTATAATGATTTAATACGTTCTGCAAGTGGATATGCTTTCCCACGCAGACACGCGTTGCGAAAGGTCTGCTTTGGGAAACATATTCCCTTGCAGAACTCAATTAATTATCTTTATTAGATCTGCATCTGCATGATTTCTTTGTAAGCCTCGATCACCTTGTCACGAACGGCTACCGTATACTGCAGCGAGGTTGATGCCTTCGCCAGAGCGATATTCAGTTCGTGAGTGTTATCTGTCTCACCGAGCGCCCATTTCAGTTCCTCGTTCTCCGCATCAGAAAGATATGAATTGGTAGTCTCGAGGTTCTCTATGGCTTTGTCAAATATCGATGCGAATTCACCGGTATGCGTGCCGATATCCTTAAGTGACGAATTCTCGGCTGCATCCCGTATGACCTTCGATGATACGTTATAAAAACTGCCTATATCCATTTAATACTCCTTTATATCATCAACTCTTTTCCAGGCCCTTCATCGCGATCGCCTTGCTGGCCTGGAAGGCTGTGGCATTGGCTTCATATGATCTCGATGCGTCGATAAGGTTCGTCATCTCAGTTACGATGTCCACATTGGGATACATTACATATCCGTTCTCATCGGCATCCGGATGGGAGGGATCATACACCATCTTCATCTGAGTGTATTTATCCTCGGAAACTGCAGAGACCTTAACGCCCTGTCCTGTGTACTGTTCTGAAGCATGTCCTAAAAAGCTGCTGAAAGTGGCAGGCGTTGCCTTTTTCTCTTCAAAGGTCACAACCTTACGTCTGTATGGTTCACCATTGGCTGTACGGGTGGTATTGGCATTTGCTACATTCTCTGCGATAACATCCATACGATACCGCTCGGCGGTCATTCCTGACGCGTTTATGTTAAAAGCTCCGAATATACTCATACGCTACCTCCCTTACTTAGCCATCACCATCTTGAGATTGGCAAATTCCTGATTTATAGAATCGATAAGGCCGTTATACTTGATCTGGTTTGATGCCAACTCTACGCCCTCGGTATCGATATCAACATTGTTGCCGTCCAGTCTGTACGAGAAATTGGCGGCATCCTCGAACACTCTCGGAACGAGTTCCGCGTGTGACAGGTGTGAAACCTTGGAATCAACGGATTCGTATCTGGAATTGCCCAGTGCTCTGCGAAGCTGTTCCTCGAAGTTGATATCCTGCCTCTTGTATCCCGGGGTGTTGACATTGGCCATGTTGTTGGCTATAACGTTGTTTCTCTGCCATGCGGCGTCGGCTGTCTTGCCCAGAACATTTACATAATCAAATACATTTGTATTAATCATTCACTTAACCTTTCCGGGTGGTATACACAACATATTGTATGAGGGCATACTACACCCACACTATTTTATTATAGATAATCTGGCGAAAAACACAAGCAATTTTTTGCGAAAAATACAATATATTGGTTGTAATCCCGTTAACATAACACAATATATTGTGATAACAAAAAAGGATCCATGCGGTTTATTGCATAAATCCTTTTATTACCTGTCAATCCATTGTTTTCCGTCTTAAGTTGGGAACGCAAAAATCCGCGCTCCGCCAAAACGGTTACTGCTTGATGTTCTTCTTTTTAAGCTTGTCTATCTCCTCGAATACCATGTCATTGAGTACCTTGATATAAGTTCCCTTCATCCCTGAGGACCTTGATTCAATGACACCGGCCGATTCGAACTTGCGAAGAGCATTAACGATAACCGATCTGGTTATACCTACTCTATCGGCTATTTTTGACGCAACCAATATACCCTCCATGCCATTTAATTCATCAAAAATATGAATTACCGCTTCCATTTCGGAAAATGACAGTGTATTTATGGCTGATTGGATGACCGAAAGCTTGCGGTTTTCCTCGGCGCTCTCCTCATTGACGGCACGCAGCATCTCCAGTCCCACCACAGTGGTTCCGTACTCGCATAAAATGATGTCATCAATTTCATAGGGCTTTAAATGCTTGTAGATAAACAAGGTGCCAAGTCTTTCTCCCGCGATCTCTATGGGAGTGATGATAGCCTGGAATTTATTGACATCTGCTTCATTGAATCCCAGAGTCTCCAGATTGACGTTCTCCTTGGTCGAAAGAACAGCCAGAAGCCTCTCATTGAGCATACCGTCTATAAATCCGCCGACATGATCCACAATAAGCTCGGTTATGGAATCAACACCGGAAGCGTCGCCGATACCGAGTACTTTCCCCTTTTTGGAGATCACCAGCACATTGGAGTCCAGTATCTCACATAAAACCGAGCATATGTCATTAAAAACAACCTTGCTCGAGTTGTTGTTGTGAAGAAGCTTGCCGATTTTACGTGTTTTGTCCAACAATTGAACGCTACTCATAAAAAATACCTCCGTTAATGTGGCAATCGACACATTACAGAGGTATTATATCATACATTTTGATGTAGCGCAACGAAATTGTCGGACAATTTCGTTTTTTGTGTGCAATTGGTACTATTTGCCCATGCTAAGGAGTGTATCAGTCCGATCACTTTTTTGCCGCTTTGGCTTTGGTCGCAGATGTATTCTGGATCTCGCGATTTTCTTTCTCATAGATCTTCGCGGCATCCTCGGTATTCTTAGGGCGTCCCCATGTCATATAGTCACACTCGGGCGCACCCATGCATCCGTAATATCTTCTGCCCTTACGCGTTCTCTTAACTACAATGTCCTTGCCGCACTTAGGGCAGGCTACATCGATCTTTTCAAAGAACGGCTTGGTGTTTTTGCATTCCGGGAATCCGGGACATGCTATGAACTTGCCATGTGCGCCATATTTTATTACCATGCGGCGTCCGCAAAGTTCGCAGACCTCGTCAGAGAGTTCATCCTCTATCTTGACCTTATCAAGATCCTTTTCAGCCTCGGTAACAGCCTTTTCAAGATCGGGATAGAAATTCTCTATGATCGTCTTCCACTTAACGGTTCCTTCTTCGACTCCGTCAAGCAGCGTCTCCATGTTGGCCGTAAAGTTAACATCCACGATCTCCGGAAAAGCCTCCTTGATCATATCATTAACTACTTCACCGACCTCGGTCACAAATATGTTTCTGCCCTCTTTGACAATATATCTCCTGTTAAGGATGACAGCAATAGTAGGTGCGTAAGTACTGGGGCGTCCGATCCCGAGCTCTTCAAGTGCACGAACCAGCGATGCTTCGGTATAGTGAGCGGGCGGTTGTGTGAAATGCTGCTGAGGATCGATGCCCTCTTCCTTAAGAACATCACCTGTCTTTATGGAAGAAGTGAGCGTATTTGCTTCCTTTTCATCATCGGCGTCTGTATATACGCTCATGAACCCGTCGAACTTGACCTTAGAAGCAGACACGGTAAATCTGTGACTGTTGGCATCCATCTTAACGGATGTAGTCTCATACAGAGCATTAGCCATGCGGCTTGCCAGAAACCGCTTGTAGATAAGCTGATAGAGTCTTAACTGTTCTCTTGAAAGCGATTCCTTTATAGTGATCGGATCGAGTTCGAGATTTGTAGGGCGGATAGCTTCATGAGCATCCTGAATCTTTTTATCATCCTTTTTTACAGAATCGGATGAATTAAGATACTTTTCTCCATACCTCGATCTGATATATTCATGTGCCATCTTCATGGCATCATCTGATATACGTGTTGAATCGGTACGCAGGTAGGTGATGATACCTACAGTTCCGTAGCCCTTGATATTAACACCTTCATACAGCTGCTGGGCTACACGCATGGTCTTGGATGTAGTAAAGTTAAGCGCCTTGGCAGCTTCCTGCTGAAGTGTTGATGTAGTAAACGGAAGAGGTGCTTTCTTGGTGCGGTCTCCGGTTTTAACATCGACTACCTTAAAATCGGCACCTTTAACATCCTTAACGATCCTGTCAGCCTGAGCCTTGTTTGTTATGTCAACCTTTTTATCGCCCTCACCGTAATATTTTGCGACGATAGGTTTCTTCTGACCCTTTGAAGACAGCGATGCATCAATGGTCCAGTACTCTTCGGGAACAAAAGCTTTGATCTCGTTTTCCCTGTCGCATATGATCCTTAATGCGGCCGACTGCACACGTCCGGCAGAAAGACCTCTTTTTACCTTGGCCCAAAGGATCGGGGATATCTTATATCCAACGACACGGTCAAGAACGCGGCGCGCCTGCTGGGCATCAACGAGATTCATATCGATCTGACGGGCATTCTTTAATGATTCCTTGACTGCAGTCTTGGTTATCTCGTTAAAGGTGATACGGTATACCTTTTTGCCCTCCATGTTTATCGCTTTGGTCAGATGCCAGCTGATGGCCTCTCCCTCACGGTCAGGGTCCGTAGCGAGATATATCGCATCTGCCTTTTTGACTTCCTTGCGAAGGGAAGATAACAGATCGCCTTTGCCCCTTATCGTGATATATTTCGGTTCAAAGTCATTCTCTACATCTATGCCGAGCTGGGATTTGGGCAGATCTCTGACGTGCCCCTGTGATGCAACTACCTCGTAGTTAGAACCTAAGAATTTCTTAATCGTATTCACCTTGGCAGGTGATTCCACTATGACCAGATATTTTGCCATAAATACCTTCTTTTAACCCCTCTGATAACCTGCATAATCGGTATCATGCAATTTGAGTAACTATTTATATAGGAAGAAACAAGTCCTACGTTTTGGTATTCTAATTTCAGATCATATTTATGTCAAGAAAAAAATACTCCCGACCAAAGTCGGGAGTATCTTAGGATTTAGCCTTAATGGCTTCTAAGTACACCTTTGCATCGGGCTTATAGCC
>JAILAN010000154.1 GCA_024681595.1 Lachnospiraceae bacterium
ACATTTAAGATCGGCGGTATAGGACCCATAACCGGCGGTGCTGCCGTTTATGGTCTGGCTGTAATGAACGCTGCTCAGATAGCAGTAGATGAGATCAATGCTGCCGGCGGTATCAACGGATATCAGATCGAATATAATTTCCAGGATGACGAACTTGATAACGAAAAATCCGTAAATGCTTATAACACATTAAAGGACTGGGGAATGCAGATCCTTATGGGTACTGTTACCTCGGGTTGTTGTGTAGCTGTATCTGCAGAGACAGCCAAGGATAACATGTTCCAGATCACACCTTCAGGTTCTTCTGTTGACTGTATCACCAATCCCAATGTATTCCAGGTTTGTTTCACAGACCCCAACCAAGGAATCGCATCAGCCGATTATATAGCAGATAACAATGTCGCTTCAAAGGTTGCTGTCATATATGACAGTTCAGATGTTTATTCATCAGGTATTTATGCGAAATTTACCGAAGAAGCTGCTGCAAAGGGACTTGAGATAGTTTCTGCAGAGGCGTTTACTGCAGATAACAAGACAGATTTTTCAGTTCAGCTTCAGAAGGCACAGGAAAATGGCGCTGAGCTTATTTTCCTTCCTATCTATTATACCGAAGCTTCACTTATCCTTTCACAGGCCAGCAAGATGGGTATCAATGCCAAGTTCTTCGGCTGTGACGGACTTGACGGTATTCTGGGCGTTGAAAACTTTGATACTTCACTTGCTGAAGGCGTAATGCTTCTTACACCTTTTGCTGCAGATGCTACGGATGATGCAACAAAAGCATTTGTTGCAGAATACAATAAGCGTTACGGTGAGAATCCCAACCAGTTTGCCGCTGATGCATATGACGCGATCTATACCATAAAGGCCGTTCTTGAAGCCGGAAATGTAGATCCTTCAATGTCTGTATCAGACATCTGTGAAAAGTGTAAGACAGGTATGACAACTGTTAAGATCGACGGCCTAACAGGACTTCAGATGACATGGAGTGAAGATGGCACTGTTGATAAGGCACCCAAGGCTATGGAGATCAAAGGCGGAGAGTACAAACTCATCCAGTAATATCAGATTTATTTAATGTCAACGGGGACATCCTTCACAGGATGTCCCTATTTGATTTAATCCCTTTCTGATAGTATAATAATACAGTTGTGAACTATTATTAAGGAGCATATTTATGAGATTCATTTCATACCTGATAAACGGTATCAGTTTAGGAAGTGTATATGCAATTATCGCACTTGGCTATACTATGGTATACGGAATTGCCAAGATGCTTAATTTTGCTCATGGAGATATCATCATGGTCGGCAGTTACGTCATATTCTGTCTGATGTCCGGAGCCGGTGTTTCGCCTTTGGTTTCGGTATTGATATCTATAGTCGCATGTACGGCACTGGGAATCACTGTCGAAGCGATCGCTTACAGGCCATTAAGAGGTGCTGCTTCGTCACTGGCTGTATTGATCACGGCGATCGGTGTTTCGTATTTCCTGCAGAACATGGCACTTCTTATTTTCGGTGCGAACACCAAACAGTTCTCATCTGTTATCAAAATGGACCCTATAATCCTTGCAGACGGCAAGATAACCATTACCGGCGAGACAATAGTTACCATTGTTTGCTGCCTGATAATAATGATAGTTTTATTGACCTTTATCAACAAGACCAAAGCAGGGCAGGCTATGCTGGCAGTATCGGAAGACCAGGGAGCAGCAAGACTTATGGGAATAAACGTTAACGGAACGATTTCTTTAACGTTCGCCATCGGTTCGGGGCTTGCAGCCATAGCCGGAATGTTGTTGTGTTCATCATATCCTTCACTTACTCCTTATACAGGTTCCATGCCTGGTATCAAGGCGTTTGTTGCTGCTGTTTTCGGTGGCATCGGATCTATCCCGGGTGCATTTATAGGCGGAATAATACTGGGTATTATCGAAATATTATCTAAGGCTTATATCTCTTCACAGCTTTCCGATGCAATAGTTTTCATGGTTCTTATCATTGTATTACTGGTTAAACCAACAGGTTTGCTGGGCAAAATGATACAGGAAAAGGTATAGGTGACTGTTATGAAGAAGATAAGAATAAATAAGAGTTTAAAAGATAATCTCATAACATTCGGACTCGTAACGGTCGCTTTTATAGCAGTTGAGATATTAAAGATGACGGGACACATATCAAGCCTGATGAAGGGACTTCTGGTTCCCGTATGTATTTATATCATCTGTGCAATAGCACTTAATCTTTGTGTCGGAATCCTTGGTGAATTATCTTTGGGGCATGCCGGCTTCATGTGTATCGGTGCTTTTTCAGGGGCGTTTTTTTCAAAATGTGTGCAGGATATCATTACATTTGCCCCGTTAAGATTTACGCTGGCCATTATAATCGGAGCCGTTTTTGCTTCGATCTTCGGGTTTCTGATCGGAATACCTGTATTGAGACTTAAAGGAGATTATCTTGCCATTGTAACACTTGCATTCGGAGAGATAATCAAAAATGTTATAAATGTCCTGTATGTCGGACTTGATGATAATGGTTTCCATTTCTCGTTAAAGGATGTTGTTTCCTTAAAGCTTTTACCTGAGGGTAAGGTAATAATAAACGGAGCGCAAGGTATAACAGGAACTCCCAATGACTCTTCATTTGAAGTCGGATTTGTTCTGATCATCATTACACTGATAATTGTCCTTAACCTCATTCATTCAAGAGACGGACGGGCTATTATGTCCATACGGGACAATACTATAGCTGCCGAATCTATAGGTATTAATATCACCAAGTATAAACTGATGGCATTTACCATTTCAGCGGGTCTTGCCGGAGTTGCCGGAGTTTTATATGCTCACAATTTAAGCAGCCTGATGGCTCAGCCCAAAAACTTTGGATATAACATGTCAATAACGATCCTGTTATTCGTAGTTTTGGGTGGTATTGGTAATATTCGAGGTTCAGTCATTTCAGCAGTTTTACTTACACTTCTTCCGGAACTGTTAAGAGGACTGTCTGATTATCGTATGCTGATATATGCTATAGTACTTATTGTATTGATGCTCTTTAACTGGTCACCAAAGATTCTTGACCTTCGTAAGAAATATTCGATCAAAAATCTTATCAGCAAATCAAAGATGAAGGAGGCCGAATAATGTCAACTGTACTTGAAGTTAACAATCTGACGATCTCCTTTGGCGGTCTGCGTGCTGTGGATGATTTTAATGTAAAGATCAAAGAAGGAGAGCTTTACGGGCTTATCGGTCCAAACGGAGCCGGTAAAACAACCGTATTCAATCTGCTTACAGGAGTGTATAAGCCTGATGAGGGCAAGATCTTTCTCGAGGGTGAGAATATAACCGGCAAGAGTACTGTTGAGATCAACAAAGCCGGTATAGCCAGAACATTCCAGAACATCCGCCTATTTAAAAATCTTAGTGTCCTTGATAATGTTAAGGCCGGTCTTCATAACAGTTTTACATACAGTACGATAACAGGAATACTGAGATTACCTAAATACTTTAATATAGAAAAAGAGATGACCGAAAAAGCAATGGATCTGCTTAAAGTATTCGATCTTGATAACGAGGCTTCTTACCTGGCCTCCAATCTTCCTTATGGTAAACAGCGCAAACTTGAGATCGCACGCGCGCTGGCTACAGATCCCAAACTTCTGTTGCTTGATGAGCCTGCCGCAGGAATGAACCCCAACGAAACGCAGGAACTCATGGACACCATTACCATACTGAAAAATGATTTTAAAAAGACCATCCTTTTGATAGAACATGATATGAAGCTGGTTTCCGGGATATGTGAGGAACTGACTGTTCTTAACTTCGGATCTGTTTTATGTCAGGGCAGAACAAGCGATGTTCTTAACGATCCTGAAGTTATAAAAGCTTATTTGGGAGATGACTGATATGTCAATGTTGGAAATAAATGATCTTGAAGTTCATTATGGCGTGATTAAGGCTATTAAAGGAGTATCCTTTAAAGTAGATGAGGGTGAGGTCATAGCTCTGATCGGGGCTAACGGTGCCGGTAAAACTACTATTCTGCATACCATTACCGGATTATTAAAGCCTACTGCCGGAAGTGTTACCTTTAACGGGCAGGATATTACAAAGAGTGCAGCCCACAGTATCGTCCGTATGGGGATGGCTCATGTACCCGAGGGCAGGCGCGTTTTTTCCAATCTCACTGTTTTACAGAATCTTAAACTGGGCGCTTACACGCGCAAAGATAAAAACGAGATTGAGAGCAATCTTGAGATGGTATTCGGCAGATTTCCAAGATTAAAGGAACGCCAGAATCAGATATCGGGAACTCTCTCCGGCGGTGAGCAGCAGATGCTCGCGATGGGCAGGGCGCTTATGAGCAACCCCAGGATCATTCTGATGGATGAGCCTTCCATGGGATTGTCACCTATTTTCGTCAATGAGATATTTGACATCATTAAAGCTGTTAAAGCAGACGGAACTACAGTACTTCTGGTTGAACAGAATGCCAAAAAAGCCCTGTCAATAGCCGACAGAGGATATGTACTCGAAACCGGTAATATAGTCCTTACAGGTCCGGCTAAGGAGCTGTTGAACAATGATGATATCAAAAAAGCATATCTGGGGGAATAGATCATGGAAGAGTATCTTAAAAATCAGAATATCGTAATTACAGTTTCCCGAATTTACGGTTCCGGCGGGCACACGATATCCCGGATGCTTTCAGAACGTCTGGGAATTCCTTATTATGACAAAGATCTTATCAAAATGGCTTCTGAAGAGAGCGGAATTAATGAATCTCTTTTTGCTGATGCTGATGAAAAATCCAAAGCAGGATTATTATCAAAGATCCTAAAGGATGTCTATAAAGATGATGAAGTACTTCCACCCTCATCCAAAGATTACACATCAGACAAAAATCTGTTTAATATTCAGGCAAGCCTGATAAAAAAGCTGGCTCAATCCGAGAGTTGTATCATCATAGGGCGCTGTGCCGAATACATCTTAAGGGATTACGATAATGTTTTATCCGTATTTATCCATGCTCCCATGGATTACTGTATCGAAACCGCAGCCCGTGTTAAGAATCTTCCCTTTAAAGGACTTGAAGATTTCATCAACAAAGATAACCGCAGAAAAGAAGAGTATCATCTCAAATACACAGGAAACGCCTGGACGGATGCCAGAAACTATGATCTGTGCCTCGACAGTTCAAAGCTGGGATTTGACCGCTGTGTTGATGAGATAGTCGCATATCTTGATGTTCGGTTTAAAAAATGATATGAAACTTCAGCAACTACTGAGTTATGTCAGAAAAGCCGTAGATGATTACGGCATGATAGAAGAAGGGGACAGGATTGCTATCGGTATTTCCGGTGGCAAGGATTCTCTTGCACTTCTTTATGCGTTAAGCTCCCTTCAAAAGTTTTATCCCAAACATTTTGAGATCTTTGCCGTCACCGTTGATCTGGGTTTTAATAATCTCAATCTTGATCCCGTATCTGACATCTGTAAAAAACTTAACGTCCCTTATAAGGTAATCAAAACCGATATCGCTCAAATCGTATTTGAAGAAAGAAAAGAGCCTAATCCCTGTTCTTTATGTGCTAAAATGAGAAAGGGAGCACTCAATTATGAGATAAAGGAAGCCGGGTGCAATAAAGTGGCTTATGCACATCATAAGGACGACGTAGTCGACACGATGATGATGTCTCTGATATACGAAGGGAGATTTCACACGTTTAATCCAGTAACATATCTTAACAGAATGGATGTTACCATAATCCGTCCTTTGATCTACGTTAATGAGTCAGATATTGTAGGATTTATTCGAAGATATGATATACCGGTCGTCAAAAGTCCTTGTCCGGCTGATAAAAACACCAAACGAGAGTATATAAAGCAGCTGGTAAATCAGATAAATCAAGATGCTCACGGCGTACGAAATCGTATGTTTACTGCAATAAAGCAGAGTGATATCGGATGTTGGAGCAGCGGTGATGTTTTTTCTCCCGAATAAGTTTATATGGAAAATTCAACCAATTATCATGATGAGCAAAATGAACTGAATACTATAAGGATGCGTAACGTTCTTTCTACGCTGCCTTCTTTTTGTAAAGCATTTTTCCGCGGTATAGCCGAATCTACCAGTTCCCGGACAAGGCTTGCTTATGCATATGACCTGCGTGTTTTTTTTGAATATATGCATGAGAACAATCCAGTCTGTAAAAAAACGGATATTACCGAGTATCCTATTGAAATACTTGATATGATAACCAGAGACGACCTTGAAGAATACATGGAATATATTTCATTGTATTTTAAAGACGGCAAAAAATATACCAACGATGAAAGAGGTAAAAAACGTAAGCTCGCAACACTAAAAAGCTTTTATAAATATTTCTTTCGTGCCGAAAAGATAAAGACCAATCCCGCAGAGCTTATCGAAATGCCCAAGATCCATGAAAAAGAGATAATAAGGCTTGATGCAGATGAAGTCGCTGTATTACTTGATAATGTGGAAGACGGAAAACAACTCACAAAAAAGCAGATGCAGTTTCATGACAAGACAAAAGTCAGAGATATTGCTTTGATGACCCTTCTATTGGGTACAGGTATCCGTGTTTCTGAATGCGTAGGACTGAATCTGAATGATGTTGATCTAAAGAATAACGGAATCAAGATAAGGCGTAAGGGCGGATATGAAGCTGTGGTATATTTCGGAGATGAAGTATATGAAGCTCTTACCGATTATCTTACAGAGCGTCATCATATGATCCCCGCTGAAGGTCATGAAGAAGCCTTGTTTTTATCATTGCAAAATCGTAGAATCAGTGTAAGGGCTGTTGAAAATCTGGTCAAGAAATATGCCGGAACCGTGACCAGCCTCAAAAAGATAACTCCGCATAAGCTTAGAAGCACATACGGAACCAGCCTTTATCGTGAGACCGGTGATATATACCTGGTAGCCGATGTGCTTGGACACAAAGATGTAAATACTACGCGTAAACATTACGCCGCAATAGAAGAAGATAAGAGAAGAGCGGCAGCAAATGCCGTTAAACTGCGTTCTGATCAGTAAGGAGCTCTATGAAATTTAACATGAACAAAAAATATCTGAGAATAGGCATGATCGCGTTTGTCGTCATAGCACTTTCGATCGTTTTTGCGCATATTCTGTCCCAGATAGATACAATTCCCAATTATTTTTCAAATATAATCGATGTAATGAAACCGATCATATACGGAATTGTGATCGCTTACCTTTTTAATCCCATTCTCAATCTGTTTGAAAAAGAATTGATCCTTCCCAGAATAATGAGAGCAAAAGGGCACATCTCCAAAACTGCCAGGAAAATTACCAGGGTATGTTCTTTAATACTCACATATCTGCTGATCTGTTTTTTCATATACGGGATAATCTCTTTGGTTTCTCCAAAACTTGTTGAGAGTATCAATCTCCTGATAAACCAGATGCCAAATTATTTTGCATCGCTTCAGGAAACCTATAACAAATATTCCGTTATAATAATCGAGAAATATCAGAAATTTGAGCCTTCTATAAATACTACGCTGTCATTTCTCGGTATGACGACGGACAGCATGAAGGATTTATTCAGTACTGTTCTTCCCGAGACACAAAAATGGATAGTAGATCTGTCAGCCGGGTTTAAATCTGTGATCGTCAGCATCGGAAACGTACTTATCGGTATTATTGTCAGCATATATCTTCTGCTGACCAAAGAAAAATTCTCCGCTCAGGCTAAAAAGATCATTTATGCACTGTTTAATGTGGAAAAAGCAAACAATCTGTTAAAGGATACCAGATTTGTATCAGATACGTTTATCGGATTTATCAGTGGAAAGGTCTTTGATTCGCTTATCATAGGAATCATATGTTTTATAGGACTTTCTATTATCAAGATACCTTATGCGGTCCTTATAAGCGTTATAATCGGTATAACAAATATTATTCCATTCTTCGGTCCGTTTATCGGTGCTATACCATCTGCATTTTTACTGTTGATGATAAATCCGTTCATTTGTCTTAAGTTTATAATATTCATAATCATACTGCAGCAGATAGACGGCAATATCATCGGCCCCAAGATACTTGGCAATTCCACCGGTTTGTCCGGTTTCTGGGTTATTTTTTCCATTACCGTTTTCGGCGGTTTATGGGGGCCTTTGGGCATGTTTATCGGAATTCCTTTCTTTGCAGTCATATACGCACTTATCAAGCGCAAGATAGACCTTAAACTGCTGGATAAGGACATGCCGATAAATACCGATTATTATGCTCCGATAAAAAGGATAGATGAAAGCGGGAATGCTGTTCATCTGGCTGAAGCAGAAGATACATTCTACTTAAAAGAAGACAGTGATATTACATT
>JAILAN010000194.1 GCA_024681595.1 Lachnospiraceae bacterium
TATCTATCATCTGCTGAAGGTCCTTTTCCTCATATTTCCGAATAGTCATTTTATACGCCTCGTCATATATGCTGGAATATAATTATATACAAATTTTATCATAATTCTTGACGAAATTAATGGGATTAGGTATAGTCAAAACGAGCTGGACAATGGATATTTAACCACCATTCAGCTCGTAATTATCTTAGGATATCTCATTTACAGAAAAACTTTCACACACTCGATTATCCCGAGTGGCTCTTTTTCAACTACGCGTTAAATGACAATAGGATGTTCTCCTTATCGAATATGACTATAGAATTGTCCCCGCAGAACAATATGGGGATGAAGCCTTGCTCCTGAAAGTATATTTTGACTACATTTTTGACTACCTTCGGGGGTAAAAACCATGATTTTTGATAGAATTCCATAACACTCAGTGAAAAGGTCGAAGGTTCAGGAAACGTTGATTTTACAAAGAAAAACGGCTCTCCATGAAACTTCATGAAAAGCCTTGAAAAGTAGTGCGGATAACAGGACTTGAACCTGCACGGTCTCCCACCAGAACCTAAATCTGGCGCGTCTGCCAATTCCGCCATATCCGCTTATTCCTTCCGTACGACGCGCGCAGCTTTCATCTGCCGCGTCTGCCTGTTATTGCACCTTCGGTACAATAACCCGGAATTCCGCCATATCCGCTTATTTCCAACTTAACGACGCAACAAAAATAATATCAAACACAAAAAAGTATGTCAATCACACTTGACAGCACCATATAAGATGCTATAATCATATCAAACATATGAATAATTGTTCATATGTTTAAATGAATCAATCATATGGCTGATCTGTTTACAGATGCATTCCTGCCAACAGATACAATCTTATCAAAGAATGTATACCTGTCAGCAGATACGTCCAATAAAGAAAAGAGGTAAATATGAAGAAAAGCTACAAGATCGAAGTTGACTGCGCTAACTGTGCAAACAAAATGGAAGAAGCTGCCAAAAAGACAGCCGGTGTTAAGGATGCTGTTGTGAATTTCATGGCACTTAAGATGAATGTCGAATTTGAAGACGGAGCGGACGTTGATGCCGTCATGAAGGATGTATTAAAGAACTGCAAGAAAGTCGAAGATGACTGCGAGATATATCTGTAAGTTCCGTTCTTTTAGATACAAGTAACAAACAGGTCGTTATATAATTAAGAAATCTACAGGATTAACATGAACAAAAAGCAGAAGAAAACACTCATAAGGATCATAGTATCAGCCCTCCTGATGGTAGTGCTGTTCATAGCCTACAAAGCTCTCGGAGAGGAAAAGATAAATACCGACGGAGCAGTCGTTCCCGGACGGATAGGCGAACCCGTATGGTTCATCCTCTACATGATCCCCTATCTCATAATCGGATACGACATATTAAAGAAGGCTTTTAAGGGAATTCTTAACCGTCAGGTATTTGATGAGAACTTTCTCATGGCTCTCGCTACTGTCGGTGCTATTGCCATAGCTCTCGTTAACAGGAACGGTGATTATACCGAAGCGGTTGCCGTAATGCTCTTTTACCAGACCGGCGAGCTGTTCCAGAGCTATGCAGTAGGACGCAGCCGAAGGAATATATCTGACCTGATGGATATCCGTCCCGACAGCGCCAACCTCGAAACTGACGGTGATGTCATATCCGTAGACCCCGATGAAGTTACTATAGGCAGCGTTATCGTTGTTAAACCCGGCGAAAAGATTCCGATCGACGGATCAGTTATTTCGGGAAACAGTACATTAAACACCGCTGCTCTGACCGGAGAGAGCATTCCGCGCGAAGTTACGGTCGATGACGAGGTTATCAGCGGATGCATCAACATGACCGGTGTTCTGCGGATCAGAACCACAAAGGAATTCGGTGAATCCACCGTATCCAAGATACTTGACCTGGTTGAGAATTCTTCTTCCAAAAAATCAAGATCCGAAAACTTCATTTCCAGGTTTGCCAGATATTATACCCCTGCAGTCTGCCTGGGAGCTCTGGCCCTGGCTGTAATTCCTCCTCTGGTAATGCTGGTGTCCGGACACGACCCTATGTGGGGCTCCTGGATATACAGGGCTTTGACATTCCTCGTTATCAGCTGTCCCTGTGCTCTGGTCATCAGCATACCGTTGAGCTTTTTTGCCGGAATAGGCGGTGCGAGCCGTGCAGGTATCCTGATTAAAGGATCGAACTACCTTGAGTCCGCCTCCAAGATAAAGACCGTGGCGATGGACAAGACGGGTACCATGACCAAAGGTGTATTTGAGGTCGGATCGATTCATAAGAGCTGCATAGATAATGACAGGCTTCTTGAGATCGCTGCGCATGCGGAATGTTATTCATCTCACCCCATTGCCGGAAGTATCCGAAGAGCCTACCAAAGTGGAATGCTCTGGCGGGTCGATGTTGTGACCGGAGAGGCTTTTCCCATCCCCCGCGAAGACAGTGCTGATGATTCCGATCAGAGAATCATTAATAAGAGCCGTGTGGGCAGTGTTGAAGAGATTGGAGGCAATGGTGTCATGGCGGATGTTGATGGTATGAAGGTAGCTATCGGCAACAGCAAACTGATGGCCGGCCTCAATATCGAGGTGCCTGACTGTCATCATGACGGCACAGTCGTCCATGTAGCTATAGATGGAAAATACTCAGGTCATATAGTGATCTCTGATGTCATAAAACCCACTGCAGCTGAAGCTGTCAGACAGATGCACCGTTCAGGCGTGACTAAGACAGTAATGCTGACCGGTGATGCCCGGAACGTAGCCGACTCAGTTGCCGCACAGATAGGTATAGATGAAGTATTATCTGAGCTGCTGCCCGGTGACAAAGTCAGTGCAGTCGAAGAGCTCCTTGCTAAAAAAGATAAAAATGATGTACTCGCTTTTGTCGGAGACGGCATAAACGATGCACCGGTACTCTCCCGTGCTGATATAGGTATCGCCATGGGTGCGTTGGGGTCTGATGCCGCCATAGAGGCAGCGGATATCGTACTTATGGATGATGATCCTCTGAAGATCTCCAAGGTGATCAAGATTGCCCGGAAATGCATGAGAATCGTATATGAGAACATTTACTTTGCTATAGGGATCAAGCTCCTTTGTCTCCTGCTTGGAGCTGTCGGCATCGCCAATATGTGGCTGGCCATTTTCGCGGACGTCGGAGTAATGGTGATAGCTGTTTTAAATGCCATCAGAGCTCTCAGAGTTAAGAATATTTAAGGGGTATGTATATGAAAAAACTCAAGGAAAACGAACTGTTTGATCTGGCAGAACTGTTTAAGGTATTCGGAGATTCAACAAGGATCAGGATACTGTATGTTCTGTTTGAAAAAGAAATATGCGTTCAGGAGCTGGCCGATGAACTGGGAATGACTCAGTCCGCCGTATCTCACCAGTTAAAGATCCTGAAACAAAGCAAGCTCATCAAGAACAGACGAGATGGCAAATCTGCCTTTTACTCTCTGGCTGATGATCATGTCCGGTCCATAATCAATCAGGGGCTTGAGCATATAGAGGAATAATCATCCCAGACTGTCCAGCAGATTCATCTTCATCTCATAATATGCGGGTGACATATCCAGATAATGAACGTGGGGCTGTTCAAAACGCAGCTCCTCTTCCCATATCTCATTCTTAAACTGGTCTTTGACATATTCCCTGATATCCGTTAGAGCAGGCATAGTATAGACCAGTTTTCCGTCTTTGAATATCGGTACCTGCAGGCATTTTTTTACACAGCCTTCGAAGCTTCTCTTTTTCCACGGCTTGGTAGGATCGATATATCTGTATGGAGTAGTAAGATCTACTTCCTCATCTCTTGAAGCTATAAGGTCCGCGATGGACTTTCCTTCACCGTCATATATCCTGTATACGCTCTTAAGTCCGGGATTCGTGATCTTTTCAACATTCTCGGATATCTTGATCTTGGGGACTTCTTCTCCTCCCTCAAAAACAGCTGCGATCTTATATACTGCTCCAAACACTGGCTCGGATTTTGCAGTTATCATTCTTTCCCCAACGCCGAACGAATCGATCCGGGCATCCTGACGAAGCAGTGACTGGATAGTATATTCATCGAGGCTGTTCGAAGCCACGATCCTGCAATCGACCAGACCGGCTTCATCGAGCATCTTTCGTACAGCCTTGGACAGATATGCCAGATCACCGCTGTCAAGCCTCACACCCTTTAATCTCTTTCCCATCGGCTCGAGTACTTCCTTTGCGACCCTTATAGCATTCGGAACTCCGCTCTTTAATACATTATAGGTATCAAGCAACAGGACTGTATTGTCCGGATAATTCTCAGCATAGGTCTTAAATGCGGTATACTCATCCTTAAAGTACATTACCCATGAATGAGCCATGGTACCGCTGATGGGAATATCAAACATCTGACCTGCCAATACCGTAGCTGTCGAATCGACACCGCCTATATATGAGGCTCTGGCTCCGTAAACGGCAGAATCCATATTGTGGGCCCTTCGCGCTCCGAAATCCGAAACTGCTCTGCCCTCTGCGGCACGGACTATCCTTGAGGCCTTTGTTGCTACGAGGCTCTGGTGATTAACCTGCAAAAGAAGCGCGGTCTCAATAAGCTGTGCATCGATAAGAGGAGCCACAACAGTGATGAAAGGTTCTTCGGGATACATGATCGTTCCCTCGGGAAAAGCATACATATCTCCGGTAAACTTAAACTCCAGAAGATACTGCAGAAAACCCTCGTCAAAGATGCCGAGGCTTCGGAAATATTCCACATCCTCACTGTCAAAATGAAGATTCTCTATATACTCGACTATCTGCTCGAGTCCGGCAAATATTGCATATCCTCCGCCGTCGGGATTGTTACGGTAAAACACATCAAAAACTGCTCTGTCAGAGCGATTCGCACTCTTAAAATACCCGCTCGACATAGTCATTTCGTAAAAATCCATGACCATCGTTAAATTTCGTTTTGCGTTCTGAGCCTTCATATCAATTCTCCGTATTTCTTAAAACCGTTTTACGCCTCTATCCTGCAGATCGTGTGTTTATAAATCCTGCTGAAAAAGAACAGTGTTGTAACCGCTGACATGATCTCTGCAATGGGAAAAGCCCACCATACATAGTCAACCTGTCCCAGGAGTGAGAGCAGCCACGCTGCAGGGATCAATACCACTATCTGTCTCATTATCGAGGTGATCATGCTGTACATGCTCTTGCCCAGTGCCTGAAACATTGATCCTGTAACTATGCAAAAAGCCGCAACCGGGAAGTGTATGCCTATTATCCTGAAAGCTGTGATTCCTATATTCATCATGGTCTCCGAAGCGTCAAAGAGTCTCAGCATATATTCGGGGATAATCTCGTATGCCAAAGTCCCTAATACCATTATAGCAGTTGCATAAAGCCATGACAGTTTCCATGTCTTCATCATACGGTCTCTGTGCCTGGCTCCGTAATTATATGCAATGATAGGGATCATTCCGTTATTGAGTCCGAATACCGGCATGAAGATAAAACTCTGCATCTTGAAGTAAACACCGAATACCGCAACCGCTGTGGATGTGAATCCAATGAGGATCTTGTTCATTATATAGTTCATGGCCGATCCTATAGCCTGCATTATTATTGAAGGAACACCTATCCTGTATATCTCGGATATCAGCTCACGGTCCGGTTTAAAGCCTTTGAAGGATATTTCAATATCGGGGTTCTTTTTAATATTGAGTATGCATGAGAGTATGCCGGCAGCTATCTGTCCGATTACCGTAGCAAGCGCGGCGCCGGACACACCCATTTTCGGAGCTCCGAGAAGTCCGAAGATCAGTATGGGATCCAGAATAATATTGATGATCGCGCCCGTGCTCTGGGTTATCATCGTTAGTAACGTTCTGCCGGTGGATGTCAGTAGTCTTTCAAAAATGAACTGTGCGAATATACCGAAGGACATCACACAGCATATAGTCATATACTGAACACCGAATTCGAGTATTTCGGGATCACTGGTCTGTGAAGCATAAAAAGGACGAACAAAGGTCAACCCGATAATCAAAAACAAAAGATAGCTAAGCAGGTACAGAAAAATACCGTTCACTGCAGTCTTATTTGCTCTTCCAAAGTCCTTTTCTCCAAGTGATTTGGACAATATGGCATTGACGCCGACTCCGGTTCCTCCTGCTATCGCTATCATCAGCATCTGCAAAGGAAAAGCCAGTGAAACCGCTGTCAGTGCATTTTCGTTTATCCTCGAGACAAATATGCTGTCTACTATATTATAAAGCGCTTGAACCAGCATGGATGCCATCATTGGCAAAGACATGGTAATAAGGAGTCTGTTGACAGGCAGTACACCCATCTTGTTCTCCTGCCTGGTCTCCTTAGTTTCTTCTGTTTCGTTTATCAATTCGTTTTTCAGGTTTTTTTCACTCATATCATTTCCTTTTCCGCACTAATGAAAATACCTAAAAAAGCCCATAATGTCAATTCTTTTCATTATTGTGTTGAATTTTGCATCGGATTATGATATAAATAGTAATGCTGTTCGATTTTGAACAAATGTGTCCGTAGCTCAGCTGGATAGAGCAACGGCCTTCTAAGCCGTGGGTCGGGGGTTCGAATCCCTTCGGGCACGTTTCGCAGGATGTTCCTGCGGTGTCTAACAGTATACGGTGGATATAGCGTAGTTGGTTAACGCGCCAGATTGTGGTTCTGGAGATCGAGGGTTCGAGTCCCTCTATCCACCCTGGTTCATAGGAATACATTTCCGAGGACCCTGTCTTGGTTGACATTGGGCTATCGCCAAGCGGTAAGGCACAGCACTTTGACTGCTGCATACGCTGGTTCGAATCCAGCTAGCCCAGCTTATTTACAATATGGGCCACTAGCTCAGGTGGTAGAGCACTTGACTTTTAATCAAGTTGTCGCGGGTTCGAGTCCCGCGTGGCTCACGTAAAAAAGTTGTCACAGATCGTGACAACTTTTTTATATTCTATTGCCTGATTTATTTATCCGTTAGCCAGCTTGCAAAGCTCATCAAGCATCTTAGGAAGCTCGGTTTCCATGTTCTCATCAGAAAACTGGCATGTCCCAACCTTTCTGTGTCCGCCGCCGTTATATTTTAGCATCAGACTGCCAACGTTAACATTGCTGGTCTTGTTTATGATGCTGTAGCCAACTGCTGCTGAACATCCTTTGCCGCCTCTTCCGCTGACGATCCATGCAGAAATGTTCTGTTCGGGATACATGCTGTATATCATGAATCTGTTTCCGGTGTAGATCGGATCTACTCCGCGAAGGTCTGAGATGATGACATTGCCTTCAACTCTGGTGTGAGCCTTGACCATTTCTTTGAATTTGGCAGTCTGCTCGTTGTAAACCTCGATCCTCTCCTTAACATCGGGCATCTGGAGGATCTCTTCTGTAGTCTTGTCCTTGCAGGCAACCATGAGCTTTTCCATGAGCTGATAGTTTGATACAGTAAACTGGCGCCATCTGCCAAGACCTGTTCTCGGATCCATCAGAAAGCCAACAAGGATCCATCCCTGAGGATTCATGATCTCGTCAACCGTAAGATCTCCGGAATCTACTTTATCAACTGCTACCATCATATCGTCAAAGTTTGGGAACTTTTCCTTGCCGCCATAGTACTCGTATATGATCCTGGCACAAGAAGGCGTTATCCTGCTCTCTCCTTTATACTTGCCCTCAAGAGCTACTCTCTCATGCTCACTCGAGTGGTGATCGAACCACAGTCCGCATCCCTCAACAAATGGTACATTGGCCAGACAGTCATTCTCATTTATCTCCACCAGTCCGTCCTGCAGATCTTTGGGATGAGCGAATGTCCAGTGGTCTATGACGCCTGCTTCAAGCAGCAGAGCCCCACATGCCAATCCGTCAAAATCAGAACGCGTAACCAGTCTCATTGCCATATCTAAAGTCCTCCCAAACAGAATATATTAGGTATAAAAACCACATATCAGTATATCACATATTTACCCGGTCAACCTAAGGATTTTTATTCAAACATCGCTGCTGCGCGCTTTAGATCATCAGTGATCGGCAAATGCTGCGGACAGGCATTTTCACATTGTCTGCATTTGATACAGTCGGATGCCCTGCCGCCTCCTTCGATCGCTTTAGCGTACGCTGCACATGCCTCAGTCGTCTGACCGTTTCCAAGCTGTCTGTTCATCGCAGAGAATATATCCGGTATATTGATCTTTTTGGGGCAACCCTCTATGCAGTAATGACATGCAGTGCAAGGAATAGTTGATGAGTGACCCAAAATACGCTGAGCCTCGCGTATTATCTGCTGTTCTTCCTCGTTAAGAGGCTTAAAATCTTTCATGTATGAGAGGTTATCCTTCATCTGCTCTATATTGGACATTCCCGACAGAACGGTTATGATCCCGTCCAGAGACGCCACGAATCTTATGGCCCATGAAGCATACGACATATCGGGTGCATAGTCCTTAAAGAGCTTTTTAACCTCTTTCGGAGGGTCTGCGAGCGATCCTCCCTTAACGGGTTCCATGACTGTGATCGATTTGCCGTGCTTTCTGGCAACTTCATAATTGGCTCTCGATGCCACTGAAGGGTTCTCCCAGTCGGCATAGTTTATCTGCAGCTGTATGAAATCCACCTCGGGGTGATCCGTCAGTATCTCATCGAGCAGCTCAGGACCTGCATGATATGAAAAGCCAAAATGCTTAACGAGTCCTTTTTCCTTCTGTTCCTTAACGAAATCCCACAGATGGAATCGGTCGTATTTTTTGTAGTTATTATTCATGAACGCATGGAGCAGATAATAATCAAAATATCCTGCTCCGGTCCTCTCCAGACTGGTCTCAAACTGGTTCTTTGCGATCTTTTCAGTGGGAGAAACAGATGCGTTGATCTTGGTGCAAAGGGTATAACTGTCTCTAGGATAGCGGTCCACGAGTGCCTTTTTAGTGGCGGCTTCGGAACCCGGATAAACAAATGCCGTATCAAAGTACGTGAATCCGGCCTCCATAAACAGATCCACCATGGTCTTTATCTGCTCTATATCCATTCCGAGGCCTTTGTGCGGCAGACGCATCATGCCGAAACCGAGTTTGGGGACTTCTTTACCGAAATAATCAGACATATGTTTTCCTCCCTTAAATGATGAAGTTTACGGGGTTGCACTATATATATAAGATACTAACAGCATTCCTTCTTGGCAAGCAGTTGTTGTACATGCTGACAGTATGCTCCAAACCGGGCCGAATCAGTCTTTAAACCTGTATACCCGTGCCTCATAGGGTCTGAACATTCCTGCTTTATGCTCCATTTCGTTGAGCCTTTCCTCTATCTGTTCGGACAACCGGCCCTGATCTTTGTTTTTCCCGGGATAATTGGAAAGAACCAACGTTCCGGTTTTTCCCTTGAATTTTTCAGGCAGTCTTACGCGTACCGGAAGCCTTGAAAAAGAGCAGATGATAAGATAGCTCTCATCATCAAGACACCGCTCATACATAAAGATATTAGGGTCCTTCGGAAAGTGTTCGTGATAGGTTCCGTGTAAAAGAGTCTTCGAGCTCTTGCGCAGTCTGAGGGCTTTCCTGTAAAAGTTGAGAATACTGTCCGGATCCTTTTTTTCCGCTTCCACATTTACCCTTTTATAATTCGGATTCACATAGAACCAGGGTTTGCATTTTGAAAAACCGGAATTTGCCGACGCATCCCATTGCATCGGTGTACGAGCGGAGTCCCGGCTGGACAGATGGATCCTGTGAAGTCTACGCTCCGGATCCTCCTTAAGATGATATGTATGATAATTTGTTATAGATGACACATCCACATAATGATTAATAGACGGCAGTGATATGTTCATCATTCCTATTTCCTGGCCCTGATATATAAAGGGAGTCCCCTGTAAAAACAGGTAGCTCATTGCAAGGCACGTGCCGCTCTCTCTCCAGAAATGCCTGCTGCCGTATCGGCTTATCACACGAGGGTGATCATGGTTTTCCAGATAAAGCGCATTCCATCCCTTTCCGTCAAGTGCATACTGCCATTTTGACAGTGCCTTTTTAAACTTTAACAGTGAAAACGGGCGATGCACATATTCGGTATACAGACAGTCTGCCATCATATGATCAAAAGAAAACATCATGTCCAGAGATTTCGTCTGTCCGGTTAAATATTTCATGGCGGATCTCACCGTTGTCATTGGGCCTTCACCGATCTGGAAGCAGTCGTATTCCTGGCAGACCTTTCTGAATTCTGCCATATATTCATGAATGTGAGGACCGTCCTTATAGTGCGGCATCCCGTTTACCGCAGGAAGGAATGGCACACCATTCGGAAGACCTTCTTTTTTGGATATAAAGTTGATAACGTCCTCTCTGAAACCATCAACTCCCATATCAAGCCAGAAGCGCATGATGCCCTTTACTTCCTCCCTGACCTTCGGATTATCCATATTAAGATCAGGCTGCTTTTTGGCAAAGATATGCAGATAATACTGCCCGCGGGATTCGTCATATTCCCAGGCTTTTCCCTCAAAGAGGCTGTTCCAGTTGTTAGGTTTATCCCTCCAGATATAATAATCGCTGTACGGATTATCCTTGCCCTTGCGGCTTTCAATAAACCATGGATGCTCATCCGAGGTATGATTTACCACCAGATCCATGATAACCTTAAGTCCCAGTTCATGGGCTTTATTAAGAACCTTTTTAAACTGATCCAATGTCCCGTAATCAGGATGGATGTCTCTGTAGTCCGATATGTCATAACCGAAATCAGCATTGGGAGACGGGTAGATCGGTGAAAACCATATTCCGTCCACCCCGAGTTTCTTTATATAAGGAAGCTTATCATAAACACCGTAAAGATCTCCGATGCCGTCATCATTGCCATCCGCAAAGCTCCTGATCCAGATCTGATAGAAACTCATTTCCTTATACCAGTCACTCATTATTTATCATCTTCTTTCATATAGTTATGTATGTTTTCCCTGAACTCCGACAGCTCCTCCCGCACACTGTCTCTGATCTCCACGATATTGTCGCAGAATTCCTCAAAGTTTTCTTTCATACCACCGTATATCTCCCGGGGAATATCAAAGAATATCTTTTCCGTACCATTAAGTATCGCAGCAGTGGAATTTATAAGATACTCAAGGCTTTGATGCTTTCTGTGTCCAAAGGCTCCCGACTGCGCCATTTCATGAAGCTCGCCGTAACGCTCATACGCCATGTGCACGCTGTCAGCCCAGGAGATATATATCTCATCCATAGCGTTCAGGCCTGTATCGTAAAGCGCACCAAGATCCCCTGAAACCTTCATGAGAAGGTTCGCCATACTCTCTGCATTTTCGTCAATAAGATAACCGTTTCGGCCGTCAGTTATTCCCTCTGCGGCACACGATCCCTTAATAAGCACGCTGGCCAGGCCACATGCCGCCGCCTCACGTACTACGATTCCGTTCGTGTCATAGACCGAGGGGAATAAAAACAGGTCAGCCCGGGTGTTCCACGCACGGAGTCTTTCCCGGTCATGCTCTGGGCCTGTAAATATCACCTTACCCGGGTATCCGACTTTGCCTTCAAAATGACTGACTTTGCCATCGGAATACACATCAAGCGATATCCCGTATTCTCTGATCATATCCCGGATTTCTGCGGCATCAGCGCCGCCGCCGACAAATACCATCCGGTAATCAACACCTTTTTCGGATAATATCCTCATAGCGTCTGCTATGATGGGAAGTCCCTTATATTTCATCAGCCGGCCGACAAACAAAAATAACGGAGTACCATCAGGGAGGTCAAAATCCTTTGTCACCGACTCAACCATTTCAGTGCTCACTACCCCTTTGGAAAAATCCACTCCGTTTGACATCACGCGGTAATCCCCGTTATATCCCAGCGACCGGAGATTTTCCCCCGCTCCGCGGGATACCACCCACACCTCGTCGCAGGCTTCTATGCTGCTGACCATGGTCCTGATGGTTTCTTTTTTTAAAAAACCGTCTCCGACTGCGCGCGCGATATCCACATCAAACTTAGTATGATATGTAAATACTACAGGGGCTCCGGTTTCCTTACGCAGAATGCGGGCGATCATGGTGGAAACCGCCGGACAGTGAGTATGGATGATGTCCGGTTGAAATTCTGTCATGCGGGCTATCTCACGGATCGAAAGAGGATTGCCCGTGCGATATCCCTTTACAAACTCTGTTGTATCAAAACTCGGATAGGGTACAACCTCATAAGGATAGCCGTCATATTCAGCCTCCGGGTATTTAGGCGTACCCACAACAACATTTGCGCCCAGATCATTTACAAGGACACTTCCGTAATTCATAACTACATTCGCTACACCGTCTATAACAGGTGGGAATGAATCATTTAAAAGACAAATATTCATGATTTTCCTCTAGTCTGTACCTTAACAAATCAACTAGTATTATATCACAAAACCCCGCATTCCAAACGGATACGGGGCTTGAAGAAATACTGTGAAATTAGCTTAGTCAGTCTGATAAACCCTTCTTCCAGCGATGCTCCAGAACCAGGAAAATGAAGTATGCGATAAGAGCATATATAAGTTCCAACAAACCTATTGCCAGGTTGGGGAACAGTTTATCCGGAGAGTTCAGTTTGAAAAACATCGCGATCAAAGTCACCGCCGTCATAAGCGCTCCCATCGGTATCACACTTTTCCTTAGGATCCGTGCGACTTCATACCGATTTTGGGTCGATCCGCTCAGGAATACTATGGCAGCACAGCCTCCTGAGAGCAACAGCAGATTCGGCAGATCGATGAACCACGCCACGTTTACTCCGATAGATAAAACGATCATCAGCAGCGTTAGCACCAGAAAAACGATACCGAAAATATACTGTATCCGCCCTGACTTTTTATTATCCTGATTTTCTTTCATCAGATTCATTATGGTTACCTCCGCTTTCTTAGAATAATCCTCCGGAGGTATCCTCTCACAGCTTAACAGCTCATTAACCGAGATATCAAGCTCGTTGCACAGATCCATCAGCATAGATGTGTCAGGCATACTGTTTCCGTTTTCCCATTTTGAAATGGTCTTGTCGCTCACACAGATCCTGTCAGCCAGTTCTCTTTGTGTCAGTCCCTTTTCCTTTCTGAGCGTCTGAATAAATCTGCCTACATATTTCTGATCCATAGATTATCCTCCGTATAAAGTGTCGGTAACTGCGCAGCTACTATCTTAATTAAGCTCCTCTACGCCGTAGAATGCAATCTATGTTTGGGAGAATCCAGTATGTTCCTCTATTTCCGCCAC
>JAILAN010000002.1 GCA_024681595.1 Lachnospiraceae bacterium
TCAATGTTGGGGTTTGTAGATAGGCTTATTATAACACTTTTCGAAAAAAATATACCCTGAAAACTGGTCTGGAAGGCTCAGAAATCGATTTTGGATAAAAAAGGTATAAACCCTCTAACAACCAGTTTTTCATTCAAGCGTTACCTTTTTGCTATACACCTCGTTTTGTTCATTGTTCTTTGAGGGCACCAATATTTTAGACCCCTAACCCCGTCCCCAAGGTCTCATTCTGTATAGGCATATGAACTTGCGGAGTAGTATATTTGATATAATAGAAAGAATCATTTCAAAGAGGATATAGAAAAACATGATCAAATACGGAGAATTTATTACACCGGAAGAATATATGGGACTGCGCAAAATGGTAGGGTGGGTTGAGTTTCCGCTTGAACAGGCCGTAGCCTGTATAGATAAAGCCTATCTGATTCTATGTGTGCGTGATGATGAAAAAGCCATTGGGGTTGTCAGATTACTCTGGGATGGTGGATATATTGCTTTTTTATCAGATGTTATTGTGGATCCTAAGTATCAAGGACAGGGAATAGGCCGTAAACTGGTTGAGACGAGTATACAAAAATTGAAAGATGGAATGAAACCGGGATATAAGGTAAAACTGACATTGAACTCTGCTAAAGGCAAAGAGCCATTTTACGAGAAATTCGGTTTCAGGGTGCGCCCTAACGATGATGCAGGACCCGGAATGGATCAATGGCTGATAATGGATCAATAAAATCGACAAAAGTCGGGAGAAAAACATGAAGAAAGATTACGAAATAACGGCTAAACAATATGAAGATCTATTCCTGGAGATTAATCCGGGCTATTTTGAAAGGGAATATGTACTTGCTGTTCCCGAGGATTCCCCAGCATCGGAGATGCTTCTTTGTCTTCAGGATTTTGATGAAAACAGCTATGTCAGATCATTTGGGGATGAAGTAACGTTCGGATATTATCATGGTGACATGGATATGCTTAGAGAGGATGTAGCGAGAGTTGTTCCTCATTGGGTCAGATTTTTTGAGAACAGTGATAATGTGTTCTGCGCTTTTGTAAATGGAAGGATTGCGAGTTTTTGCAAGATACAGGATTTCGGGGAGCATACAGTCAACGGTGAAAAGTGGAAGATAGGCGGTCCCGGATGCGTTGGTACCCTGCCGGAGTTTCGCGATCGTGGATTAGGGCTTTCAATGGTAAAGGAAGTGACAAAGATCCTGAAGGAAAGATCCTATAATCACAGCTATATCCATTACACTTATGAAACGGACTGGTACGGAAAACTCGGGTACCGAACATTTGTCAGATGGAGCGGTAAAGGGTTTTGCTAATAATATCCGGCCGATTAAGCATAAAGAACTGTTTTTCGTTGGCTTTTCAATGAATGACAGTTCTTTTTTTGGACCACTAACCCCGTCCCCAAGGGCTCATTTTTTGGACCACTAACCCCGTCCCCAAGGACCAACTCCGTCTCCACTTCGTTTTACAACAATAAAAGTGCGTTTCACAACAAAGACATAATAAAAAGCATTTGTCTTCCGATAGAAATAATAAACTATGCCCTGAAGGAAGAAATAATCAGTTCGCTTACATCAGATGCCAGGGAATATATCGACGAGAAGCAGGAAGAAGCAGAAGAAAAAGCCGAAAAGATCAAAGAGAAGGAGGAGGAACTCGAAGAAAGGATCGAAAAGGCAAAGGAAAACAGAGAAGAACAGGAAGAACTTACCGAAACCATCATCGAATCAACAGACGATATAAAAGCTTCATCTATGAGCGTAGAAGAAGCTCAGGACGAAGTGAAAAAGATGCTGTCAAAGCTCGGCCTTATCGAGGATGAGATAAAAGGCGCTGTGGTTGAAGAGAAAATAGAATGACTGGACCATGGGGACGGGGTTTGTGGTCCATTTTTTCATAGAGACTCCAGAAGAACGGAGTCTCTTTTTGTTGCAATAATCGTTCGCTATGCATTTTGTGTCGAAAATAGTTCGATACACGTATCCGATTTGCCTCAAAGCATCCTGATACATTATGGTGTCTTGGTAATCATGATCTGGTCGGACGAATCATTTGTGGATTATTTGCCGGTACTTTTGACACAGGTATCATTGAAAAACTAAGGATTTTGATGTAATATATCATTGGATTGTCTGTAACCCCTGCTTTATACGGGGTTTTTGTTGTTTTGGAGGAAGATCAGATGAAGAAATTTCCCAAATATACCGGCATCTTACTGATTACACTGCTTACAGTGTTAGTGTTTACTGCGTGTTCTTCGACTTCGGCTGTGGGTAACGCAGGGGACAGCGCACAGACGGACGCTTTTGATGAAGCGGGTATAACTGACGCAGATAACCTCTCATCCGGTCAGGAATCCGAAACATCCGCACATGGTGCGGTGGATTTTGACCATGACCTGGATTCCTACGAACCCAAGAAAGATCATTATAATTTTTATTTTACATATAAGACAGTTCATCCCTGGTGGGATGCGGTAGCCCTTGGAATGGAGGATGCCCAGAGGCAGTATCTTGATAAGGGTATAACGATAACCTACGAGTACATGGCACCTGATGCGGCATCCGCCGAAGACCAGACAAAGAGACTGCTCGAGGCAGCAGACGGAGATTATGACGTAATAGGTGTTGATGTGGCTGATGCGGACATTATATCTCCTCTTCTTGACAGTATGGTGGATTCGGGATACAAGGTCATGACGTTTTCAAGTTCCGATGCCCGTGAAGGCTGTAAAAGAATAGCCTATGTCGGCAATACGCATAACTATGAGGACGGCGCGGATCTGACTGAGGCACTTTGTAAAAAACTTGATTATAAAGGCAAAGTGGCGATCCTTGTCGGAAGTGTCGGAGCCCCCTGCCACGAAGACAGAGCACGTGGTGCAAAAGATACGATTGCAAAATATCCCGACATGGAGATAGTCGCAACGGAGTATGATATGGATTCCGTTGATCTGGCTTATGATCTTACAGTTAAGATACTTAAGGACAATCCGGACCTTGACGGAATCATATGCTGTAACATGAGTAATCCCGTAGGCGCTGCAAGAGCGATAACAGAAAGCAACAGCGACGCTGTCATAGTCGGAATGGATCATGACCAGGAGGCTTTAAAATACTTAAAGGACGGCATCATATACTGCCTCGGAGTGCAGGACTGTTACTCGATCGGATTTGATACGCTTCAGATCGCGGTAAAGATAGCGGATGGCAATACTCCGGGTGATTTGTTTGAGGAAGAAACAAATGAAATAACAACGGTCATATATCAGGAGGACGCAGCCCAGATGCTGGAGCTGTTGTATGGTGACAACTAATGAAGAGACAGATCACAAGAAGATCATTCATACTGACAGCTATAATAGGCGGTATTTTACTGATGACGATGGTGATCATCAATACATACATATCTTATGAACAGACCGTAACCGCCACAAATGAAGCCGTTTCGGAGGTGAGCTCATTTTACCTCGAAGCTATGGCAGATCGTCGCGCAAAAACGATCACGAATCTCATAAACAGCAATTTTGAACAGATGGAAAAAGCTGTTGATTACATTAACAGTGCGAAAATCGGATCTAAGAAAGAACTGAGGGCAACCATAGGCGATCTCAAGGCGCTGCTTTCGCTTAACCGGTTCGCGCTGGTAGATAACGACAACATAGTTTACACGCAATATACTACTTACACAGGTCGCAGCAGACATCCATTCCTGTCAGAGGATAAGATGGATGAACGAAGCGTCAGCACAGTTTCGCTTTACGGATCTTCCAAGCAACTATGTCTGGCTGCTCCGACGCCGGATTTTACGATCGAGGGAAAACATTACAAGGCCAGCTTTGTTCAGATAGACATCAGAGATATAGTCGATCTTCTGGCTTTTGATGATGAAGGAAGAACATATTTCGGACTTTACAGCAAAAACGGTGAGAACCTTTCCGATACAGAACTTGGCCCTTATATTTCAAAGAAGAACCTTTTTGATTCGATCAAAGGCGTCGTTTCTGAAGAAACCTGGAATGAGAATCATGATAATTTCTCAAACAAGGTTGAAGGAAGCATAACATTTACCGCTGACGGAGCCGAAGAGACTCTGTGTTATGTTCCGGTCGAGGGTACTGACTGGATGATGGTCGTTCTGATACGTGAAAGTGTTATACATGACCGCATAAGGAGTGTCAGTGAAAGAAGTCTTGAAGCAAGCAATCGTCAGATTCTGTTTATTCTGGTATTCTCAGTAATATTCTTCTCAGTCCTTCTTTTGATGCTCAAGGCGTTGTCAAACAAAAATCTTGAAGCTGAAAAGGAAAATACGAGAACTTTCCGGAATATGGCTAATACGGATTCAATGACAGGCGTCAGAAACAAACATGCTTATTCTGACATGGAGAACTACCTTAATCGAAAGATCAGGGAAAAAGAGATCAACAAGCTGGCGATCATCGTATGTGATATAAACGGGCTTAAGATGGTGAACGATACTAAGGGACATGTGGCAGGGGACCAGCTAATCAAGGATGCCAGCAGCATGATATGCAGATATTTTACTCAAGGGGCCGTATACAGGGTAGGTGGAGATGAATTTGTAGTGGTTCTTCAGGAGAAGGGCTATGATACGATGCATGAAGTGTTGACCGAAATCAACAGCGAGGTAGAAGATAACATCAAAAAAGGCGAAGTGGTCATTTCGATCGGTTACTCTGAACTGAACGCCGAGGATCAGCTCGTTCATGATGTATTTGAGAGAGCAGACCGGATGATGTATGAACGCAAACAGCAGCTTAAAGCAATGGGTGCTCCGACCAGATCAGATGCATAAACAGCGCATGAAAGTGAGGCGTAATGAAGGAACAGGACATCAGGGCAGTAGAATCAATGTGCAGATGCGGACTCGATCTGGAAGGATTAATATCGAGTTTTCCTAAATTTCCGGAGGATGAGATAAGGGCTGTTTATGAAGCGTATATCGGGGCAAGGAATGAAGACGGTAACGCTGATAAAAACGGCACAGGTATCAGCATAAATTGTTCATAGTGATTGTTCACTAAGAGGAGAAAACCATGAGATACAGATCGTTAGGAAAAACCGGATTAAATGTCAGCGAGATAGGATTCGGCGGCGAGTGGCTGGAGAGGCACGAAGAATCTGAATCAGTAGAGCTACTTAAGTATGCACACGACAAAGGTATCAATATAGTTGACTGCTGGATGCCGGATCCGAAATCAAGAGACATTATAGGTCGTGCCATGGAAGGATGCCGTGACTCATGGTTCGTACAGGGGCATATCGGCTCGACATATCAGAACGGACAGTATGTCAGAACAAGAGATATGAAGTATGTGAGACCTGCGTTTGAAGATCTCCTCAGGCGACTTCGGACCGACTATATAGATCTTGGAATGATCCATTATATTGATTCTTTGGATGACTGGAATAAAACCATGAACGGTGAATTCATGGAGTATGTTCATGAATTACATGACCGTGGAGCTATCCGACATATAGGTCTCAGCACTCACAACCCCGTGATCGGCAAACTGGCGGTTCAGACCGGTTTTATTGAGATGATTCTCTTCAGCATCAATCCGGCCTTTGATATGAGACCGGCTACCGAGAATCTGGAATCCATGTTTGATGGATATGATAATGTCAGCATGTCCGGCATAGATCCCGAGAGAGCCGCATTTTATCAGATGTGTGAGGCGAATAATGTCGGCCTGACTGTGATGAAGGGTTTCTTTGGAGGAGCACTTCTTGATAAGGACAGATCACCGTTCGGGGTGGCGTTCACTCCGGTTCAGTTGATACACTATGCTTTGACCAGGCCCGGAGCCACATCCATACTGTGCGGGTATGATACAAAGGAGCAGATAGACGAAGCGGTTGCTTATGAAAATGCCACGGATGATGAGAGGGATTATGCTTCGGTCATAGCTAATGCACCTGAGCACTCATATATGGGACAGTGTACGTATTGCGGGCATTGCAAACCATGCCCGTCAGATATAGATATTGCCATGGTCAACAAATTCTACGACCTTGCTACCGCACAGCCTTCGGTTCCTGAGAGTATCGTTGAACACTACAAAGCGCTGGAACATACCGCATCAGAATGCATAGGATGCAGAGGCTGTGAGAGCAGATGCCCCTTCGGGGTCAGGATAGCTGACAGAATGGCCGAAGCCGCCGGACTGTTCGGCTGCTGAAAAAGAGCCCGGGATCGCGGGCTCTGATTTTTAACGTGTAAAAGAAGGATAAAAGGATCCAGACTCATGAGATATGCAGCATTTATAAGCTACAGACATTCAGAACTTGATATGGAGATGGCCAAAAAGGTTCATGCCGGACTGGAAACCTACAGGATCCCCAGATCGGTACAGCAAAGCCTTGGCAGAAAAAAGATCGGGCGTGTATTCCGCGACCAGGAAGAGCTGCCTATAGGCAGTGACCTTGATGATAATATCACTGAAGCGCTCAAAGAGTCGGAATATCTCATAGTTATTTGTTCTCCCCGTACTCCGGAATCATACTGGGTATGCAAGGAAATAGACAGCTTTATCGAACTTCATGACAGAAATCATATCCTCGCGGTACTCATCGAAGGAGAACCTAATGAGAGTTTTCCTCCGCAGCTCCTCGTAGATGATAACGGCAATCCCGTTGAACCTCTGGCTGCCGATGTAAGAGGCGCAGACAAAAAGGAAAGAAACAGCAAATTTAAGACAGAATTGCTTCGCCTGGCCGCACCGATCATAGGATGTACGTATGATGATCTTAAACAGAGACACAGGGAGAGGGTGATCAGGCGAACTCTGGCTATCGTGCTGTCTATAGCTGCCGTTGTGGCTGCCGCCGGTACTGCGTTTGGTGTGTATAATGCCAATATTGCAGCCAGAATGACGCAGCTGGCTAACGAAAAGGCAGCTCTGGCAGATGAAAAAACGAAGCTGGCCGAAGAAATCACGGTTCAGTATAAGGGTAAGCAGGAAAACCAGTCGAGGTTCTATGCGGAAAAATCACTGTCTCTGTTGCAGTCAGGAAACAGGGAAGATGCGATCCTTGTGGCTATGGAGGGTCTGCCGTCCGAGAATAATGACAGACCGTATGTGGCCGAAGCAGAGTTTGCTCTTGGCAGGGCGCTTTATGCTTATGATGTAGCTGATTCCATGACATACGACAGGATACTTCAACATGATCTGTCGCTGGTTTCGATGAAAAAATCCGAAGATAACAGATATGTTATCTCTATAGATAACGGTTCAAATGTTTATGTATGGGATACCGAGAACTGGAAAATGAAAGTCAGGATCGATCCCACTATCAATGATGGAAACTATTACGTCAGGGTTATCAGTGCTGACGCAGATGAAACAGGGGTTTACACCGCCACGGAACATGAACTGGTTAAGTATGATCTGAATGGAAATGCACTGTACTCTTTACACTTTGGCGAAGTGATACGGTACTGCGAATCGTGTGGAGACACCGGCAAACTGATCGTAGTGAGCAACAATAATCTCAGCCTTATTAACGCTTCTGACGGGACAGTAATTAAATCCTGGGATGATACCGAAGGATATCCTTTTTCATTCAGTGGCAGGTACTATGATGAGACTGGTCAGTTTGTGGCTGCACACTATGACGAAGGTGCAGCGACTACGTATGTTTCAATATATGATCTTAATGACACATACAGGGATGTCCGCATATCTGAGGGGTATTATCTGGACTCATGTGTTACACCGAGCGGAAACATAGCTGTCATCAGCTGTAACAGTGATATGACAGAAAACGGGGTGAAGCATGTGTCGGTAGACCTTATCGCTCCGTCAGGCGAAAAAATCTGGACAAGGGAGATTGACGCGCATGTCAGATCTTTGATGACATTCAATACATTTATCAAAGCGCATGATTATACGGAGGATGGCGAGTATTATTCGGATATCATTGTAGCAATGGAAGCAGAGGCTTTTACTCTGAATGAAGAAGATGGAAAAATGATCAGTTCATTTACCCTGCCGGGAGATGCCACGGCGTTGTCTGTTTCTTTGGGTGCCCCGTATGGCAGAGTGGGATACAGACAGGGGGATATAGATCTGGTGAATTTCAGAGAGGGAAGGATTTATTCGGATCACACATTTTACACCGGGAGTTCGATCAGAGAATGGGTCGTGCTATATGACCAACTGGCATATTGTTCCACACTTTCTCCCGAGATCCATATAGTTTCATGGCATGAGGCTCCGGATATCGAAGATTACGTAACGTTTGAAGATGAGATGATACCGACTGCCGTTTCGCCGGATGGGTCATATTATGCGATCAGACCGTCCAATGATTATCAGAAATATATTTTCATGGACGAGAATGGGACGGAATTATACAGGTATGAGAGTGAAAAGTTTATACAGGATATCAAACTTTTTAATGATAAAGCTATAGTTGTGGACTCCGACGGACTGACGATCATTGATCCTGCAGCAAAAAAAGAAGAGAGGATTATTCCGTCTGACTATGGTTTTTCGGAATATTCATTTGAAGCCTACATCAACAGAGACGGTACCAAATGTGTATTCTGGAGGCTTCGGGAAGCCATGGTTTTTGACCTGGTCAACAAAGAACCATTATACACATATGAAACGGATGGCGGGTTGGGAAGGCTCATACTGTCAGATGACGGCAGCAGGCTGTATGTGCTACAGGGAAGCAAAAAACTGTATGCCATAGATACTTCAACGGGAGAGATAGTTGAATTCAAGGATGATAAGCTAATCACGGTAGCTGAAGGATACAATAAGGATTATATCAGCGTAAGCCCTGACGGAAAGTACATAGCGATGAGCTGCAAGGACGGAATGATGCGCGTGGCGGATACCGGAACATTTGAGACTTATGCAGAAATCCCTTTGACGACTTATTTACGGTCTTATGTAACATTTACGGATGACGGCAGTCATATAGTAGTACAGGGGGATGACTATCGTATACGTGTATTTGATATGAATATGAAGTCATATATTAATACTCTGGATGGATCAGGCAGTATAAATTACATAGTCTGTGACGATGAGAGCGGACTCATGGCGATCAGTGAGGGTTACAGCACGCTCCTTCTTGAAACTAAGGGATTCGGAAGAGTTGCATTTGCCGATGACGGTATCGCGTATCTTAAGAATAATAATTCGATCCTGTTGACCATCGATATGATGGAAATAAAAAGGACTTACTATAAGGACTATAAAGAACTTGTCAAGGAGGCCGGAGAGCAGTTCCCTGAGGCTTCACTAAGTGACGAAAAACGTGCGAGATATAATATTGAATGAGAAAAAAGATCAGGAGGATGCATGATGAACACAGAGGAGTTAAAGAGTATGGAACTTAATGAAAACGAACTTGGTAATGTTAATGGCGGTACAGGTAAAAACGACAGTACGACCACAGAGACAGGCAATGAATCGCTAAAGTGCCCAATGTGCAAAAAAGGTAACCTCCAGTTGTTCAGCGGCGGAAGGATGGTATGCCAGAACTGCGGTTATAAGAAGATGGGATAATCTGTTATTCATGCAATAAAGCAGGGTCCGTGTATCGGACCCTGTTTTCTGTGTAACAAAAAATGATATGCCTCTTAACGCATAATGAAATGATTAACGGTTCGGTTAAATGTTAGTATCTATTTACTGAAACCTTCGTACAACATGCTTAAAAAACTCGTCAAAGAGGAATGGTGGACAGATGTTGAAATGACGACTGATAATGACGATTCTCCAGTTACCGTTCAACTTGAAAGATCATAAATATATGCCTGAGGGCGGAAAGGAATAATGTATGGAAAACTTTCAGTTTTATTCACCCACCTGTTTTGTATTCGGCAAGGACACCGAGAATAAGGCAGGAGAATATGTAAAAAAATTCGGAGGCACGAAGGTGCTCATCCACTACGGCGGAGGCAGTGTTGTACGTTCCGGACTGCTGGATCGTGTTAAATCTTCACTTGATAAGGAATGCATTCCGCATATAGAACTTGGAGGTGTTCAGCCGAATCCGAGAAGTGGTCTTGTGTATGAAGGAATCGATCTTTGCAAAAAAGAGAATGTTGATTTTATCCTGGCAGTCGGCGGAGGTAGTACGATCGACTCGTCAAAGGCCATAGCTGCAGGAGTTGTATATGACGGAGATTTCTGGGATTTTTACAGCGGAAAGAGGATAGAAGAGGCACTTAGTGTCGGAACGATCCTGACTATAGCCGCTGCCGGAAGCGAAGGAAGTCCGGATTCCGTGATAACAAAGGAAGAGGGAATGTTTAAGCGCGGCGCAAGCGGTGATGCCATACGTCCGAAATTCAGTATTTTAAACCCTGCTCTGACACAGACTCTTCCTCCTTTCCAGACGGCTGCCGGAATAACCGACATAATGGCTCATCTTTATGAGCGTTACCTTACCAATACAAAGGATGTTGAAGTCACAGACAGGATGATCGAAGCCCTGCTTCTAACCATGATCCATGAAGGCCCCAGAGTCATCGAAAATCCGAATAACTATGAAGCCAGGGCTAATATCATGTGGGCCGGAACCATGGCTCATACCAATATGTGCGGAGTAGGCCGCAGCCAGGACTGGAACAGCCATAATATAGAGCATGAGTTATCGGCTCTTTATGACTGTGCGCATGGAGCGGGTCTCGCAGTGACGATGCCTGCTGTATTTACCTATGTAATGTCTCACAACGTAATGAGATTTGCGCAGGTTGCCAGCAGGGTATGGGGATGTCAGATGGATTTTGAGCATCCGGAAGTTACTGCAAAGGCCGGAATAGAAGCCTTCAGAAGATTCCTCAAATCCATAGGAATGCCCGGAAACTTCAGCGAACTGGGTGCCAAAGAAGAGGATATCCCTAAACTCGTCGAGGTACTTTGCCGCGGCGACGGAAGAGACGGTTCAATATCCGGCTTCGTAACGCTTAATGAAGAAGACTGTACAAAGATATATAAAATGATGGTGTAGTTCGCTGCACAGTCTAAGTCCACGGCATTCTTTGACTTAAATGTGTTATAATGGACATATTTCAAAGGGAGATATAAACATGAACTTGATAAAGTCAAAGATATTGATAAAAATGTTCGCTGCCGTGGCTGCTGTCATGCTTATTTCCTTTCTACCGGTTGATGCGCTCTCAGAGAGCAATAACATGGCTCTTGCACAATACTATGCAGCACTGGCGGCAATGGGTGGCGATGAGAACACAACTGTTGAACAGGCTCAGGCACTTGCATATCAATATGCCATGCTCGCTCAACAGGAATCCTTGCAAGGGCTGGGTCCTGTAGCTGATAATACGCAGATGGGAGTCGTTCAGCAGGGACTAATCAAGGTCACGAACAAAAATGCTTCACAGGAGTTCTATAACCAGCAGGTCGCTTTAATAAACGGCATGTCTCCGGCATTGCAGCAACAGCTTGCTTTATACGGGGCAGAGTATATAACGACGGCAACGGGCGCTGATTTCGGTCAGAGCCAGGCTTCGGGTATGTGTCAGGCCACGCAGTCAAGGAGAGGCAAAAAGCGTTCATTAAAGCTCGTAATCTACCTTGCTGAATCACCTGTGAACCCTAACGGCGCTCATACCATATATCATGAGACGGCGCATGCACTTGATTCCATAGCCTGGCAAAAGACCGGAACCGAAGCCAGTGCAACGCGTGATTTTCTGAATGCCGATGCCGGCGAAACCGATGCTATGTACAGCCTTTATATAGGCAACAACATGATTGATTCTCCTTCGGAACATTACGCCGATGCTGTTGCGGCCTTTTACATTAAAAACGGACAGCTCGCTGCGAACTGTCCGAAGTTATATCAGTATTGTCTGACGCATTGCCCTTATTAGGATCAGTCTCCTTCTATGATGGCGATGAGCAGTATTCCCGCTATCACGAGAAACAGGAAGAAGTACTGCCTGAATGTGAGCTTTTCTTTAAGGAATATCCTTGAAAGGAGCATTGAAACAACACATACCGAAGAAATGATGGGAGCGGCAATGGCTCCGTTTCCGCTCATGGCAAATACGTATGTAAACTGGCCCGCTGTTTCGCACAGTGCGGCCAGTATTTTATCTCTCTGCCTGGGAAGTTCATAGTGGACACCCTTTATCTTCATGAAGATAAGGAGTATCACCGCAACGAAAAAGAATGTAAGCTCATAAGAGGTATTGGCAACATTCTCTATTGTCTCCTCGGTTATTTCTGTCAGAGGAGTTGTTTCCATCTCAAGATAGATGATATCAAGAAAACTTCCGAGAGCATCTATGATCGCATAGCAGAAAGGCATTGCAAATGCGATTACTGCCATCTTCTTTCCAATCTTTTTCTTTCTGTCGGTGCTTCCGGTATTCTCTAGGAATCCGACACCCAGTATTCCAATGACTATGATGACTATGCCGACAACCACAGGAGGTGCGATGGTCTCTCCGAGCAGCACGACGGCCATGAGAGCGCATATCGCCCCCGATGTATTTTCAATAGGATCAGAGATCGATTCTTCGATAAAACGCATTCCGAAGAAAGAAAATGCCATTGACAGGATATAGCAAAGCGATACGGGCAGGTACTGGACGAGGTGATAAGGGCGGTAGCCCATATCCTGAGTCAGCAGCATAATAATAGCATGAATGCCCATTACGAAACCAACGGTCACCGTTATCTTAAGGTGTGAGTACTTTTCATCCGGACGAGCACCTTTTTTATAGAATAATTCGGCAAGTCCCCAGATAACAGTCGTAAGTATAGCAAATAATAACCACATATGAGTCCCCTCTGTCTTGTTTATTCGCCAAACAATATAACATCTGCAGGGGAAGGCAGTCAATCATTTAAAGGCTATTTTTGTGTGAAAACACTTGACATCAGATCGTAAACCCTATAAAATACACTATGTTGCGCAGGTGTAGTACATCGGCTAGTACGCCAGCCTTCCAAGCTGGATAGGAGGGTTCGACTCCCTTCACCTGCTCTTTGAATTTATTTGAGGAAAAGCCTTAGATTTCGCGGATCTTTGGCTTTTTTCTTTTTCAAAAATGATGAGATTTGAGGTGAGACCTGAGGGGGTAAAAAGTGAGACCTCCTCGGAAGGCCCATCCAGACGCGATCTCGCGCGTTCCAGATAATCTCTTGTCGGGAAACTGTAGAATCTTTTATTTGTCTCCGGAGTGTGTCCAAGAAGCTTGGCGCGTTCCTCATCCGTAAAGCCGTT
>JAILAN010000049.1 GCA_024681595.1 Lachnospiraceae bacterium
AGTCGCTTCCGGCAACCATTTCGATTATCACTTCCTTTTCGGCAGAGTATCTTTCCCGAAGATCATTTATCTTTTCTCCCGAAATCGATATATCAGTAGGATGGCTCCCCGGGCATTCAAAAAGAAGCCTTGCAAACACTCGTTCCAACTTGATCTCGGGACGTTTGGTTCCGTTCTTTTTACTTAATATCTGTCTTTCCTCGGAATCAGTCTTCCAGAACGCCTTAGCCAGGTGCTGCCTGTCCCAGTCGCAGCCATAAACGTTATAGAACTCACTCATCTGCTTCCAGAGCTTGTCCTTATGTTCATCCGTACTGATATCGAGCAATGTTCCGTATAGGTCAAACAGGTAATTTTGATATTCTTTCATGCTTCAGCCAGGCTCCTTTGTCAGATGATAAACAAGATCAAAGATCTCCGTCAAAATTGATGGTAAGAGAGGTCAGGTGGTCGTTGATAACGAGGTTAATAACTTTGTCAGATTCCTTCTCACCGCCGGTGAAATCAAGATGGTTGGAGCCTTTGCAGTTTATCCTAACATCAAACGGCAGAACTATGTTGACGCAGCTTGCAACAGATAACAGTTCCACGTTCATCGTCCCTTTTTCGGGTTTCGGGACTTTGATATTTACATTGCTGCTAAGGGTTGTAATATATACATTTTGGAGGTCAGGCTTAAGAACAAACTCCTCCTTTTGCATGACAAAGGATTCCATGAAGTTATTCTCTGACTTATGCTGCTCCATCTTTTTGATGTTTTTTTGCAAAGCAGCGATCATGATCCCCATATTGGCCGCGAAATAACTGCCGGTCAAGCCCAGCATGAGTGATATGGCCTTTACGGCTGTGGATGTGTTTTTTCCATTTTCCTTCATAACGATCTCTCCTTAATCATTTTGTATTCCGTAAACTTTTTCGCACAGATCAGTGCAATATTTCTTGGAAAAGTTGCCGTCTTGCAGTACGATCTCGTTTAGCGAAGCCAGTTCCTCGGTATATGATTCGAGCGGATAAACGGTTACGTTTTCATCTCCGGATTGAACATGACACACATAGTTATTAACGGTGTAACTGTCTATAGATACATCTCCGTCAGGCTTCCTGCTGACAGTAAAATCTGCCATACCGCCAACCATACGGTTAGCTACACCTGCTCCCTTGCCGGATGTCCAATTCACAAAGTTACCAAGTGAATAATAGACCAGCATATCCCCATTACCATGGTTATTCGTAATCCCGGAAACGCCATCGTCAACAAAGACATACGGCTCTATCACATGCGGATGTGTGCCTATCACCACATCGGCTCCGTGCTCTCTGAATATATCAGTCCATTTAGCCTGATCTTTGTTGATACCAAGATTATACTCCGTTCCCCAATGAGGGCAAACGATGGTAATATCAGCCATCTGTTCTGCAAGCTCAAGCTGGGTTATCACCCTGTCTTTATTCAGCATACTGACAGCATAAGGCATGTCCTTGGGTGCGGATATGCCGTTTGTTCCATAAGTATAGTTAAGTATTGCGATCTTTATCCCGTTTCTTTCAACGATTGGAAAAGCGGATGCTTCATCTGCATTGTCATATATTCCGGCTACGATCATGTCAGGATGGGCACTCCTCCAGTAATTCAGGGTATTTATGATACCATTTTTACCTTTATCCAGAGCATGATTAGTAGCATGGCAAACGACATCAAACCCCGCGTCATACAGGGCATCTCCTATCTCATAAGGAGCATTGAAAGCCGGATAACCGGATATCCCCAGCGATTCTCCCCCAAGGATGACTTCCTGATTGACAATGGCAATGTCTGCGCCGGTAATCTTTTCCTTTGAATGTGAAAAGATAAAATCAAAGTCATATACACCGGTCTGATCATTCTTTGCTGCTTCTTCAACCGGAGTATGCAAGAGAATATCTCCAACCATAATGATGTTCACACTTTGTTCGGGACTCTTTTTCACGGAAAGAACGTCGGGGGATGAAACGTCCGGCTCCTTAGCATCATAACTGGCAGGATTTTGGGATAACGAAACGCCCAAACTCTCCGGCTGATCCTCTTTCTCGGAATTACCGGAATACACGAAAGCATCCGAAGGATATGAAAGTGGCGAAGCCACGGCAGTAGATGCATTATTCTTGCTTTCGCACCCTGTGCACAAGACAAAAAATATGAGTATTGCGAATATGTATTTGTATGTTCTGTTCATATGACAAAAATACCAGTTTTTGGGGAAACTTGCCACAGAAAAATGTAGCGGGACTATTTGTTGAAGGCGCTAGTTTACATAACTATAATGCTTATGCCTTTGCCGTGTTCTTGTTTCTTCTTTCACATCTGGCAAGCTTCTCTTCTATGGCCTTTTCAACAAAACTGTTAAGACTCATCTCATGATTTACTGCGTAGATTGCAGGATAACTGTCTGTAGAAAAAGCCGCTTCCGACCTGGACGATACTTCCCTCGATGCACAAAGAGGCCAATTGGCTGAAAGTATCGGATATTTCCGCTGCCGGATCGTCCTTAAGGCGCTTTTGGTGGATCGAATCGACAGACAAAGGTCTGACATCCACATATTTTAGAATTCCCGTCACATTTTCCTTTTCAATATTCACACTTAGCTTCTTAAAAGGTCTGTCAATATCAGGGTGCGATGAGGGCTTGGGTTTTCCCTGCTTTCTGTTCCAGAGCATCCGGATCTCGGATACAAAATCCTCCGGAGACAGTGCGGTTCCGGCACCCTGGGAAATCAGCATGTTACAGCCGTCTGACAGTCTGTCCGTTATCCTACCCGGAACGGCATAAACGTCACGGTTCATAGAAAGAGCCAGACTGACTGTGATGCCGGTGCCTGATCTCTGCCTGGCTTCAATAACAAGAACAGCATCACTTAGTCCTGCAACTATCCTGTTTCTCTCCGGGAAAAAACGCTTTTGCGGTTCCGAGCCCGGAGGAAATGGAGATATCACACCGCCGTCCTTGGGAATCTTTTCATAAATATCTCTGTTCTCCGGAGGATAGCATATGTCTACTCCGCTGCCCAAAACAGCATATGTCTGCCCTCCTGCCTCCAGGGCCCCTCTCTGGCTGATACCGTCTACTCCAAGCGCCATTCCGCTTATCACGTTGATACCGTCCTTGGCAAGGCTCCTTCCAAATTCCCCTGCTACATATCTGCCATACTCAGAGCAGTTTCTGGCTCCGATAACAGCCACAGCAGGCACACCGTCTTCCGGCAAAGATCCCAGATAATAAATTGCATACGGCCTGCCGGCTATGTTTCGAAGCCTTAATGGATATTCGTTATCTTGGATCGTGACAAAGCCGATCCCGGCATCTGTCATATGTTGGTATATAATATCAGGATCCGTTGATTTTCCGCTTTTTATAACGTGCGCTATTTTTTCATCATCAAACCTTATCTGTCTGAGTATCTTCTTAAGATCTTCATCTTCTCTCTGACATGCATCATAAATATTCTGTTCACTCCCAAACTGTTTTAATAGTCTGCCTATGGTTGCGTTACCTATCTCCGGCAGGCAGTGCAGCCAGTATTCATATTTCTTCATAAATATTTCTCCATAATCGGACATTCATGCATCAGGAAGCTGCGGTCTGTAGCAGAGGGCTTCCGACAGGTGCTTTATCTTAATGTTCTCACTGTTATCAATATCAGCGATCGTGCGGGCTACTCGAAGCATCCTGTGATACGCTCTGGCAGATATGTCCAGCTTGTCGCACATCTTTTCGGCCATGTCGGATTCAGCCTTGCCCAAAGCACAGAATCTGTCGATTTCCTTTACTCCGAGTTCCGAATTACACGTGATATTTAATCCGTGATACCTCTCTTTTTGTATATTTCTTGCCTGCAGAACCTTTTCCCTAAGAACAGCGCTCGGTGTCCCTTTTTCCTTTTTCCTCAGATCGCTCACCCTGATCTTTTGTGCCGTCAGACAGATATCTATCCTGTCGAGGATCGGTCCTGAGATATGGCCCAGATATTTCCTTATCATCTGCTGTGAGCAGTTACACTTGTTCATATCCGGGTAGTAGCCGCACGGGCAGGGATTCATCGCCGCGATGAGCATGATGTCGGCAGGAAATTTGAAATTTCCGGTAACCCGCGAGATATTGATGCACTTATCCTCGAGCGGTTCGCGGAGTATCTCTATTACCTCCCGGTCAAATTCCGGCAGCTCATCAAGGAACAGCACTCCCTTGTGTGCCAGAGACAAAGCTCCGGGCCTCGGGATCGACCCTCCTCCGGATAAAGAGTGCACAGTTGCTGAATGATGCGGGCTGACAAAGGGTCTTCTTAGCATCCGCGGATCACTATTCCCCAGTTTGCCCGCTATTGAATAGATCCTAGTAACTTCCATCCTCTCCTCATCGCCCAGCGGAGGCAGTATCCCCGGAATTCTCTTAGCAATCATGGTCTTGCCGGTTCCCGGCGGCCCCGTTATCAGCATATGATGATTGCCCGCTGCAGCAATGAGCGCTCCCCTTATCAATGATTCCTGCCCCGCTATATCCGAAAAATCCGGATATCCGGCATCAACGCTATGATCACCGGCAGTACCTTGATCGCATGTTGATCTCGCGTTTTTCTCGTTTAGGTCGGTTATCCCGGAAGAATCCCTGCCATTTAGATATTCCGCAAGCGACATCAGATCGGATACCCCGATGATCCGTACCCCTTCTACCAGATAGGCCTCATGGATATTTCCTTCGGGAATTATGCATCTCCTGATCCCGTTTAACTTTGCTTCATATACGATTGGCATAACACCGTTAACGCGTTTTATTTCCCCGTTAAGACCGAGCTCGCCCAAAACCAGTGTGTCCTTTAGCGAATCTACAGGCAGCATCTGCATATTCATAAGCATTCCCAGAGCTATAGCCAGATCAAAGCCCGTGCCCTGCTTTCTGATATCTGCGGGACTTAAGTTCACCGTGACCCTCGCAGGCGGCAGGGTTATATCCATATTCTTAAGGGCTATCCTTACCCTCTCTGCTGACTCCCTGACTTCATTACTAAGGCTCCCTACCATGACGAAGCACGGCAGGCCGTTAGAGACGTTGATCTCCACGTCGATAAGAAAGCTTCCGAGGCCGTATACCGTACCTGATTTGATTGAACTGAACAAATGATCCTCCTTCCGCTAATCCGGAAAAGTCAAATAGGCGCAGATACAGCGCATGCGTTCCGGATATTCTTAATGCATTTTCCTGATGTGAGATTCCGGGCGAAATGCCCAAATCGTGAATTTATGATCCGCAGACACGGATCACATGAATGTGAAGATAAATATATCAGAGTCTGCTTTTGCCTGTCAACAGGCAATACATACCATAGAGGTCATATCCAAAAAACTTTGTTAGTGATAGAATATTATTCACAGGATCGTCGATCCGGAATGATTCTAAAATGTCGAAAGGAAGGAAGAACATGAAAATACTTTTTTATGATGCAAAGATATACGACAGGCGCTCCTTTGACAGCGTTCTGCCCAATTTCCCCGATATAACGATCGAATATATCGAGGAAGACCTCAACGTAAGGACTGCCAACATTGCCGAAGGCTATGATGCCGTCTGCGCATTCGTAAGCTCCGATGTGGGCACACAGACGATCGAGATCCTCGCTCAAAAAGGGATCAAAGCCATACTAATGCGATGCGCCGGATTTAACAACGTAGATACCGCAAAAGCCAAGGAGCTGGGCATAGTAGTTAAGAGAGTTCCCGCATACTCTCCGGAGGCAGTAGCTGAGCATGCTATGGCTCTCGCGTTGGCCGTAAACAGACGCCTTTATAAGGCATATAACAAGGTACGTGAGAATGACTTCAGTCTGAAGGGCCTAAGAGGTGTTAACTTCCACGGCAAGACTGCAGGAATAGTCGGAACGGGTAAGATCGGTGCCGCAATGTGCCGCATATGCCGCGGCTTTGGGATGAACGTTATCGCCTATGATGTATACGAGAACGAATCATTGAAGGAATTCGTTAAATATGTCAGTCTGGATGAACTCCTTAGTCAAAGTGATCTCATCTCACTGCATTGTCCCCTGCTTGATAACACCTATCATATGATAAATATAGAATCCATCAAAAAGATGAAGGACGG
>JAILAN010000077.1 GCA_024681595.1 Lachnospiraceae bacterium
TGAAAAGCAGGATAGTACAAATCGCGAGGAATTAGAAAAGAATAAAACTGCACTCAAAGAGGCGAGAGATTCTTTTCTAATTCCTCGCGATTTGTACTATCCTGCTTTTCAAGTTCAGCCAATTTAGCTTCGATCTTTTCAATCTCTTCAGTGGCTTCTTTTACCTTATCATTTGCATTATCGACTGCCTTTTGGGCAATATCCAGGGCAGCTTTTGCTTCCTGTTCGCTTCCGGCATTGGCAATAATAACACTTGCCTTATCAACTTCATCATTGGCTGCTTTAATCGTATCCAAAAGAGAAGGTTTTTCGGGGTCTTTAGGATCAGGCTCGATACCGACAATAATATTCGCTTTTTTAACAAGGTCATCAGCCGCATCAACAGTCTTATTACCTGTTTCAGCTGCACTGTATACATTGCCTAATGCAGTGGTAACTGCTGACTCCTGAGCATCAAGCAATTCCAGTTTTTCATCTACATCATTAAGGGCTTCCTTAACATCTACGCCATCTTTTTTGTGAAGATCAGATGTATCTGTATTATCATTTCCATCTTTGGCATCATAATCTTCTACCCAGTCACCATCTGTAAGCTCTGTGTTAATGTTCTGAGAATCAGGCTTTGTTTCCTCATATATATTTCCCTCAGTAATAGGGAGTTTACTCTCACCATATACTTCTTTGGCAGCACTTTCTAATTCTTTTTCTGCGCCATTAATTCCTATTTCTTTATTTTCTTCTTTATTTTCTTCTTTATTTTCTTCTTTGTTTTCTTCGTTATTATTCTCATTATTTGACTCGTTATTTGACTCATCTCCGGTAATCGTTTCCAATGCCGCATCAACGTATGTATCAGCAACCTCGGCAGCATCTTTAGCCTCACCCAATTCGTCATCAAAATCATACTTATTGTTTTCATCAGGATTCTGCGGATCAGGTTCTCCCTCTGCTAACGTTGTTACAGTTGCAGCATTAAATGTAAGTGCTGCGAAAATTCCGATCCCCATTGCTACTAAGACTTTGTTTTTCATTAATTCGTTCTCCCTTTTGTACTATATATGATTTCATTTTTTGCTAATAATATCCTATAGTACCATAGGCCTATGTGTCCATATCGTAAATTGATAAATTTGATCTTATCAAAAAGAGCAAAATAGTACTAAAAGTATGCGTATTATCTATAAAATATCATTTTTAGCGCGATATATTTCTATTTTTTATTCCTTGTCGATAATGATGTATTTCAAAAATCTCTGCAATAAGTCGCAAAATAAATAAAAAAACACCAAGTTTCCGTCAAAATAGTTTTAGATAGGTCAAAAGTTTTGTATAAGCAGTGAAAAAACTCTTCAGTAGCGATCGATCACGGCAAAAAGAGACAGGATAGATATTATCCTGTCTCTTTACTTAACTGTATTGTTTCTGTACTTTGTACAGTCTTACTTGTCTTCGGATTTGATCTTTTTAAGAGCTTCCTTCTTTTCCATATGCTCCTTGTACATTCTGCGTCCGGTTTCTCCGAGTAGTGCTACGACGATTACCCACCACCATGACATTGCCTGGGCATCAGCTCCGGGAAGCTCTCCTGCCAGAGCTGTCTGTCCGTCATTGATGGTTACGAGGTTCTGACCGGATTTATCCTGAGAGGCGGCTGTGAGCTTGTTAACTGCCAGTGTTTCTGCGAGTGCCTCTTCGTTAGTAGCTTCGATGCTGACATCTCCTTCCTCGGCTCTGTTAAGTCCGAGTACTCCGTCAGCTGCATTAGCTGTGGGATTAGTTGCGTCAACTGCTGCTGCGAATCCGCCAGCCTGTGCTGCTCCGGGAGCTGTCTGCGCTGTATTACCTGCAGGGGCTGTGCCGGTTCCTGTTGCTGCAGACGCTGCAGCTGCAACCGTATCGGCGGATGTTTCATCTGTTGAGTCAGCTGCCGCATATTCATCGAAAATCTGCTCATCATCCGCTGAATCAAGCAGCTCCATTACCACATCGGGAGAAATATGTGACATAATCTCGTCAAGTTCACTTTCCGCTTCTGTCAGCTTGGTCTGCAGATCCTGTAACTTAAGTTCTGCACTGTCAACCTTATCCTTTGCCTTCTGAAGAAGTTCATCAAAGAACCTGACAACCTCATCAACCGTCATTTTATTCAGCATTCCGGCTTCATCGGCTGTGATATTATTAAGTTCAAAGTATGAGGCAACATCTTCTACACCCAGAACGTCCTTAGCCAGTCTCGAAGAATGGTTATCCTGAAGCTCGGTTATGGCATCACTTAATGTATCAACTTCAGTCTGAGCTGTTTCAACGGCTCCCTTTGCAGCTTCAGTAGCAGCTGTATAAGAATTGTATTTGTCCACATATGCCTGTGCATTGCTGAGGAAATCCTGGAACTCGGTATCACTGGCAACATCCATCTTTACGGTAGCTGTCTTGGCAGTCGTATAATTTACCTTATGGGCAGGATTATCATTGATATAATAAACTCCGTCTATCTCCTCTACTTTTCTGCCTGAAGACCCATTATTGATCTCATCTCTGGCAATATATTTTGTAACACCGTTGTCTTCATACGCGAATACATCAAATTCGCCCTGATTAACTCTGTATCTGAAGCTTCCTACATGTTTTGCCGACTCGTTCTTGTCGCCAAGAGTAATATTATTATTTTTGCAATAACTGGCAATATACTGGTCGGCCTCGATTTCCTCGGCGCTCTTTTCATATATCACTAAATCCTTACTGCTGCCGAGATCTGCCCACATATCTTCATCACTGTAGGTTCTGTCGGTTCTGTCATAGTTAAAATACTGTGTTTCCTTTGCTCCGTCAGAACGTGCGTATTTCACTACGAAGCGACTGCTTTCCTGTCCGTTGAATCCCTTGTCCAGTTTCACGGAAATATCTTTTGCATCAGGATCTATCATCTGGTAGATGTAATAATACATCATGTAATTTTCCATGAATTTGGTCTGTTTACCCCACGTTGGTTTTTTTTCTGCTTTAACAAGGTCATCGGCTGCTCTGATAGCCATGGCTGCTTTGTTCTCAGCATCCAGTTCTTCCTGAGCATCTACGAGCGCCGTTTCAAGATTATCCACCTTCTGCTGAGCGGTTTCCAGATTTAATTTGGCTGACTGGACATCCGCACCTGCCTGTCCTACGGATTCGTTAAATATCTTTTCAGCCTCTGCCAGTGCTGCCTTTGCAGTATCATACTGATTAGACAGATCGGATACAGTCTGCTTGGCTGCCTGCACGTCCTTTTGAACCTGGTCATAGATCTTATCAACCTGATCTACAGCATCCTTAACCTGATCCGGTGTGGCATTGGAGTCCTGAACGGAAGCCAAGATGTTATCGACGTCCTCATTTGCACGGTCGACGCTGGCCTCTGTGGCATTAGCTATATCATTGGCGATGGAAACATCGGTTCCTCCGTCTGAGAGTGCATCTGCTATAGCCCGGTTAGCCTCCTCGGCATCATCTATACTGTCGTTGGCATCAGCCAGACTGTCAGCTGCTGCCCTTAATGTCTTGTCATCAGCAAGGTCCTGCGCTGCTGCCGCAAAATCAGAAATCGAATCTGCTGCTGCATTTCCGCCATCATCCGAAGATGCGGCATTATCTCCTTCCAAAACGTCCTCTACAAGGGTTTCAACCGCATCAGCTGCGGTTTCTGCTGCTTCCTGAGCTGTATCTGCCTGAGCATCCGCCGTACCGGTCTCGGTTGCTGCTTCCTCGGTAGCCTGACCGGCCTCGGTGGTCTCTGTTACTGTATTGTTAGCCAGCTCGGGATCAACTACTTCCTGAGCCAGAGAGGCTACGGGTGCCATAGCCATAGTGGCCGATAATGCAATTGTTATAGCCGAAATTACGTTCTTGTTAGCGAGTCCTTTTCTAGTCATATCTTTATCTTTCTCCTCCGTTTATTCAATCCTCTTAAATCGAGCCGCAAAAAACCAATTTATCTTTATTTCTATTATGTATATCGGTATTTCCTGTCAATTCCTTTATACTAAAATCAGAAAAAAATAGGAAGAAGGTACCGGTAGTGAATCCCTCACTTACAGTAGCTTCTTCCGATTTTTCCCCGAATATTATAATTTTCTGGCCTTTTGTGTTTCAAAGAAAGAATCTATGGCTGCTATCAGTTTGTCTGACGACATTGATTTTAGCAAATATCCGTCCGGTTTAAGGTCCAGCACGCTCTCAACCGATTCCCGGTCTCCCTTGGCTGTTAAGAAAATAACCGGCATCTTCTTAGTCCTTATCTCCGAGCGGATCATCTTCAGCATCTGCGGTCCTGAGCATACAGGCATCTCATAGTCAAGAAGGATCAGATCCGGATGATTGGTTGCCAGGAACGAAATGGCATTTGCTGCCGAATTGACTATTGAGACTTTGTATTTCTTGGACAGCCAGTCTCGAATCGTCCTAAGCATCGTTCCCGAATCATCAACTACCAGAATATGTTTTTTACTCTCTGCCGACTGGGATTTCTCAATAACCTTGTTTAGTTCGTCACCTATGGTACTGGCATCTATCGGCCGTTCGAACTCTCCTCCTATGACTTCGTCAGGAAATACCTTTTTGACTTCGTCAATATCCTGACGGTATCCCACAAGAAAGAGCTTTTTTTCATCTTCAACGCAGAAATCTCTGATATAAACTATCTCTTCCTGATTGACATCCAGAGTCTCGTCTATGTAAAGGAAGATATATTCGGGTTTATCAACTACGCTTAGAACCGGCATTGAGAACTTGGCCGTCTCACAGTCAAATCCTGCAGCACTGATCCCATCTTTAACAGCCTTGACTATAAAGGATGTAGCTGTATCGCAAATAAGCAGTACCTTTGGCTTTTCTATAACCATATCGTTTCTTTCCAAATTTTAAACATTATACTATAATAAGTAAGTGCTTGATAAATCGTTATCTAATTATATCTATTCACATAACTTAAATCAACAAAAATCGTTTATTTTATGAGCAGAGTGAGTCATTTAACTAAAACAGTACATATCGGTAAGTTATTTGCTCTCGTTATAACTCTGGGATGTCTGATGCTCACCGCCTGTGAGAAAAAGCACGAGCCCTATGTATCTCCCAACACCACTATTCGCGACAATACTCCCAATTGCCTCGTTCCTGAGGCTTCCGGAACAGTTACATACGGAAATGAGCTCGTCAGTATAGATGCTTCCAATTCTTCGGAAGGATACTTTATATTTCAGTATCTGGGGGAGAGCACCGAGGTCAAGCTGCAACTGACAGGCCCCGACTACATGACCTACACCTACGATATCCACGATAATGAACCCGAAACATTCCCCATCTCTGCGGGTAACGGCGAATACACCATGGGTGTGTTTGAAAATGTTGACGGTAATCAGTACGCAACTATTTTCTCCGAAACGTTCAATTTCGAGATCACAAATGATTTCGGAGCTTTCCTGTACCCCAACCAGTACTGCAAATTTAACAAGGACAGTAATGTTGTGGCTAAAGCGCAGGAGCTGGTGGCTCCGGCGCATGATGATCTGGAGGCCATAAACTACATATATAATTATCTCATTTCGAACATAACCTACGACCAGCATAAGGCTGAGACTGTAGAGAGCGGCTACATACCGGATGTTGATCATATACTGGATATCAAGACCGGTATATGCCTTGACTACGCCGCCGTTATGACCAGCATGCTCCGTTCACAGCAGATCCCTGCCAGAATGGAGATCGGCTATGCAGGCAGCGCATATCATGCCTGGATCAGTGCCTATGTTACCAATATAGGATGGATCAACGGTATCGTTGAATTTGACGGTGTCAACTGGTCTTTGATGGACCCGACCGTAGCAGCCAATCAGGGTGAAGAAAAGCTCAAGTCGTTCATAGGTGACGGCAAAACATATATGACAAAATTCATTTATTAATATCCGGAGGGATTTATGGGCAAGATCAAGAAACTATCCAAAGCTGAGATCTCATCGTTTTGCAGGCAGACCGCGCTGATCCAAAAAGGCGGTATCAAGCTGGCAGAAGGAATGAGCATATTGAGCAACGATACGATCAGTAGTGAGGGCAAAGATCTCCTAATGCAGATCGAAGACAGCACCCGTCACGGCAATAAGCTCTTTGAAGCTCTGGAGTCAACAGGAGTATTCCCGGATTACGTTGTAAAGCTCGTATCTTTGGGTGAATATACCGGTAATCTCGATAATGTATTAAACTCGCTTGCTGACTACTATGAGCGCGAGGATGATATATCAGACAGTATCAAGAGTGCTGTCACATATCCTCTTATCATGATCGCCATGATGTTCCTTATCATAATCGTACTCATCGTAAAGGTACTGCCTATATTCAAGCAGGTATTCGTTCAGCTGGGAACCGATATGTCACCTCTGGCATTAAAGCTCATGAGCTTAGGATCATATCTGAGCGACTGGGCCGTGGGTATAACCATAGTGCTGGCCGTTATCGCTTTAATATTCTTTATCATATACCGTATTCCCTCTGTTAAGAGAAAGATCCAGAATATCCTGGCTAAGATGCCCGTTACGAGAGATTTTTACATAAACATCGCATCCGGAAGGTTTGCCTCAGGAATGTTCCTTGCATATTCCAGCGGTATGGATATGTTCCAGGCCCTTAAGATGATAGAGCAGCTCATTGAAAATGATATCATGGCCTCAAAGATCGCTACCATCAGAGAAGAGATCCGGAATAATTCGACTCTGTCGGAATCCTTCGACAAGGCAGAGATGTTCACCTATCTGTACAGAAGGATGATCGCTGTAGCAGAACAGTCCGGACAGGTTGATACCATAATGCTGCAGATAGCGCACCATTACGAGAATGCTACAGAAAAACAGCTGCGCCGTCTCGTATCCATCATAGAGCCCACGCTGGTAATAATACTGTCATTGATAGTCGGAATCATCCTGCTGTCGGTATTGCTGCCTCTCATGGGAATAATGTCAAGTATAGGTTAGGAGCAGATCATGCACAGATTTACCACGGCTGCCACGAAGTCTTCTGACAGAAGATCCAAATCCATACTGATATACCTGTTGCTCCCGGTTATACTGGTGGCTTTCTATATGATGATCACATCGGTGGATCGATCGACCGTTGACCGGCAAAAAGAATCATTGCAGAATGCCCTTGAGAGGGATATTCTGCATTGCTATGCCGTCGAAGGATTCTATCCGCCGTCACTTGAATATATGGAAGTCCACTACGGACTTAATTATGACCACTCGGTCTTTTTCGTGGATTATGTTCCGATAGGATCCAACATACGCCCCGATGTGACCATTATCGTTAAGGAATAGACTGATCACAGATGAACGAAAAGCAAAACCGTCATATAATCGATATACTGTTCGTCATCTCGCTGTTTGCAATGTTCGTGCTCTCAGCTGTATTTCTGATATCCATAGGTGCGAGGATCTACTCCAACACCATGGACAACATGAATTCCAACTTTGACTCCAGAACTGCTGTAGCGTATATCAACGAAAAGGTTCACCAGTCCGATGTGTCAGGTAATGTCCGCATCGGTGATTTTGACGGCTGTGAAGCGATCATCATAACGAACTATGTCAAAGATCTCGAGTATATTACATATATTTACGAATACGAAGGCTATATCCGTGAGCTGACCGTCAGAAAGGACATTGCCCTTTCTCCTGCGGCCGGATCCACGATCCTCGGTGTAAAGGAATTCTCTTTGGACGGAATCTCGGACACTCTGTTTAAATGCGAAGTTAACATAGACGGTGAGGATGATTACAGCTTCTATGTTTCAACCGGGTCAGGAGGTGCACATGAGCAATAACTCCTCAAAAACCGGTCTGTTCCTTATGGAACTCATAATGTCGATCATGTTCTTCTCGCTGGCAGCCGCTATCTGTGTCGAGCTCTTTGTTAGGAGCCATTCTCTTAGCAAATCCAGCGTGGAACTGAATCACGCCGTTGTTGAATGTGATTCCGTGGCAGAGTTCATTCAGGGAGTCGGAGGTAATATTGAGCAGGATACATTCCTTTATACCTATGACGGTAATTTCAACCGCAGATATGTCGAATCGCAGCATAACAGGATGTCCGCCAGTTATATCCTCGTATGCGAGAAAAAACCGGATCCTGAAAACCCGGGACTAATCACATATAAGATATCCTTCCTCAGTTACCCCGAGAGCAAGGTCATTTATTCGATAGAGCCGGAATACTATGTGAAAAACGACTCCGTATGTGAGGTTTATCCGAATGAATAATAAAAGAACATCATTAGGACTTAATATAGGACTTTCATCCATACTGGTCATAATAGTCATATTATGTCTGGTTTGTTTCGCAGGATTATCTGTGGCCTCCTCAAATGCCGACAGGCAGCTGACCGGCAAATTAAGCACGCGTGAGAGTGCATACTATGCCGCATCCAGCGCCGCCTACAGAGCAATTTATGAAGCGAAAAAGGAGTCTTCCTCTTCTTCGGAAAACTCCTTCGATAAGTATATCAATATCAATTCAAATCAGCAGCTTCATGTTATCGCAGACCTTAATCCCTCAAACGGCGATAACTATGATATCCTCTGCTGGCAGGTCGTTACGGTCAGAGAGCCCGAGATGGATACCTCACTGTCTCTTTTGCTGGGCAACTAATACTCCGTGTATAACGGTACGTTCCTTACTGTGAAGTCCGTGACAGGTTGAGAGTGTAACCATTCTCAGATCTTCGGTTACCGGCTCATTAAAGAACGCTTCGTCTTTGTACTGCCCGACTTCCTTCATGTAATCCACATAGGCCTGCATATCAGACAGTTCATAATCAAAGTTCAGTTCATAGGTCTTGGAATTCTGGTTCGTCAGATATGTGCAGACTATCCTGTACATATATGTTTCATCCTCTGTAAAGATGTAAAAATACGGATCCTGCTCGATGAGACTCTGATCCTGAAGCAGCTTTTTAAGCGAACCAAACATGGTACCGTTACGCATATTGTGGCCGTAGATTATCGAATTAAATCCGCTGAGATCCGGTTTGCAGATATAATCAAGGAATATTGCTCCGGCCAGATTTTTTTCCAGGTCAAATGAGTAATGCTCATAGAAGTCATCACCCTTATCCTTAACAACCGGATAACTTAATTCTATCGGTTCATAAACAATCCATCCTATCACATCCTTGTTGATCGATTTAAGCGAATCAAAGTCTACATCAATGCTGACAGGTATGGTAAATTCCTCCTGAGCAGGTGCCTCTTCGGGTGTTTCGATTTCATCATTTTCAACCGGGATCGCTCTTTCCGGAACGGTCTGGTCAGGAATAGCTGCAGTTTCCACCTTAACCATTTTATTTAGGTCAGAGTACGTCTTTTTACTGTCGGAATACTGCTTCAGAGTTACGATCACTCCCGTCAGGCATCCCACGATTCCCACGAGTGCTACTCCCAGCACTATCTTGTATATAAGTCTTAATTTAGCTTTGTCCATCTTGCAAAAACTCTCCTTTTACTTGTTCGGATCCGATAATCATAATAACCATAAATCCCGGGTATCCGATTTTGACCCTATATATTTTATATCACTTTAGGCATCAAAAAACCACTCCAATTACGGAGTGGTTCTTTGTTTGTTTAGGAATTCCAATCTTAGTAGCCGAACTCGTTAGCCCATACCCACTGACCATTCTGAATGTGGATGGCAATAGCTGCTGTCCTGTAGTCAGGGAAGAGAATGTTATCTCTGTGAGATACCGAATTCATCCAGGCTGTAACTGCTTCTTCAGCTGTGTTGTATCCTTTGGCGAGGTTCTCACCATAAACGATACTGCTGTTAACGGTCCAATACTCAGATCCATCCGGTCTGTCATGAGACCATACATCAGCTGCCTCAACGGCCCTGACTGCAGATGCCTGCTCAAGGCCTGCGCTCCATGAAAGAGACTTAAGCCCTGCAGATGCTCTCTGAGCATTAACCTGATCGAATGCAGCCTTAGCAACAGCCTTTGATTCAGCCGTTCCTGAAAGCTCACCTGCCAGCGCAGTAAGACTCGGATCGATAAATACTAATCCGCTCTCGCCTTTGCCTTCTCTGCGTCCTGCCTGATCGAGCAGTTCACCTCTGCCGCCTGCGCCAAATAAAGCAAATGCGCTGACCAGCATTACAACTGCGAGCACTGCAGATGATATGATTGTGAATTTCTTGTTTGTGAGTTTCATAATAATCCCCACCTTCCTGAGATTTCGTCACATATACATACTCTTTCACACTATCTTACATAGATTATATAATAGCATGTTTTTAAAGTACAAGTACCAATTTGCCGTGTTTTAAGGCATCCGGCCAGGTTTTTGTAACGATCACCCTGATATAGTTTTTTATAAAAGTGCCTGATATACGTCACGCCTTGATAATCCACGATCTGCGGCCACTTTGCGCATAGCCTCCTTTTTATCGATCCCGTCTTTAAGATACGTTTCAAGGTGTGCCTCTATAGGTATATCGGTCCATTTCTCCTGGTCCTTGAGTACCAGTTTTTCTCTTTTTTCACCCTCTATTACCAGTACATATTCACCTCTGGGTTCATTTTCCTCATAGAAAGTTACCGATTTTTTAAGGGTAGTCGGCCGTATGTCCTCGAATTTCTTTGTAAGCTCTCTGCATATCGTAATGTTCCGGTCTCCCAGAGTCTCGTACAGATCCTTCAGGGTTTTTTTAAGATGATGCGGAGCTTCATACATTATGATGGTGCGTGTCTCGCTCTTTAGCTCATCAAGGATCTCTTTTCGGTCCTTTTTATCAGATGAAAGAAATGCCTCAAAGCAAAATCTCCTCGTCGGAAGTCCCGATAAAATGAGAGCACTTATGAGCGCACAGCACCCCGGCAGTGATGTGACGCTGATACCGTTTTCGTGACATTTCTGTACCAGGACCTCCCCGGGGTCAGAGATTGCGGGAGTACCCGCATCGGTAATCAGCGCAACATTTTTGCCGTTTAGCATCTCCGAAACCAGATAGTCAGCCTTGTCGTACTTATTATACTCATGGTAAGACGACATCGGTGTCTTTATCCCGAAATGGTTTAACAGCTTAATGCTGTTTCTCGTATCTTCTGCTGCTATTAAATCGACCTCTTCCAGGGTCTTTATAGCCCTTTCTGTCATATCTCCCAGATTACCTATGGGAGTTGCGACCAGATACAGGATTCCCTTTTCTTCCATTATCATCCTTCCGTCAGTCAGGCGTTACTGTAAATACTGTATATTTCATCCGTATAAACGTTTTTATCTTTGTAGACCACAAGCGGCGGATCCGTTACCAGATTTGGTCTTCCTCCGCGCGCTCCCTCGATGAGTACCATGTTTGGTTCCTTGTCTGCATAGGGATGGACCATCCTTATCCTCTTGGGCTCTATACCATAATGCCTCATCAGCACGAACACATCGACCAGCCTGTGTGGTCTGTGAACCATGAAAAAGAGTCCCTGTGGCTTTAACAATCCGGATGAAGCAGCTATTACATCCTCCAGGGAACAGAGCAGTTCGTGCCTGGCTATGGCCTTGGCTTCATGAGGATTGACCAGCCCGTGATGTTCCGTCATGTATGGCGGATTGACAGTCAGTACGTCAAATGATGATCCGCCGAACATATCAATGGCATCTTTAAGATCCCCCTGCACAATTGATATTCTGTCATCAAGGCCGTTTAATTCTACGCTTCTTCTGGCCAGATCCGCGCTTTCTTCCTGGATTTCCAGTCCCGTAAAACTTTTCGCCCCGGTCTTGGCACTCATGAGTATCGGGATCGCGCCGTTTCCGCAGCACAGATCCATCACCTTATCGCCCTTTGCCGCCCTCGCATAATATGAGAGCAGAACGGCATCTATCCCGAAACAAAACAGATCAGGGTTCTGGATTATCTTCAAACCCCTGATCTGCAGATCATCTATTCTTTCATTTTCTTTAAGGATCAAATCAGTCTTCATCGAGTTTTGACCTTGAATCGCTCTTTTCCATCTTTTCAAGTTCTTTAAGTTCTTCAGCGGAAACGTCATTTTTGTTATTGCGTTTTCTGTGCTTGAACTTAAGCTGCTCGGGCTTGTATTCTTTGATCTCTTTTTCTCCGTCCTCCTCGACGATGACTCTGACCAACTGTCTTAACACGTTAACAGAGCTGACTTCCCCCTTTTTACCGTCATCTGTAGTCACATGATCTCCGACATAAGGAAGATTGCGGTTTAGCTCTTCGTAGGTATCCTCTTCATGCTTAAGACAGCACATGAGTCTCCCGCACACTCCGGAGATCTTGGTGGGATTAAGAGAGAGGTTCTGCTCCTTGGCCATCTTGATCGATACCGGGATAAAATCGGACAGATGCGCGTGGCAGCATAAGGGGCGTCCGCATATGCCGATACCTCCGCGGATCTTGGTCTCATCACGTACACCAATCTGTCTTAATTCAATACGAGTTCTGAATACTGATGCCAGATCCTTAACGAGCTCTCTGAAATCTATTCTGCCGTCAGCCGTGAAATAAAAAAGTACCTTGTTATTGTCAAATGTATATTCCGCATCGATGAGCTTCATATCAAGTTCATGCTTGCGTATCTTTTCAAGGCAGATCTTAAACGCCTCTTTTTCTTTGTCCTTGTTCTTAAGCGCCTGCTCATCATCCTTTGAAGTGGCTATCCTGACGATGGGCTTAAGCGGAGCGACTATCGCATCATCCTCTACCTCTCTGGGATCACCGACCACCGTTCCGTATTCAAGGCCCCTGGCTGTTTCTACGATGACATGATCCTTTCTTTTTACATCATGTGTGCCGGGATCGAAGAAATAAATCTTTCCAGCAGTCCTGAACCTAACGCCTATTACTTTTGTCATAATCTATAAACCTCACAAAATAAAATCTATAACCGCAAATTAATTCTCTTTGATGGTAAGGAGCAGAAGTTCCATTGAAAGGTCGAAGTTAACGTTCGCCTTTAACCTCTGTTTGCACTTTTCGAGCGCATCTATGATTGTCTCGATCCCTTCGTAGGCACTCTTATCGGCAGCCCTTTTAATATACTGCAGCTCCTCTCTGAACACCAGTCCGTTGGCATCGCGCGTAGCCTTGAAAAGCAGCATGTCCCTGTACCATATTGAAAAGATATCAAGATAA
>JAILAN010000085.1 GCA_024681595.1 Lachnospiraceae bacterium
CGGGTTGGATCGAGGGCTTGAAAGTCGGTGTAGCCAATTTTGTAGACGCTATAGCCACCCTGTTTAAGAATTTCTTCAATACGGTAAAGGGCATCTTTAAGGCAGGAACAGAGATACTCAAAGGTAACTGGAAAGGGGCACTGAATATCTTGAAGACCACTCTTAGCCAGAACATTGAGAATATCATAGGACTGTTTATAAGAATGCAGGACAGGATCGGAAACTGGGCCCGAGGCATGAAGGATAAATTTCTTACATGGGGCCGTGATATGATCCAAAACCTGATTAACGGCATCAAGGAAAAGATAAGTGCGGTTGGCGATGCTATAAGCGGTGTTGCAGATAAGATTCGCGAATATATCCACTTCTCTGAGCCGGATATGGGTCCTCTGTCAGATTTCCATACATACGCTCCGGATATGATGAAAATGTTTGCAAAGGGCATTCTGGATAATACCGATATCGTGACGGATGCCGTCGATAAAATGGCTTCAGATATGCTTTCAGTCGATGCGAGCGCGGATATCAGAGCGGTGGCAAGTGACACAGGAGCACGTGTGAAGAGTCAGGGTGGCGGAAATATAATCTTCAACAATTCATTTGTGATAAACGGCAGCAACAAAAATGCCAGAGAATTGGCAGAGGAGATATCTTACTATCTCGAAGCAGACCGGCAGAGAATAGCGGGAGCATATGCATGAGGGATTACTTTATATTTGGTGAACTGAATACCCTGGATTATCTTATGTACGCCGCCAATAAAAACCTTTTTGATGGTGGCGGTAAAAACATCGAGACGGTAAAAATACCGGGAAGGAATGGAACTTTATCCTTGTCAGATGACACATTTGATAATGTGACTATAACCTATGAAATGTACTGCAAGGGCGATATTACGCGGGATATATCAGCATTCCGTAGCAAAATCTCTGCATCTTCCGGTTATTGCAGGCTTGAGGATTCTTTTGAGCCGGATATTTACATGAGAGCAAGATACAGCAAGCCGTTTCAGGTCACAAACTATGACAGGACAAAAGCAGCGTTTGATGTAAGCTTTGACTGTGATCCACGGAAATTTTTGAAGAGTGGTGAGAAGGCCAGAGAGTTGACATCATCAATCTCTATTAAAAATCCGACCTGTTTTGATGCATTACCATTGATGAGGGTATACGGTACGGGTTCAGTCACGATCGCGGGTGTATCGATTGTGATTAACTCAGCAAATGTCTATACGGATATTGATTGTGAGCTGCAGGAAGCATATAAGGGCACAACGAACTGCAACGGAAATATCACCCTCACAAATGGTAAATTCCCTTCACTTAAGCCAGGGGTAAACAATATTTTCATTTCGGGAGTTTCAAAAGTTGAGATAACACCACGGTGGTGGATTTTATGATACCTATATTATTCGCTGAAAATTCAACAACATATACAACCAATGGCATCGGTAGATTAGCTGATGCCATTTCTTGTGATGTCAAAGAACAGCGCAATGGGATATATGAGCTGGAAATGGAGTATCCCAAAACAGGCCGACATTATTCTGATCTTGGAGTCAGAAAGATTATTGTAGTGAAGCCTTCGGCGAATGCTTCTCTTCAGGCGTTTAGGATCTACAAAATAACCAAACCGATAGACGGACGGGTCATAATATTTGCACAGCACCTTTGCTATGATCTGGTTAAAAATGTCGCAATGCCTTTTTCTGTCACAGCATCTTCCGCAGCGTGCAACAGTGCATTGCAGGGACTGAAATCAAATGCTGTTGAGACCTGCCCCTTTACTTTTTGGACAGACGTTACGACGGTATCGAGCTACACACAGCTCACGCCGTCTTCGATAAATCAGAGACTTCGGGGAGTAGAGGGATCAATACTTGACCAATTCGGCGGAGAATATGAATGGGATAACTGGACGGTCAAGCTGCATAAGCGTAGGGGCATCGAAAAACCGATAACGCTGAGATACGGAAAGAACATTACCGATCTGAACCAGGAAGAGAATATCGCAAATACAGTAACCGGTGTGGTGCCGTTCTGGATCAACACGGACAAGACCGAAAGAGTGACTTTGCCGGAAAGAGTCGTGAGATCATCGAACCATACGAGGTATTCCCATAAATTAACGACTCCCTTGGATTTATCCCGTGAATTTGAAGAGAAGCCAACAGAAGAACAGCTTCGGACTAAAGCCACGGTATATGTTAATCAGTCGGGATTCGGGCTGCCTAAAGTATCCATAAAGGTATCTTTTATTGAATTAGCTGATACAGAGGAATATAAGGAGGTCTTACCGTTACAGGCCGTGAGTCTCTGCGATACGATCACGGTACAGTTTGAGGAGCTGGGGATCAATACCACGGCAGAAGTAGTCGAAACTGACTATGACGTATTGAATGAAAGATACAATTCAATACAGATAGGAGCATTAAAGTCCACGCTTGCGATGTCCATAAACGACATGAATGCATCGACTATACAGGCGGTGCAGGATGAAAGCGAGCGAGTATATGCCGAAGTCAATACCGACGTATCCGATATGGTTGACAATGCAACAGCCTGGCTAACATCCGGCAATGGGTATGTGGTAGCGGTCAAGAACAATGACGGATCGTGGAAAGAGCTGCTATTTATGGATGATGACGATATGGATCAGGCGCGGAACGTTCTCAGGATCAATGAGAATGGTTTAGGCTTCAGCTCCACAGGGGTCGAAGGTCCATACACACAAGCGTGGACGCTTGACGGACGGCTGATAATCGGTGGCACGAATGTCCCGAGTCTGACGTGCTATGACTCAGGCGGGAATATCATTTTCCAAGCGGCAAGAGATGGTGTGATATGGGATGCGGCTAATTCATCTATGACAAGGACCGGCAAGCTCACCATAAAGAATGCTGACATCACGGACGGGACAATCAAGCTGGGCGGTGAGAATGACGGTGTTCTGGAAATGTATGACGAAGATGAACGTCTGATGGGTGAGTGGACAAATGAGCATCTGATGTTCAAGAAGCCCGGGACATGGCACACGATCGAAATGAAGGTAGATGGTGGAAATGCTGTCCTGATGTTTGATGACGATTCCTATATTGATGGAACAGGATCAGGCGGTGAAGATGGATTCCATTTCAATGCCGATAATATCACATTCTCAACGGATGATATTTTCGTTACAGACAACAGAAATAGTTCAAACTATTCTAGAGGCTATACAGGCACGGCAACAGCCATTAGAGAAGCCGTAAGACATGATGATGATAGTTGGTCTTTCGGATTCATAACCCTTCAATTCATCAACGGAATATGCGTTGGAGTAGATGATGACTAAAAGGAGCAAATTATGATAACACAAAACTTTGACTTGAACATTGTGCCAAATAGCGCACCTGTGGTGATCCACGTCAGCCAATACGACAACGAGGTGGGTCGGTTGGTTGCGAGTTTATACAACGGAGATATCGCATTCAATCCGACAGGCACGGTCACATATAGCATCCAAGGCTCTAAGCCGGACGGACACGGATTCCAGTACGGCGCAGCATCGAGAAGCGGAAATGTGGTCACTTGCAATCTCACATCACAGATGACGGCGGTGGCAGGGATTACAAAATGTCAGATTGTCGTGGAAAAAGGAACAGACATCATCGGGTCGTTCGTTTTCTTCCTTGATGTCCAGCCTGCGGCACTTCCTGCTGATGCCGATATGAGCGAGTCAGAATATCAGCTTGTCGAGCAGATGATTGAGCAGGCAAGGGAAGCAGCGGCACGTCAGCCGATTATCGGGCAGAATGGTAACTGGTGGATATGGGACTTCACGAATTCACAATACACCGACACCGGCATAGATGCGACGATATCCATCACGCTTGCTGATGTGACTATGTTGAATCCGAACGAGACTCCATACGTCACGAACACAGGCACAAGCACGGACCCGATATATCACTTATTCATACCGAGGGGCAAGGGTATCACGAGTATAGCGAAGACTTCCACGTCTGGGCTG
>JAILAN010000098.1 GCA_024681595.1 Lachnospiraceae bacterium
TAAATCCCTTGACGGCCACACGGCATAGGCAGATATTCGATAAATATTTTTCCACGTTTAAGGATAAGAAGTTATCTGAGTTACGTGAGGAAGACATAAGAGAAAGTCTTCAACGGATGCTTTCTAACGGCATTAAATCCAAAGCGTTTAACAATGCCACAAGCACACTCAATAAGATTAATGATTATTGCGTTTACAACCATCTTAATTGCGTGAACATAAGAGATAAGATTTCAGAGTTCCGCAAATGTAAGATGGTCGGCAAGAACATTTTTGCCCGGAGCAATAAGCGTGAGAGTGAACTTGCATTTAATGAGCATGAAGCTATAATAATTATAAGATATGCATTGGAGCATCCAGACTACGCTAACCTTGCGATAGCTGCGCTGATTACGACAGGAGTGCGATCCGGAGAACTGCTTGCACTTACGCCATATGATGTAGACATAGATAAGGGGTTAATCTATGTCGAGAAGATGGAACAGGCAAAATCCTATGAAATCATAGACCATTGTAAGGATGGTTCGGAACGGACAGTATTCCTTAATTCAGATGCAAAGACGATTTTTAACAGAATATTAGAACTGCGACTCAAAGATGCCAGCACTTGTGGGTATCTGTTTCTAAATCCATTCAGCGAAGATGGCAAACTCCACCTTCGGGCATTAGACAACAGATTGCGGAAGATCCAAGCCATATTGGGAATGACGGACTACATTCCGGCTAGATCGCCTCACGATTGCAGACGCACCTATGCGAGCATTCAGTATCTTCATGGTGTCGATATTAAGACCATTCAGGCGCAATTGGGACACTCTAATGCTCAACAGACGTGGGACTATATACGAGACATTGTTGACACCAATACTCGGGCGAACAAATTGGAACAGGGTTGTATACTATAGTTTACAATTTGCAAAGAGTTGGAATTAGAATGCACGATATAGTTTACAATATGTAAGGTGAACGCAACTGAACGCAAATAAAAACACCGCAAACCCTTGAGTTTACGGCATTTCAAGCGAGCGCGAGACGGGACTCGAACCCGCGGCCCCGACCTTGGCAAGGTCGTGCTCCACCAACTGAGCCACTCGCGCATATTAAATGTGTCCCGGTCAGAGGGTTCCGACACAGCGAACATGACTATATTACAATAAGGTATGTGAAATGTCAAACAAAAAATCGAAAATAAATATGAAAAGAGATATCTTATTTTCTGCAATGAGCGGTATAATATAATATACTGACGAGCCGAAAACCGTATGCGTTATGATGGCCTCAGGTAATGACAAGCTAAGGGAGAGCTTTTATGATAAGGATATTAGCAGACAGTACCTGTGATCTGACAGCGGATCTTGTTGAAAAGTATAAAATAGAGATTATACCTCTGTTCGTACGACTGGGAGATGAAGAATACCTGGACGGAGTGAACATCACTCCCGATGAACTTTATAAATGGTCGGATGAGCATGAATCTACACCTAAGACGGCTGCACCGGGAGTTGATGCCATTATGGATATCCTCTCCGCTAACAGAGAGGATGAATACATTATTTTTACCATATCAGCATCTATGTCGGCATGCTTTAACAATTGCCGCCTGGCAGCAGAGGAACTCGGTATGGAGGACAGAGTCCGTGTGATCGATTCGGAGAATCTCTCAACCGGAATAGGACTGCTGATAATCGAAGCTGCCGTACGCCGTAACGAAATGTGCTCAAAAGGAGATATAGATGAGAAACAGGCGGCCGATGATGTAGCAGAGTATGTGCTTAACCTTCGATCCCGTGTCAGAGCCAGCTTTGTCGTGGATACTCTGACATACCTTTACAGAGGCGGCAGGTGCTCGGGGCTGGCTGCGTTGTTTGGAAATGCGCTAAAGCTCCATCCGAGGATTGCGGTGGTCGACGGAGCAATGAGACCCGAACAGAAATACAGGGGCAGACCATCCAAGGTGATCATGGATTATGCAAAAGATATGGAACAGGCATACCTGAAGGCCAAACCCGACAGAGTCTTTATCACGCACTCGGGGTGCGATGAGAACATCCTTATGTCAGTCAGGCAGTATCTTGAGGGACTAGGGTGCTTTGACGAGATACTGGAGACCAGAGCCGGGAGCGTTATTTCCTCTCACTGCGGCCCGGGAACATTGGGTGTTCTGTTCATAGCCAGGCAATGACAGGAAGTTAGCATGGATCCGGCTGAAAAGAAATACCGCGCTATGGCGAGGCAGTATATATATGAAAGGGTCGAACATTTCAGACCGCTGACCGGAGGTAACTATACTTCTATCCGGATAGGTGATCAAAAGACCAGATGGGGGAGCTGCTCTTCAGACAAAACCTTGAGTTTTTCCTGGAGACTCGTGCTGGCTCCGCCCAGGGTCCTCGACTATGTGGTCATCCATGAACTGTGCCACCTGACACATATGGATCATTCACCTGCATTCTGGAATATGGTGGCAGGGGTCGATCCGGATTATAAAGAGCACAGACAATGGCTCAAAGACAATGCTGAGGCTCTTGTACTTAAAAAAGAACATGACAAAAGACAGTGAAAGGTGTTAAATAAACAAGGCTAAAAACCGATATATACTTTGACAGGAAAAGTAACATTCAAAGAAGGATAATGGAAGTTCAGAATCCAGGGAAGGATGAGACGATGAGAAAAGTATATTTCAAGAGATCTTTTATAGCACAGACTGTTTTAGTAGCACTTTTGGCAGCAGTACTGGCACTCCTGCCGGTCAAGTCAATTTCGGAAGTTAAGGTTATATCAGACGGTAAGAGAGTCATAGTAGCGCAGGATGCAGAATCAGAAGTCAATGTTGAAGCAGAGGTAATAGATCCTGAGGATCAGGAACTCATCACTATCGAAGATTCTCTGGTTCCGCTGTCAGGAAACATTGAAGTTGAAAAGGCCGGACACTCACTCATGGGAGGATGGTGGCTCATCATTCTGGCCATTATGTGTGTTGCAGGCATCACCGCTTACGCAAACAAGGGATGATCATAGAAACCCTTCATATCAACAACGGGAGCTTCGTGCTCCCTTTTATTTTTGCATTCAGATAATTACGGGTATTTATGATCGGCTCATTTCTTTATACCAAATTATAAAGAAACCATAAAACTATAAACAAAGTCTTAAAAAAAATTCATAATCGTTGCTTAAAGGACAACATAGGTTTACAATACGTCATGCCGGGTGACAATCCCGGATCACTCATCAATGCGATAAACGGGGAACTTTTCGGAATCATTTCGGAAAGGTTTATCATCATGGAGGAAGAAGTCAAAGAGAGCAAAGGCTCGGGCTTTATGCTCAAAATATGCGGATTTATCGTAGATAAACGCAATCTGTTTTTTCTGATATACGCCATATTGGCAGTATTTTCTGTATTTTCCCGCAACTGGGTCAAAGTTGAAAACCAAATGTCATATTATCTGCCGGCCGAGTCCGAAACAAAAAGAGGACTGGATCTGATGCAGGAAGAATTCATAACATACGGCACCTGTAACGTAATGATAGCTAATGTTTCGTATCCGCAGGCCGAGAACATAAAAACCGACCTTGAAAACATCGAGGGCGTTTTTTCGGTGGATTTCGATAATACGGATGCCCATTACGCCAATGGAAGTGCGTATTACAACATAACATTTGACTATGATGAAGATGAGGATGCCTGCCTTGATTCACTCGCACTGGTAGAGGATTATCTGGAAGGATATGATACATACCTGACAACCGGTCTAGGCAATATCCAGTCAGAACTCATCAATGAGGAAATGAATACAATTTCGATCATTGTCGTTATCGTCGTTGTATCGGTTCTTTTGCTCACATCCCAGGCATATGCCGAGGTCCCCGTGCTTCTGATCACATTCGGATCGGCAGCGCTGGTGCAGATGGGCAGTAATTTTCTGCTTGGCACCATTTCCTTTGTATCGGACTCCGTTACGATAGTGCTGCAGCTGGCTTTATCCGTAGACTATGCGGTGATCCTGCTTAACAGATACAAGGAAGAGCACAGAACACTTCCGGCCAGAGAGGCCACTATAGTCGCTTTGTCAAAAGCGATTCCCGAGATATCGGGGAGCTCGCTTACCACCATAGGCGGACTCGTTGCCATGATGTTCATGCAGTTTAAGATGGGTTCGGATATGGGGATAGTTCTCATAAAGTCTATATTTTTGAGTCTTTTGTCCGTATTCCTGCTGATGCCCGGATTGATAATGCTTTTTTCCGGACTCATGGAAAAAACCCAGCATAAGAATTTTATCCCGGAGATCCCTTTTGTCGGAAGATTTGCATACCATACCAGATACATAGTTACTCCGATATTCGTTCTGGTCATAATCGCCGGATGTTATATATCGAATAAATGCCCGTATGTATACGGGTACAGCAGAATAACGACTCCGATCATAAACAGGGTACAAAAAGCCGAAAAGATCCAGGAGGAAAACTTCGGAAGCTCCAATATGGTGGCTCTGGTCGTGCCTAAAGGAGATTATGAAAGCGAGGCCGAGCTGCTTCGTGATCTTGATGATTGCCCTGAGGTAGATCATACACTTGGACTGGCCAATACCGAGGCACTGGCGGGGTATACCCTGACCGACAAGCTGACACCCAGACAGTTTTCGGAACTCATCAATCTTGATTATGAAGTAGCTGAACTTATTTATGCCGCGTATGCGATAAACGATGAGGATTATGCCAAGGCTGTCAACGGACTGTCATCATACAAGGTTCCTCTCATCGATATGTTCTCATTCGTGTATCAGGAAGTCAAGGATGGCTATGTGACACTCGATGATGATCTAATGGATTCTCTCGAAGAGGCAAATAAAATGATGACATTCGCAAGAAATCAGCTCGAGGGCGAGAACTATGCGAGGATGCTGGTATACCTCAATCTTCCGGAGGAGTCTGCAGAAACTTTTGACTTCATCAATCGGATACATACGATAGCTGATAAATACTACAGTGACGACGGGGTCTATGTGGTCGGAGAGTCAGTAAGCGAATATGATCTGGAAAAGTGCTTCGGACGCGATAATACAGTGGTCAGCCTGGTATCGATACTGGCGGTCCTTGTGGTATTGCTCTTTACATTTAAATCTGCAGGAATGCCGGTGCTTCTCATTGTAGTCATAGAGGGATGTATATGGATCAACTTCTCAGTCCCTGCGTTGATGAATGATCCGCTGTTTTTCCTCGGATATCTGATCGTCAGTTCGATTCAGATGGGTGCCAACATTGACTACGCTATCGTCATAGCCAGCAGGTACACTGAACTGCGTGAGACCATGCTTCGCAAGGAAGCCATCATAAAGACAATGAACATGTCGTTCCCGACGATAATCACATCCGGAACCATGCTGGCTGTTGCGGGAACCGTAATCGGTAAACTGACCAGTGATGCTGCGATCTTCGGAATAGGAAGATGTCTTGGGCGCGGAACGCTGATATCTATATTTATTACAATGTTTGTTCTTCCGCAGATACTGCTTGTTGGAGATAAGATCATTGAAAAGACCGCTTTTGTAATGAATATGCCTGTAAGGACCAGACAGATGAGCGGCCTTATCCGGGTAGACGGTCTCGTACGGGGCAGGATAGACGGAACAGTCAACGGGATGATGCATGCTACCATCCGGGGAAGCATGAGCGCATATGTGGAATCCGGAGAAATGACACAAATGTCAGATAAAAATGACACTCGGATAATACCGGAGAATACAGCGATTGAGCAGAAAGAGGGTGTTTGATATGAAAAAAAGAGTATCAGCCATGATAATGGGTGCCATTCTGGCTCTTGATCTGCTGCTGACGGCCGGTGCAGAGGAAAGCAACGATGCGATCACCGTAAATGTCGAACCCATTACAGAGGATGATGTTGAGACAGGAACCCAGAGATCGGCCAGAGAATCGAGAACCGACGTAGATGAGGATATCGTTGACGAGGTTCAGTCCGATATTCTGCCGGGTTGGGAAGTCATTAAGATCCGTAATGCCGCGGATCTCGTCAAACTTTCGATGGACTGCCGGCTTGATACATGGTCGAGGAACAAGCACGTTGAGCTTATGGACGATATATCACTTGCAGATAGCGGCTTTATACAGATTCCCACATTCGGAGGCACATTTGACGGAAACGGACATGTGATAAGTGATTTCATATTTGAGGAATCCGAACCGTATACGGGGCTCTTTGCATATCTCCAGGATGATGCCATAGTAAGGGACCTGACAGTCAGGGGCAGGGTTGAACCTTCAGGCAAGCAGGTATGTGTAGGAGGCGTCGTCGGAGACAATTACGGAGTTATCATAAACTGTTGCTTTGACGGAGTTATCGCAGGCAGTGATTACGTGGGAGGTATCGCCGGAGTTAATGAGTTAGACGGTATAGTTGCCGATTCAACATTCAGGGGGATCATAACCGGTATTCATTTTACGGGTGGTATATCGGGGCAGAACAAGGGAAATATCCTAAGGTGCGTTAATGAAGGGCGTGTGAACACATCCGAAAGCGATGTTTCAATGTCGATATCGGATATTAAGATAGATGATTATGTATCCATGATACAGCCCGATGATGAGAACAGATCCGACAAGGCAGCGATGGAGAACGGGATAGTGGATTCCGGCGGTATCGCAGGTCAGTCCATAGGAATAATACAGCACTGTAACAATAAGGGAAATGTCGGGTACGATCACATCGGCTATAATATCGGAGGAATAGCCGGCAGACAGTCAGGGTATATATATGATTGTACAAATGAGGGGACGGTCAAAGGCAGAAAGGATGTCGGCGGCATAGTCGGACAGGCAGAGCCGTACGTTACAGTAGATCTCAACCAGGATATCGCATATCAGCTGAACGAAAATATAGGGAAGCTTCACGATATAATATCCGTTACTTTACGTGATGCGGATAATGAATCGGACACCATAGCCAACAGGCTGTCGATAATTCAGCAGTTCACGGGAACCGCACTTGATGATACCCGGTATCTTGCAGACAGCACCATTGACTATGCCAACGGAATATCCGGTGCTGCCAACGATGCTTTTTCGCGGGTTGATTATATTCTGGAGGAATCATCAAAAAAGGACGGAGCTCTCGACCAGATATCATATTCGGCATCCAATGCCAAAAAAGCCGCT
>JAILAN010000140.1 GCA_024681595.1 Lachnospiraceae bacterium
CCTCACAGGGATAAATATGTGATAAAGGTGGATATCCGAAGCTTCGGAGAATCCATAGAACCCGCGATATTAGAAAAAAAACTGCAGCCCTTTCTTGCGGATGAGCCGAATCTGTATTCCTTCATCATGTGGCTGATCACCAGAAACAAATATTACCGGTTCGGCAAGGTGGAGGAAGGATTCACCTCCGTACTTCCGGGAAACCCTATCGTCTCCTTCCTGCAGAATGTCTTTTTGTTGGAGGCGGACAGATTCATGATAGAAAATGCCCGCATCTGCTGCCGCTATACCGATGACATCTGCATGATCTGCGAGGACAGACCCTCTGCCGAACGTTCTATGGAACAGCTGATGAGGATCATTACGGATCTCGGTCTTAGCATGAATGAAAAGAAGAGCTGCATCATTCCCCCAGGTGTCGGCTATGATCTGCTTGGAATGAGGTTTGAGCCGGATATGACAGATATATCCCAAAATACGTTCTTAAAAGTTTCATACAAGATGAAGCATCGCGCCGACAGTTTATGCCGGAGGGTAAAGAACGGCAAGTTGACCAGGGAGGAAGGATTAAGGCTCATGGCAGGCTATATCCGCTTTTATTATTATGGCAATGGAGAGGACAATAGTATCAGTTGGGCAGATCGGTTTTTCCAATTCATTACCACATCGGAAACCTTGAAAAAACTGGATCACCTGTCCCAGGAGTGCCTTCGCTACATCGCTACAGGCAGACGCACCAATGCAAAATATCGATTCAGATATGAGGATATCAAAGATACCGGATATGTTCCGTTAGTTCGTGCCTATTACAGCAGGAATGAATGTTGTGATCGATAAACCTGATAAAAAAAGGAATGACAGATGAAGATACCCGTTGTGATACAGATGAGGCCGGGTGAAAACGGCGCAGCAGCGCTATGCATGATGCTCGGCCATTATAAAAAATTCGTACCGTTGGAAGAAATGCGGGAAAAATGCGTTTCCTCCCGTAATGGCTCCAGTCCGCAGCAAATGCTGGAAGCCGCTTCCCTCTATGGACTTGATGGGACGGTGGAAACACCGGATGTGGAGGAGCTTTGCAAAATGAAGTTTCCCTTACTCGTGTCCTGGAAAAAACGCTACTGGTGCATCATAACCTCTGTCAGAGGGAATATCGTTTCGATCACGGATCCCGCCAGAGGTGAGATTAAGATGACGCTTCAAAAATTCGCCGACCTCTATAACGGAAAGGTGATCGTACTGACCAAAAGCAAGGACTTCATCGCCGATGGCAAAAGAGAATCCCTTATAGCACTGATCAGAGAACGGATAAAAAAATTGAGGGGTCCGATGTTTATCCTGACGTTATTGACCCTGGGCTGCGTTTTTTTGAATACCGTAATGGTAACTCTTCAGAAAGAAATACTTGATTCCCATATAGATCCGAACCAGAGCATAATAACAGAAATAGGATATATCGCCCTTTTTTTCTACATCATTTCCATGTTGGCTTATTCTGTTCTGAGTTTAGCAAAGACCAAAAAGATCAATGATTCCAGCAGGGATGTTTCCGCAGTCTCCGGCAGCAGGATGTTTAAAAAAGTGTTTGATCAACCTCTTAAATTTTTTGAACAGTATAGTCCCGGGGAGCTGATGTCGCGGATCGACAATAATATAAGCCTCGATAACGCCATCATACGTACCCTGGTACCGAGGACCATTGATGCCGTGATGACCATGGTGTATTTCATTACGCTTGTAAGCTACAACGCTGTCATTGCTGTGGTCTGTCTGATCGTGATATTGTCAGATCTGATATTTACCTTGAAGATGCAGGAAAAAAATGCGATCATATCCCGCAGTATGGCGACTTCCGGAAACGTGCTGAACACGGCTGTCCTGAACGGAATGAGCATGATCGAAACCATAAAGTCCGCCGGAGCGGAACGTTCTTTCTATAATATGTGGTCTGAGTCCCAGGCCCAGGCCAACGAAGAAAGATTCAGAAGCCAGCGTATCAATGCGATCATATCTTTTATCTCAGGGATGCATGGATACGTACTTCAGGGCATACAGCTCTTTTTGGGTGCATACTTCGTGCTGCACGGCAGATTCACCATTGGCTCTATGGCACTTTTTCAGGGTATGCTGAATTCTATGAACACATCTATGAACAACTGTATGACTTCCGTGAATTCACTGCAGACCATGCGGACCAATATCGAAAGAGTCAATGATATCATGCACCGTGACAGCAGGCAGAGCATCCCTGTTCCTGAAAGTGAATATGATACTGTAGATAAACTGAAAGGAGAACTGAAAGCACATCATATCAGCTTTCGCTATAATCCGGGAGATAATCTTGTGTTAGACGATGTTGATATCGAAGTCAGCCAGGGGCAAATGATCGCAATCGTAGGCAGGACCGGGTGCGGGAAAAGCACCTTACTGAAGGTTCTGGCGGATCTTTACAAACCGGAATCCGGAGAGATTCTGTACTCAGGAAAGCATAGAGAGGATATTCCGGATGTTGTCTTTCATTCTTCAGTCCTCACTGTCGATCAGGAAACTATGATGTTTGAGGATTCAATCTACAACAATGTTCGAATGTGGGATAATACCATAGAAAAATATGAGGTTATCATAGCGGCACGGGACGCACAGATCCATGACCGTATAATCCGTGAAAAAGATGCTTATGGAACCCGGATAGAGGAAAACGGACGTAACTTCTCCGGCGGAGAGCTGCAGAGGCTTGAACTTACCAGGGCTCTTGCATACGAACCAACGATGCTGCTTCTGGATGAGTTTACTTCGGCACTGGATGCGCTGACAGAAGACAGAGTACTTCAATCGCTAAGGAAAAACAGCACCACATGCATCATCGTTGCCCACAGACTATCTACGATCGCAGGATGTGACCGGATCTATGTCATGCACAAAGGAAAAGTGGTTCAGCAGGGAACACACGAAGAACT
>JAILAN010000001.1 GCA_024681595.1 Lachnospiraceae bacterium
CAAAAAAGCGGCAAGAATACTACGGCATTTCCTTTTATTTTTGTAGGTGATTCACGTATGGTACAGATGCATGAGGCTTTAGGAAATACCGGTGTTCTCTACATAGCTGAAAATGCCAAAGGATATGACTGGTTCGTGGAAAAAGCAATACCTCAGATAGACAGTTCATGTGGAAAAGGGTCAAGGATAGTTATTAATCTTGGTGTAAACGACCCGGGAAATGCAGACAAATATGTGGCCATGGTTAATGCCAAAACAGCCGAGTGGACAGCCAAAGGAGCTAAGGTATACTATGCTCTCGTAAATCCGGTGTGGGATAATCCATACACTACAGAGGATCAGGTAGTAGCGATAAATAATAAGCTCGCAGCAGGGCTTGTCGGAGTAAAGATACTCGATACGCATACATACCTGGTTAATAACGGATACAGGCTCATTGACGGCCTTCACTTTGATGGCCCGACATATGCATCTTTATACAGCTATATATTGAGTAATATTATGTAGGGATACATTATCGCCTGCGGCCATTTCCGGTAAATAAATATGTATAAAAGAGTTATAAAAAGATTACTCGACATCTTAATATCGGCGCTGGTTCTCATCCTGTTTTGCTGGCTCTTTGCAATACTGTGGATACTTGTGCGCGTTAAACTTGGCGGACCGGCCATTTTCACTCAGGACAGACCGGGTCTTAATGAAAAGGTCTTTAAACTTTACAAATTCCGCTCGATGACAAATGAGCGTGATGAAAACGATAATCTGCTTCCCGATGAAGTGAGGCTTACGAAATTCGGGAAGATACTCAGGAAGACAAGTCTTGATGAGCTTCCGGAATTTTGGAACATACTTAAGGGTGATATGAGCTTTATAGGTCCCAGACCGCTGCTCGTTAAGTACCTGCCGTATTACAATGACAGGGAGAGACTCCGTCACAGTATAAGACCCGGACTTACGGGGTATGCGCAGGTGCATGGAAGAAATGCCATATCCTGGGAGCAGAAGTTTGAATATGATATCTATTATGTAGAGCATTTAAGCTTCATAACTGATATAAAGATAATTATTGACACGATAAAGGCAGTATTTAAGAGCGAAGGCATCGCACTTAATGCTCTGGAGGATTTTGATGAATATCGAAAACATAGTAACTCCGATACAGAAGCTTGATGAGTTTCTGGGTAATGAACTGTATATGAAAAGAGACGACCTGTTACCGTTCAGTTTTGGCGGAAATAAGGCCAGAAAAGCCGTGTACTTTTTTGAGGAGATCAAAAAAGGCAAATACAACTGCGTTGTGACTTACGGAAGTGGCAGCTCCAATCATGTGAGGGTCATAGCCAATCTTTGTGCCTCATCGAACATAGAGTGTCATGTGATCGCACCGAAGGAAGCTTTTAAAGTTACAAATAACTCCAAGATGAGAGAGCTTTTCGGAGCAAAGGTTACCGTGGTACCCGTAGACGATGTTCACGATACTATAGAGAACAAAATAAAAGAACTTGAATCAGAGGGCAAAAAGGTATACTTCATCCCGGGTGGAGGACACGGAAATCTCGGCACTAAGGCATATGTCGACTGTTATGAGGAGATCAAACAGTACGAAAAAGAAAATAATGTTTTCTTTGACTATATATTCTTTGCATCAGGTACGGGAACAACTCATGCCGGTCTTATTGTCGGCAAACTTCAGAATCATGATGACCGTGCCATAATCGGGATAAGTATTGCCAGACCCGCCCCCCGGGGCAGGAACGTCGTTCTTGAAAGTGTCAGGGAATATATGGGAGATTCGCCGGACATTGAAGAATCTACTGTTTTTGTAGATGATTACAGAGGTGTCGGCTACGGAGATACAGTCTCGGAACAAGTGATAAAGGATGTTCTTATCAGGTACGGTATACCGCTTGACGAAACTTATACGGGCAAGGCTTTTTATGGAATGAGAGAGTATATTAAAACCAAAGAGATTAAAGGAAAAAAAATCCTCTTTATACATACAGGCGGTACACCGTTGTTCTTTGATTCGCTTAACGGCCTCCTGTATGGCGATTACAACTGATAACAGGATTTTACCAGACACAGGGATCAATACATGAAAAAGATCATGATCCTGGCCAATTCATCATCCGGACTATATGATTTCAGAAATGATCTGGTCAGAGAACTTCTAAAAAAATACGAAGTCATAGCATCGCTTCCAGATGATTCCAAGGTTAAGGAATTAAGTGACGAAGGTGTCAGGGTGATACATACCGATATAAACAGACGCGGTGTAAACCCTGTTCAGGATCTCAAATTGTATTTTGCATACAAAAAACTTCTCAAACAGGAAAAACCCGATGTGGTGCTGACATATACCATAAAGCCCAATGTGTATGGAGGATATGCCTGCAGAAGGCTTAAGATACCGTATATAGTTACCGTGACGGGGCTTGGTACGACATTCCAGAATGAGGGCATGCTTAAGAAGCTGGTCACGCTTATGTACAGGGCGGGGCTTAAAAAAGCAGAGTATGTCTTTTTCCAGAATAGTGAGAACATGAGGATATTCCGCGAGAATAGAATACTCGGTAAAAAGGAAAAACTTGTAAACGGCTCGGGTGTCGATCTTGATGCACACAAAGTCCTTGAATATCCCCACAAAGATCGTGCTCAGCTCCTTTATATAGGCCGTAACATGAAGGATAAGGGAACCGATGAACTGCTTGAAGCAGCGGTTCACTATGCCGATGATGACAGAGTATCTTTTAAACTGCTTGGATACAATGACGGCGATTATGAAGACATATTAAAAGACTACGCTTCCAAAGGGCTGGTTGAACTGCATGATTTTGACAAGGATGTAACTCGCCACATTAAAGAGTGCAGCGCGGTGATATTGCCTACTTACCATGAAGGAATGAGTAATGTGCTTCAGGAGGCAGCAGCTTCCGGCAGACCGGTCATAGCAACAGACATTCCGGGATGCCGGGAAATATTTGAAGACGGCGTGACCGGATTCGGCTGTGAGCCCCGGAGTGCACAGAGTCTTATAGAAGCGATCGACAGATTTCTTGCCCTGTCGCGTGATGACCGGATTGAAATGGGCCTTAAAGGCAGAGCAAAGGTTGAAAAAGAATTTGACAGAAAAAAGATAACAGCAGATTATCTAAGTGCCATAGATGAGGTCACAGCTTAAGTGCTGACTAACGGGACTGTAAAAATGAGCGGATTTATAGAAAAGAACAGAAAGATCATATTTTTCATTATCCTCGGATGCACTTTTTTATGTGTCCTTGCATACAATGAACTTACTCCGTTTTTATCGGACGATTATGCCTACCTTTGCGAATTAAGAGATAAGGCATCCGGATTCGGAGGTGTTTTCAAGCTGGCTTATGCAGAGCTTTTTGAACACGGCGGAAGGCTTCTTCACTATGTCACCTTCAGGATCTTCTTCTATTTAGGAAACAAGCATATCTTCAATGTTTATGATTCCGTAATGTTTGTCATATTCGGGTTGTCTGTATATGCAAAGATCGAGAATAATTAATAGTATGACATAACGGTATTGCTTCTTTCAT
>JAILAN010000025.1 GCA_024681595.1 Lachnospiraceae bacterium
TGCTTCAAACAAAGACGCATACCGTCAAAGATGCAACAAAAAAATGACCCGGGAGACGCTCACTGGCTCTCCAGGTCATAAATCTGCTTCAAGCAAAGACGCATACCGTCAAAGATGCAACAAAAAAATGACCTGGGAGACACTCACTAGCCCTCCAGGTCATAAATCCGCTTCACTGCAGACATACACGTGCAACCGGTCGGCGATCATGCACGTGCAGCCGGTCATTCATTGCGTGATATGCGCATTCCTTAAATCACGCACAGCAAATCTCCAGCAGGCATCCTCTGCTGTCGGGATACCTCTCCTTAAACTCCTCAACCGCCGATTCACAATCAGGTCCGAACGAGTGGAAGGTCCTCCTCGCTCCGTTACAATGCCAGATAAAGCTGTATATATCCTTTCCCATAAAAGACAGTCTCGATCTTTCCAGCCTTATTTCACGGTTGTCAAATGAATTCGACGGTCCTACGATCCTTTGAATGTTTTCCATAATGCACCACTCCTCTTCTACGCCGGAATTACATTTTTATGTAAAAAACGATTTCCAACTTTTTCATATTTTCATATTTTTACGGTCTGAAATCAACTGTCATTTTCCACAAAAATACAGGTTTATTTCAAGAAATTTGTGCTCAATGCACAAATAAATCCATACATATATGGTACAAGTACAAAAAACCAGGCACAATATTTAGTGCCTGATATATTATATGCCTGATATATTATGTGCCTGATATATTATGTGTCTGCTTTTATACTACTATTATCACCCGGGAATCGGATCATCGAACCTCAGGGTCTGGTCGAAATCTGAATATATCACCCCGTTGTGGGCTTTGGCCTCCACGCCCTTTTGTCTGAAGAGTTGTGATACCGTAACAAACTCATAGCCCTGTCTTAGTAGTTCAGGAATTATGATATCAAGTGCCTGCACGGTCAGGTCATTGCCGCGACTGTCATGAAGCAGAATGATGCTGCCGTCCTTTACTTTATCGAGTATCAGCGATGCTCTCTCTCCGGCTGGCACTTCAGGCTCCCAGTCTCTGCCTTCGTGTCCGCAGATCATCGGAAGATCGATGCAGTCGACCATAGTGCGGCTGACATCGATATATGGTGGTCTGAAAAACTCCGGCATCCGGCCAGTTATCTCAAAAACCTTCCGGCTGGTATATTCAACCTCATCTCTTACTGTCTTTTCATCGAAAGCGCTCATGTGCGAATGCGTCTTAGAATGGTTCTCGATCTCGCATCCCTGCTTAAGCGCCGCCCTGACCGAATCGGCAGATTCCTCATTTATGCTGTCCGCGATAAGGAAAAAGGTTGCAACAACCCCGTATTTCTTAAGTTTATCCAAAACGTCCAATGTAGTAGTCGTATTCGGACCATCATCAAATGTTAGCGCTACTATTTTGCCCATTTTTCTCCTTTCATTTTCCGGCTGCATTTGTTTACGAAACCTGTCATTCCCGGCTGCATTTGTTTACAAAACCTGTCATTCCCGGCTGCATTTGTTTGTGAAACCATTCATTCCGGCTGCATTTGTTTACGAAACCTGTCATTTCCCGGCTGCATATTTGAATGATACAGCGCGTGCCTCAAAAAAATCAATAAGCCCCTACCTGCTTGCAGATCGGATCGTCACGATTCGACGAAGCAGTTTAGACGCGGTATCAGGAAACTCGGCATCAAATTCAGGCACTGCACTCAGGTCAAAATCTTCCATGCACTGGATTCCGTAACGCATCAGAATCTCACAGACCGTATTCCTCGCAGAAGCATCCTCGGCCCCATACTCAATGGCTATGACCGTATGAATCCCTGTTTCATCCTTAACATCGTATGCCGCGATCAGGCTGGCGCCTGAAGCTTTGGTCGTTCCGGTCTTTAAGCCTACCGTGCCGGGCAGATTATAAAGCAGCGGATTGGTGTTTTCCACATCCATACTAAAAGCATCCATATGATACTTGGTCGTTGTCGTTATATCCTTTATCTCCGGATACTTGTTTATGATATGCGAAGACAGTACGAACATGTCATTCGCGCTGATGTGGTTCTGTATCTTAGAGGCTGCCACAGTATCCGAGTATTCGGGCAGTCCGTTACAGTTGTAGAATATCGTTGCCTCGCTAAGTCCCAGTTCCCTGGCTTTGTTATTCATCCTTTGCACAAAGACATCCTCCGTGCCGTCCAGATGCTCCGCCAGAGCCAGTGATGCTTCGTTGCTGGACGGAAGCAGCATTCCGTAGAGCAGATCTCCCAGAATGGCCTTTTGGCCTTCTTTCATCTTGATCACACCGTCCGATGTCATAGAAAGCGCTGCTGCCTCAGCTGAAATCGTCACTTCGTCGTCGAGTGATATCTCACCGGCCGAAACCGCATCCATGATGCACAGGTAGGTCATAAGCTTAGTGGTACTGGCCGCGCAAACCGACACAGATTCATTATACGCAGTAAAAACCGTACCCGTAGCCGCATCCCCGACGATGGCACTGTATACCTCGGAATAAAGTCCCTGGTCAATATACTCATCTATGTCAACACGAAAATCACCGTCGCTCATTATCAGCTTGCCGGATGATGGATCCATCTTAAAGTCCGCATTCAGTATCATAGCTATATCCGTGATATTGATAAACGCATCCCTGCTGCCCTCGGAGTTGTTTCCCATCATCGTATAGTATCTGCAGTCACGGTCATCTATGGTGATCTCATTGATCCTGATCCCGTCACTTGTATATTCCGTTTCTTCAAAGGGTGTGTTTTCCCCGCCTACAGGAACATAGTCCCGGCCGGTCCGAATGGCTATCTTGTTGGATGAAACAGCCACGTCAAAGTGTTTTGAAGTACCTATAAGTCCTGAAGCGAGATCTCTCAATGAAACAAACCTGTTATTCGGATATGAATAGTGAAGAGTCCTTAACGTAAACTGTTCCCCACCGGGTGTCTCCAAAGTGAGATTTTCAATCTGTTTGTGCGTCGCCGAATAAGCTCTCATTGGCAGGATACAAATAGCCAGGGCGAGCACACACGCCATAGAAATTATAAGATTTGTCGGATTTTTCTTTTGTGGTATGATCATATTTCTACTCAATACTTTATACGCACATTCATATATGATCTCTACTCGGCACTTCGCACAAATATCTTCTCATCAAGGAGCATGGTCTCCTTGTTAAAAAGCAGCCGTCTTGAATCCGTGCCGTCAAAGATCAAAAAACCGTCGGCCACGGAGTAGCTGCCACGGTTGCCATAGATGGCCACAAGTTCCTCATACGGCGGAACGAGGTCAGGTACAGCCTTCATCAGATACTCCGTTCCCGTCATCAGTACAGCATCATTGATAAGCTTTGAGATCACATCATCACCCAGGTCATCCCTGTCGGCCATTCCGAGCCTGTAAAGATGTTCCCGAATCATTTCTGTTAACGCAGTACCGAACCGTTCATACAAAGCTGCCCTGGTTTCATCATATGATGCTTTGTCGACAGACTGCTCGTATGATCCGTCATCAGCGATCTTCAGGGTTACTTTGACATACAAAGGCTCCATGTCGATATCCGGCATGGTTTCATCGGGGGCCAGGCCCTCACGTATCCAGTCATTTATTATAGGGAAAGCATCAGACGAAATGTCATGATCGTATGTCCATATTCCGACGGGAGCTCTGTCCAACGGAAAAAAGTGTTCATAAATCAGAAGCGCGCACAAAAGAACGAGCAAAATGATCATCGATATATAAACTGCAGAGTGTGTTCTTTTGCGCTTCATCGTAATATCGGGCCAGCCAGTGTGCCCGGTGGATCTCCGTCATAGTATCTGTAATCACTCCACCACTGTGATTATATCCAGCAGCATATAGTGGAAAGTCGGGTATGACGTGTTTTTGTTCTCTATATAACCGGCATGCAGGTCAATGATATCCGAGGAATCCTCCGGATCAACCCCTATATAGCCGCATTTGAATACAAAATCGATGTTTCCCTTCTTAAGCTGTTCGATAGCTGATGTCATGGCTTCCTGCGTTCCCGGAGCTGCGACCTGCAGATTAAGATCTTCCATTTCCACCCAGCCATAATCAAATCCCGCTGACACATCGCTTCCATGGATATTGCCGACTACGACAGATTCTATCGGCTTTTCCAAAAGAACCGCCTTGACGGCTGACAGCACGTACGGCTCCCAGCAGATCCTCGATGTTACAAGCGAAGTTGCAGGTGCAACCTCTGACATGCTCTGATTATATCCAACAAAATAAACCGGAAGGTCACCTGTTGATTCCTCACAGGCTATTGCCGGGCCTATGGTATCGGTGTGTTGAGAAATTATGACACACCCGTCATTTATCAGTCTCTGTGCGGCACTCCTCTCCTGTGCATAGCTGCTCCATGTATGTGTGTAACTGACCCTTAGAAGAGCCTTAGGTACAACAGACCTTACGCCAAGCAAAAAAGCAGTATAGCCGGATATAACCTCCGACGTGGGATAAGCAGCCACAAATCCGACCAATGCCTGATCCTCGGTGATCAGTCCCTCTGATATCATCTGCTGTACCTTGAGTCCGGCCGCTATTCCGCTCACGTATCTGCTCTGGTATGCCTCACCTTTAAACGTGTGGTAATTGGCTGGTACGGTTACCTTGCTCATGTCCATATATGATGTCTGGCAGAACTGGATATTCGGATATTCAGGTGCCAGCTGCATCACGAGCTCACTGTATCCGTTAATAAAGATGATGTCACAGCCCTTGTCGGCCATTTCTCTTATTGGTTCATCTATCTCATCATCCATAGCATTGCTGATGGTAAATATCTCAACTTTGTTTCCGAATTCCTTTTCCAGAGCATCCTTGGCCAGAGAGAAATTATACGTATAAGGTGTGCTTTCATCATTATCATATATAAATCCGACCTTGACATGATCCTTGCCACCGGTGAGATTTAACATCCTGAAGATTCCTATAAAGGCGGCCATTATAACGAGACATGTCAACGCAGTTGTAATATATACCCGTTTCATGCTTCCGCTCCTTTCTCATCCTCTGCTTTGTTGTTGTTTTCTTCAACAGGCGCATCATCTTCATCCCCGGGTGCCAGAGTACCCGGTATTTCACCCTTCATCTCCGACTCCTGTATCTTTTTATCTTCCTCGGCACGGCGAACCAGCTCAGCATGCGCTTCCTGATCAGCCTGCTCTATCTCGGCACGTTTCTGGGCGTAGATATCATCCAGATTGATGATGCCCTTGTCAATAAGTCGCATGAAAGCATCGAGTGCATCCGGATCAAACTGTGTTCCGCGCCCGCGCTTCATCTCATTCATTACATAATCGGTATCCATATGATGACGGTAGACGCGATTCGAAGTCATGGCATCAAAGGTATCAGCCACGCTGATTATTCTGCCGTACAGAGGTATCTCCTCACCCTTTAATCCGTCGGGGTAGCCTTTGCCGTCATATCGCTCATGATGGTATCTCGTTCCGTCCACGACATGCTCAACCAACGTGAAGTCCTTTAATATCTCAGCGCCCGCCGTAACATGTGATTTCATCTTGGCATATTCTTCATCTGTCAGTCGCCCGACCTTGTTCAGTACGCTGTCAGGCACTCCTATCTTGCCGATATCGTGCATCTGGGCAGCCTTCTTTAAGTTGGAAAGTTCCTTTCTCCTGCGATACCATTTAAAGCAGTTCATTTCCTTGGCGATGAGTTCTGAATACTCCGCAACTCTTAACGAGTGCTGGTGTGTTCTGACATCTTTGGCATCGACTGCGTTTGCTATAGCCATGACCGTCATATTGGCCATGTCCAGTTTTTCCTGCTGCTTGTTTATCTGTCTTTGAACTATCATCCAAGTGAACCAGATAAGGAACGTTGAGAGCAGGATCAGCATGTATGTCACGAAGCCCGGATGTTCATAGAGTTCACCGATCTTGACCAGATCAAAGGTCTTTTCCTCCAGAACGCGCTCCCCCGCACTGTCTATGATAGCCAGGTGGAATTTGTATTTGCCCGCGGGCAGATTGACATAGATGATATTGTTGAGGTTGTTCTGCGGCAGGATAGTCCACTGTGAATCATATCCCTCCATGTAGTAACCCACATTTGGCTCCTGTATCGTATAATTCAGTATCTCAGGGCTTAACTCAACACGGTTGACACCCCGCCCCACCGTAATAGCTCCCTTACGCACCGGAGGTTGCAGTACACCATCCAGTCTGACGGAAGCCAGCTGCATCCTGTATGAGCGTACATCGGTGTTGTATTTATTAACATCGATCTTATATACGCCGGTATCGCATGGCAGGAACAGCTCATTTCTGCCGTCATAGTAGTTCCATGAATTAGCTGTGAGCGAAGTACCGAGTCCCCTTCTGGCATCCAGCAGTTCCCATGCGATCTCACCGCCTGCGACCAGCTCATCACGTTCAACGACATAAATACCTGCACTTGACATGACAAACAGTGTGTCCTCGTCCTTTACCCAGATATCATAGTTATTAAAATACGGGAATTTATCGAGCACGCGTATCGAACCGTCAGGCTCCATATAGCAAAGGCTGTTGCTCGTTACGATGAACACTCCCTCTGATTTGGGGTCCCTGACTGTACGAAGGATAACTCCGCTGCTTAATCCGTCATCGCGTGTCAGCATTTTTGTAACTTCACCATCCTTGAGGACAGCTATACCGTCTCCGTCGGTGCCTGCCAGAACGGTTCCGTCACTTAATTCGGTGATGGTCAGGATCATGGAATTGATCAGACCGTCTTCGTTACGGATCGTATTTAATATCCGGTGATCCCGGATATAGCTGACACCTGTATCGCCTGCTGCCAGGATAGTTCCATCCGACAGCTGTGTCACTATACGCGCACGATTACCAAAGCTGCCGCTGTCCGCATTATATACCCAGGATTCATCATCCGGTGAATATTCTATGAGACCGTTACCGTAAGTACAAACCCACAGATGATTATCTTCATCCACGTACAAGCATCTGATACGTCTGCCATCAAGTTCTTTGGTAAGATCGTTTCTTATCTGTCTCCTGCAGGCCCTGTCGACCACATCGAGTCCGTTATCAGTTCCAACGTAATAGCATCCTCTCCAGTAAACTATGGCATTAACGACCTTACGCTCCATGCCGACAGCCCCGTACACGTCCTTAAAAGGAGATTTGGCCAGTCTAAGCAGTCCCAGTCTCGATGAAGTGAACCAGAGGTTACCCTGGTAGTCATAGAGCATGTTGTCGATGGAATTGTTAAAGTCATTGGTGTTTAATTTGTGATATCCGGACTTGTCCAGATATGACACACCGCGGTCGGTAGATATGAACAGCGTGCCATCGTTTAAGTAATTCAGATTATTGATGCTGTTGACATCCTCGCACGACATGGATTTGATCTTTTTAAATTCACCGTTTGAAATATCATAGCTGTATATATGATTTGTTGAAGTGCCGACCATAAGAACCCCGTCCGGTGAAAAGGCACAGCACTTGAAAACCTCCTGATCTCCGGGCAGCTGTAGTGAGCTCAGTATCTCGCCACGGCTAAGCAAAAACAGACGCCCGTCTGATGTTACGGTAGCTATGTGGCCGGCATCATCAGCGGTAATACTGTCGGCATAGTTGATCTCATCGAGAGTACCGACAGCCTTAAGACCGTTGTTCATTGCAACTATCTGCATGCTGCTCGTGGTACCGACATAGTAATATCCTTCCGATCCTCGGATTATGCAGCGAACCGAATTGGATGGCAGCCCGCTCGACTGATCGAGGACGTTTACAACCTTTTCACGGATAACTATGGACAGCCCGTTGTCATTTGTTCCTATCCACAGACGTCCCTCCTCATCCACATAAAGGCAGTTGACGTTTCTGACCGATTCATAATTGTCGACCCAGCGGAATTCGTGCCCGTTATAGCGGTACAGGCCCGCGTATGTGCCAATCCACAGAACACCGTCATTGGTCTGGGCTATGTCATTGGCCTCACCGCAGGGCAGGCCGTTGTTGCTGCTGTATATGCTCTGCACATAGTCGTTATAATCAGTAGACTCAAGTGTTGGTGCGCTATCGTCAGCCCGGACAGGAATCTGAAGGGACGTCAGCAGCGAAAAAGCCAGCAGAATAACAGCACCTGCAGCAGCGCCCTGTCGCATCTTTTTATCCTCATCATTGCTCCTTTTCCAGCGTCTGAACAGGATGATGATATAAACAGCGGCTATAGTGAGCACCTTATCAGCAAACTCTATAGCCAGCTGGCCCATTACAAAACATATAAAAACAGGCCATTGATTATCAATAAGATAATCAATGACACCGTCACCCCAGTTATTACCGGTGTATCCCTTATTCAAAATGATGTTCAAGGGTACAGACACGATCAATGCCGTGAACACTGCCAGAGAAGCGGCCTTCATAAAGCCGTAAAACTGATCGAACCACCTTTTTCTGGCAGTTATGCCTACTATGATGCCCAGTGCAATGCTGGTAAAAGAATAACCTGCAGAGAGCTGATTTATAACGCAGTAAGCGAAATTACCTGTCAGTCCTACCAGTCCTCCGCAGACAGGGCCTCCGAGGTAGGCACAAAGTGCTGTTCCGAATGAGTCTGCCCAAAACGGCAGATCCAGATAGACCGCCAGCAATTTACCGCAAACATTAAGGCTCACGCACAATGCGGTGAACAAAACTATCTGCCAGGCTTTCCACTTTTTCATTATATATCCCCTCCCACAAAATGCAGGATAATTATCTAAAACGCCTTATCTCTAATTATAGAATCGTTTTCGGGGTTTTTCAACGGTTCCCGTTCTTTTTTACACGAAGATCCGACAGGTATTGTCATCCGATACGGGGATAAAACAAATCGCCTGTCAGGTGACCTTGACAGGCGACGTGATATAATACACGCAAAATGCATTTTGGCATTTTACCTTACCATTCAATCACGTATTGCCTTAACTGCTTTATCTATCGAATCCCAGTCATAAACCCTGCGATATTTTCCGGTCGGGAATTCACATTCCCGATTCCACGGACGGTCATATACCATGACCCTAAGGTCAGGCATATGCTCAAAAAAGCGAAATGCTGCCGGTGAATCCTCTACCGCCAGATCAAATTGCATCTTAAGATAATCTTCGACTTCAAGGCTGAAATCACTGCCTTTGATAAAGTTGTCCCGACCGTATTTATTCAGGCAATATAATCTCACCCGATCCAGCCCGTGCCGGTCCAGCCATTCCCTCGAGGCCTCGTATGCACCAAACGGGCGTCCTGTTATAATCGAAACATTCTTGCCTTCATCTATCCAGCCATTGACCGTCATCACCGCACCCGGTGTCTCCTCAAAGGCCAGGAGCGCCTCAGGTTTGTGTGCTTCGATCATCATGAATTCATACTGTTCATCCGTCAGATCAAACGAGTCCTGCAGATTGAAAAACCTGATCTTTTCATATGGGACGTCCTTGCCGAAAAGATCTGATACCATATTTGAAAAATATCTGGCAGTCTCACACAGGCAGTCATCAAAATCGATATATATGTTCATACGATGCTCTCCTTTTTTCCTCCATCTTTTCTTATCTTTATAAAAACGGTGCCACTCCGCGCTTTGCAGACCGCCGGCCGGCACCTTTTGATAGTATTACAGAATCAAGGTATTTACATATACTTCAGTTTTATCTACTTCAAAAGCTTGTTAAGCGCGATTATATAATCATCCGTTGCTTTGTTTATCTTCTTAAGCAGTTTTTCTTCTCCCTTGCTGGTTCTGCCATCATCCTTTTTGGTGGCAACGGCACAATTGTTTTTAAAACTTTTAGCGATCTGCACCTGATTGACGATCTGCATTTCCAGATAATTATTATTTACTGACATGATTTCCTCCCATCACGTTGCTCTTTTTGAGGCTGTTTACCTGATGATCATATATTATAGTGCACTCTCCCCCTTAAGGTTCAGTCCGATCATTCTATTTGTTTGCTCCAATTGCATACCGGACATACTATTCTTCCTCCGTTAATAAACGTTTTCTCAGAAACAGGAACGTCAGCTCCGCAACTAGGACAAGGGATCATGCCTATTCCGCCACCTGCTACGAGTTTTAGATCTTCAGTTTTTACTTCCTTGTTGTCCTCCATTGCTTTTCTCCTTAATAACCTCATCTATTCTTTTATTCGATGGTCCTTATAACATATAGCACCTGCTGCCCGGTTGAATGCTCCGCACAGCCTACGCATTTGAAAAAAGAGTCATCCGGGCAATAAATCAGATTGATTCATTCTCTCGAACAGGTGCAATTACATTTTACAACATAGCATTATAGAATTGCTATTCAAACAAACCCTTTTCTTTCTTTTGCTTTTTCCAACAGAGAGCCGGCCTCATTCATAGCCAGACGAAGGTATTCTCTCTGCCATTCCCGGCCTTCTTTTTCACGGGCCTTTATCTCCTCCCAGGCTCTGTGCCGCTCAGAATCCGATCCATAAACGACCCCGTCAAAAACATGCGGATGACGACGGATCATTTTATCCGAGACCGTCTTTATAACATCATCCAGTGTAAATAATCCTTCCTCCTCAGCGATGACGCTGTGGAACACTACCTGCAGCAGCAGATCTCCCAATTCCTCCCTGAGATTTTCGGGATCTCCTGTCTCTTCCAGAATGTTTATTCCGCATATGACTTCAGCAGCTTCCTCAATACATTCAGGCTTAAGGCTGCTGTGAGTCTGAGCAGCATCCCACGGGCAGCCCTCCTTGGAGCGCAGTTTTTCAACGATTCTCTTCAGATCCTCTATGGGAGGCGTTTTTTTGCTCCTCACTTCCGGGATCTGCGGATCCGGGTAAACAGCTCTATTAAATCCTGTATTGGATATAAGATTATCCCGGTCCCACAGTTCTACGTTGTTGACCTCAGCCAGGTTGATGGCATTGTCGGTATAATAGCTGTTGGTTATGACCATAGCATGATCGGCATCATAGTACGCCTGTGCCGCCACGACCTCCTGCACTGCTTTGTTCCCGACATTCCCATTATAGCGCTTGGCCTGGACTACAGTTACCTCACCTTTTTTATTAAGGATCAGATCTGCTCCATAGTCGTTGGTTGCAGGTGTCAGCAAAACCTTGTATCCCATGTGTTCAAACCGTGCTTTCAGATACTCCTCGAATTCCGTCCCGGACATAACATCTATCTTCGACAGCGGTGACTTGAGATATCTTCTTTTCTTAATGTATCCGGCCAGTATCGGAATTATGATCAGAATACACCCTGCCACTATCAGACCTGTTATAATTCGATCCCGATTCTCCAACATCAGCTCAGGATGCAGTAAAGCACAATACACTCCGGCTATGACCCCGAGAAAAACAAGGCTTTCGACCAGCCTTGCAAATCCTCTTTTTTTATGTTCGTTTCTTTGTCTTTTTCTGCTCATTTCTTTCTGTTATTAACCATGGTTTACTTTGCAGAATTCAATCATTCATTCTTTGTTTCAATTGACACCCGGTTAATGATCTTCGGCTGGGTAAAGTCTATTCCGAACAGCATTTTCAGAAGCCAGACCATGAATACCAATACAAGTATCGGCAACAGACATGAAGTCAGGATCATTACTGCTATAGCTTCAATGAACCGACTAAGCAGCCCTGTCACATAATCAACTATAGTTCCGGCAGCATTCCCGATCCAGGATAAGAACTTCTCGACCCCATTTGAATCCTCATCCACAACACTTATCTGATGAGACTCTTCGATGGTCTGTTCTATGCTGGGCTGATAATTATCACATATCATCTCGGATGCTTTCACGCTGACCGGGATCATGAAGTACAGCGTGATGGCGCAAACTGCCATTTTGACTGCCCATTCCTTAACCTTATCCCTGGATGATACAGTCCCTGCAAAAAACATGATTGTCGCTATCGGTATGAGCAGTCCAAATGAAACATAACCTGACGTAGTTATGAAATATTTCTCAAAATAGAGTGCACTCAGTATTGCGATAAAGTATTTTCCCAGTTCGGCAAACTGTGAAGATATCGGAGTACAAGAATCATCCGGCAACAGTGACACTGCAGCGGATACAGCCGTAGCACCGCCGGCCAGTTTTAATACATTCTCAATCTCTCTGTCTATCTGATCCAGCGACTTTTGGTGATTATCTGCCTTGGTCGACATCGGCATTATTAGCAGAAGCGAAACAACACATATCAGCAGAGCAACCGCTGCTCCGGCAAATCTTTTCATTTCCATAATCTCCTCCTTTAACCGGAAACGAGTTCAATAGAATACTCGTCCGTGTCCGCAATCGATCTGGCAAAAGATTCGATCATTTTTTTGGCACCTTCATCCGCCTTGTCGATTATACCCTTGTCAATCGCTTTGGTCCTGGCAGCATCCTCGAACTCTATGAGCGAATCATTGATCTTTGTCATGTCGATCTTGTTCCACAGTCCGTTCTTTTCTTCATAAATCTGAAAACTGTTAAGGTCGATGTTAACGTTAAGGATCTCTGCCCGGGGAACAGTGATCTTAATGATCTTTTGCTCGTCGTCTTTATCAACCTTGACATCCTTGCAGTTAATCCCGGCTGTTACAGTTCCATCATAGCTGTAGGTGCACTTTGCCGTCGAAGGGATGATCCAGGCCTTGGTGGTGCTGGTGTACTCTTCCACCTGTGTAAAGTAATATTCCTCGGTGATAAGAGTTCCCATCTCCCGAAGTCCGTCCTCTATTATCTCGGTATTGACAACGACGACCTCTTCTTTCTTAGTGTAATCAGAAAAAAGCTTCTCATTCTCAGGTCCGTTTTCATATACCTGTGCCAAAGAATCCGTACTGTCCTTGGCAGTCACTAAATAATGCACAACTATAACGGCTATACATAATGAGCATATGATTATTATCGCCGCATATATCCGCTTACCCATATCAATACTCCTTTACTGTTCATTAAAGAATGTGCAAAGCACAATCCTCCACATCATATATCGATGGTTCGCGGTGCTTTCATAACCCCGCTGAATCCTGTATTTTTTCCCTAAAGGATATTCCTTGTTCCAACTGCTTTTCAGCTCGTTTCCTCCACGCCTGAACTCAATTTGTGACCTGGCTGGCTTCAAACACCTCCTCAGGTCATTTTTTCATCCATTTTCCAGCTTGTTTCTTTTATGCCTGAGCTCAATTTGTGACCTGGCTGGCTTCAATCACCTCCCCAGGTCATTTTTTCATCTCTTTTCCCGCTCGTTTCTTCCGCGCCTGAGCTCAATTTGTGACCTGGCTACCTTCAAGCACCTCCCCAGGTCATTTTTTCATCTCTTTTTCCGCTCGTTTCTTCCGCACCTGACCTTTATTTGTGACCTGGCTGGCTTCAAACGCCTCCTCAGGTCATTTTTTCATCCCTTTTCCAGCTCGTTTCTATCATGCCTGAGCTCAATTTGTGACCTTGCTGGCTTCAATCACCTCCCCAGGTCATTTTCGTATAATCAGTTTGTTGTCGGATAACTGTTTTGACCCGATTATTTTCTACCGGGAACGTATGTCAGCAGGCAGTCACAACATCCGCAAAGCAAATGTCCTAAAACCGCGATCAGTAACAAAATCATTATAAAGCTCATTTATGTCCGGTCTCCTTACACCTTCAGCATACATTAAATTCTAATATATTTTCACATGGTCAATTATTCCCAATTTGATTTTGGTGAGAGAAAAAATTTGAAATACAGGGGCCAGAAAGACCACTCGTGAACAAACGAACTATAATGTCAATGCATGCAGCTTGTCTGAAGTTCACATAGCCGCTCATAGCCATGATCGATCCTGTCTTTGAGCGCAGCCATGCTCTTATCGCGGTTCTTAATCTCATCGGTCTGTTCATCCACTTCGGCCTGTATCTTAGATATCTCGACATCGAGACGCCTGCCACCAATGAAAAGCATTAATACAACCAATACAAAAGCCCCAGTAGCTACGCTTAAAATAACAGCGAGATCATAGTAGGACGTCTTATTGTTTTTCTCCCAGTTATCATAGTTGATCTTACGCTGCTCTTCCCTCTCAAGAGCTTCTTTATATTTTGTATAGTTACTGTAATATTCTGCAAATTTATTGAAATCGTTATAGTTGTACTCACTCCTAAAATATTCAGTCCTGTCTTTTGAGTCCTCAGTCTGTTGTGTCTCATATTTGCTGAGATCTTCAGCTTTGGAATACGGATTTTTCGTGGAATATTTAAACCCCAGGAATAATATCAGGCAGCAGATTACATAGCAAAGGATCGTATAGATAACAGCTTTCTTCGGAGAAATCTTGGCGGAAGAATAGATAAATACCGTGTCTCTTTCACTAACTAAATCACTAAGAGCGTCCAGTGTTTTGCCTCTTTCTGACTTTTTAGTCTCGAGCTGAGCTTTCTCGTCAACATATTCATGACCCGCATCAACAATATCCTTCATGATGGTAAAATACTCGCGGTCCAGAGGCCTGGATGATACGATCGCTCTGTCGATCTCTTCATAAGCAGTCTTATAGTTGAGCTTTGAAAAAAGATCTAGCCTGCAGATATCGTCAATCTTTGTTATGTCCATTGCTATCAGGGCCTTGCCGCGAAGAGCTTCAAAGTTATCAGGCTCTTTCTCCAACATAAAATCGTAAGCTCTGCCCGCCGAAGTAACCTCATTATTCATAAGCGCCTGGCCAGCTATGTCCAATACGTTCTCTTCCCGAAAATAATCATAGTCGAATGTCACACCACAGAACGGACATTCATACATCTGACTTTCAACATTGACTATTAGATTTCCGCCGCAATTCGGACAAATATGTTTCTTAATATCTTTCATCCTGACCTTCTGCTTAAACTCCCACAATCGTTTCAGCGCTTTGATATCATTTTTTTCGTATTCTGCTCTGCTGTGTTCACAGGCTTTGCACCTACAATGGGTTTTTCACTTTTCGAAATTCATCAAAATCCAAATGATACGATCTTACTAAACACGGCCATAATTACAGTCAATAAACCTCAAAACTGCTGTTGAATCTTCATAGCGCTATCGAAAGTTATCATTTATCAGCTGGATTAAACCCAGTGCTTCCTGACCGCCACCCATAATAGGCGAAGTCGGATTATCTCCCAGTCTCTGACAATACTTTTATCTTCGTCCGTGATCTCGCCTAAATTATCTTTGATTTAATATTGTATCAAACTCACGTTAATGAAAAAAGGGTTCCATTTTTACTGATTAACCTAACAGAGAGCTATATTTCTAATTGAGCATGCGATATTTCTCTTTCACAAAAAATCAAGCGGAAATCCCTGAATCTACGAGGAATTCCCGCTTAACATACCGTGCGCTAGAGGATTCGAACAATTTGTAACCTAGAAACCCAGTAAAATAAAGGAATCGTGGCTTCCTCTTAAAAATGTAACAAAAATTGTAACAGTTCCTTAGAGTTTGTGAAAGTTTTTCTGTAAATGAGATAT
>JAILAN010000053.1 GCA_024681595.1 Lachnospiraceae bacterium
CTGATCACCGGAAGAAATATCAAACAGTTTTCTGGCTTTGGCAGGAATAACTATCTGCCCCTTATCTCCCACGGTGACAAGTCCAAAAAGATGCTTTCCTTTGGGTGGAACGGCCATTCCAAGATTATCATCAGACTCGTAGTTAGCCAGATCATCCAGCGACACGCCAAAGATATCAGCCAGCTGCTTACACTTATCAATATCCGGAACCGACTCTCCGGCTTCCCATTTAGCGACAGACTGTCTCGTAACACCAACCCTTTCTGCTATATCCTCCTGTGTCATTTGCATCATTTTTCTCATCTGAACCAGATTATCACAGAACATTTATTTCTCCTTTTTCATCTTATTCTTCTTAATACCCAGAACTGCCCATCTGAAAAAAGGTATTCTTGATATTATCTCATATAATCCGTAACCGAAAACAAACCCGGCAAGGAGACTCAGTGTATAACAAGCCGGTGCCGGTAACAGTTCGGGCTTGGCTATAAACAGAGCAACGGAGGATATTCCGAGATAATGGAATACATACAGTCCGAAGCTGTGTCCGGACATCCACCCGGTAAATGTATTTGAAAAATCTCCGAAGCGTGCCATTCCCGACAGCATGGCCAGCGAACCGGCATATGCATCGATCGCATAAAGAAGACCTCTGTTTATCGGCTTGTCAGCATAGTTTGCTCCAAAATATGTAAAGGAAAAAACGATACAAAGAGCTATGGCGGTCAAAATCAACGGTACCGCGATCTTCTTCAGTCTGTCTATAACTTCATCATTTGAAAACACATAATAACCCAGAATGAAGAATACAAAGTAAAATGCAAATCGATATACGGAAATGATGGGTGTGTTCAGGATCTGCGAAGCGCCCCATATCGGCAGAACAAAAAGAACCACAAGCCACAGCGGAGTCTTCGCTCCTGCCTTTATCAGTCTTCCCTTTTCGATCTTTCTTATAAGTACGAGCACAACACAGTATAGCCAAAGGAGATGAACATACCAGAGCACTCCGCTTCCGGAGGCAACCATGATCAGGTAAATAACCGGTTTGGGTACACCTGCAGCAACGAGTCCTTCAAAGCCTCCCCCGATAGACATGCTGACATATCCCTGGATAAACTGAAATACCAGAAGTCCTATAGTTGACGGGACCAGGAGTTTTAATGTCCTGCCTTTAAGAAACTCTTTGTCAGTATGTGCATCCAGCGACAGTCTGGCGCTGATACCGGAAACCAGAAAAAGTACCGGCATGAACCAGGGATAGACCAGATACTGAAAAATGTCATAGTACTGTACCGGAATGTCCGTAATCCTGCCCAGTCCGCCAAGAACACCCTCAGCATTATACATATATAATGTGTGATAGATCACAACTATGACAACCGTGATCCAACGGATGTTATCTAAGTAGTGTTTTCTCATAATAATCCCACCTTTGCAATATATTTTAACATGATTATATTGTTTTCACAGGTGGAAGTCTATCAAGCAAAGTTAACACTTTTCAGTAATAATGTTCAAAACAGTTGCCTTTAAGCAAAGACCCTGTCATAAAAGTCTTTGGCTTCCTCAAACGCACCATGCCCGAGGCCTTCGTATATATGCAGATTGCTGCCGGTTATATTCTGATGAAGTTCCACGGCCGCATCATTACCCACGGTTTTATCATCGCTTCCTGCTATGATAAGAGTTGGAGCAGATATTCTTGACAACTCATTTGTTACATCAAATTTCAAAATGGCATTTGCATTTTTTAAGAATCTGTCATAGCTCTTTGGTTTGGTAAACTTTGCCAGGATCGGAAACAGTTTCCTGTTTTTTGAAAGATAAGCTTCGGAATACATTTTTTCTGCTGTATCCACCATAAGTCCGGTGTGGTCATTTTTCTCTACCAATTCTATCCAGGCCGATACTGCTTCTTTGACTACCTGATTTGCGCTGGGCGCGGTAACCGCGAGCACCAGTCTTTCCACGATCTCCGGATGGAATATAGCTATGCACTGGGCGATCATCCCTCCCTGTGAAACCCCCAGGATCGAGGTTTTATTGATTCCGAGTTTCTTTAAGACCTCAACCTGGTCATCCGCCATATTCTCTATTGAGTACCCCTCAGGCATATCGTTCTTGCGGCTGAACATATAGATTGTATAATCATTCATGAACTTTCTGTACGGCACTGAAAGTATAAGGCCCTTTCCCTTTACTGTCGACAGTCCGTCGGACAGGCCGGGAAGTATAACCATATTTTTGCTGCCCGTTCCGAAAGATACATAATGCATATGCGTATCGCCTATCTCAATGCACCCGTTTTTTATTTTTTTACCCATAAAAATCCCTTTCTTCCGTCATCCGAGTATGATCAGAGTCCTCTCTTTAACACCTTAAGGTGCATTTTTAACTGTTTAATATATTCTTTTTTGATCTTTTCCAGGTTGTCTTCATTTCCTGTTATGCCTTTGAGGAAGCTGCTGTTGAAACCTGCTAGGACCCATCTTAATATTTCTTTTACTTCATTCACTGTGCTGTGAAGACCTGACATATCCACATCTTTAAGAAGATGTTCATATATATCCGTGTTCTTCTGCCCGAATCTTTTCATGATCTTTTTCCCAATCTCGGTCTCACTCTCTGCGGATACTTTGATCAGAAATTTACCCATGGTCGGATTCTCGACATACCAGGATATCTCTGTGGATGAATACGCCAGAACTCTCTCAAAAAGATCCTTTGGAAGCTTCTTAATTTTCTCTGCCGTCTCTAAGGCCATTTGGGCAGATACTTTTTCGATCAGGTAGAAATACAGTTCTTCTTTATTTTCGAAATACTTAAAAAGGCTGCCTTTGCTTATGCCGCATTCCTTTACGATCCTGTTAGTTGAGCTGTTCTCATATCCGAAAGTGGCAAACTCCCTTATAGCAGCATCTGTGATCCTGTCCTGTTTTGCTGTGTCCAGTTCCAAAAAAACTTTATTTGGCATAGTCTTCTTCCTATCAGCATCCTCTTCCGCAGATCTGTGCAGTCGCGCGGTGACCACCCGGTCATTCTTTGACTTAAAATATAGTGACCACCCGGTCACTATACTTATCATACAGAAGATCGTATCTGTTGTCAATACATATTATTCCTTCACCGGCCAAGCACTCTTCCTATATAATCCTGAATACAGGTCTTCTTTTGGGAAGCATTCATCTTTTCAAATTCAGGTGAGTGGATCGTTGCAGACAGCCCGTAAACAAGCTGCCCTGCCAGAATATCAGATGGTGTGTCGTTTCTTTTTTTCCATTTATCAATCATTGCACATATGACAGGACGAAGGGATTCAAGCGTTCCGTCATGCATGGCAGCCTGTACGGTCCAGTGAACGTTACCCTGTATCATGCCAAACTCTTTCATCGACTTTTCATACATAGGCAGGAAGGTCTTTACAAAATCCTCCTGTGAATCACAACATGAGAGCATATCCTCAAATCTCTCCCTGTAATTCCGGAAAAATCTTTCCACAACACAGTCAAAGAGCATGTCTTTTGACTTGAAATAATGATAGAACATTCCTATTTCTCCGCCGACCTCGTTCATTATCATCCTGACAGAGGTTGCTTCATAGCCATGTTCAAAAAACAGTTTCATAGCTGTTTGTATTATTTCATCTCTTTTGCCGCCTTCAAGCACCGCTTTCCTGGCCATTAGTGTCCTCCTCTGATTGGTCCATGGGTGGTCCATGGGGACGGGGTTAGTGGTCCATTTTATCTTTGAGCCACTAACCCCGTCCCTCTAGCTCATAGTTTTCGCAGGGTCCCTGCTCGAAGCCGCCGAAGCTGTCGCTGTATGTAACTTCATATAATCCGTCATAAGCTATACGAACCAAAGGATTATAAGGCTCCATAAAATCATTTATCTGCTTATAGTAATCTTCTTTCTTAACACTTTCTCCGTTTATTGAATACTTGGCGTCCTCGTCCATGCTTGATGCTTCGGCAACAAGTAATTCCTCAAGTTTGCCGTTTTCTATCCTGTAGAATACATCTCTCATTCCGGCAGCTGCTCCGCTTATGTGTATAACGTTAGCGCCTATAGCATAGTCAAGGTATGCCCCGTCAACTCCCGCGATCACGCTTGCGACCTCAACAACTTCACCATTCTCGACTGAGAATATGAACGCATTTTCGTGATCAAAAGACCCTGTGGAATCACTTGCAATAAGCTCGGGAGTATCTCTGCCATCATCATTGATGAATGCAAGTGTGAACTGATCAGCCAATCCTTCTGACTTAAGCTCTTCTATCTTATCATGATAGACTGCATAACCGCCTTCTCCTGAAACTTCACCTGTATCAGCACTGTCAGCAGTTCCAAGGTCCTCAATGTTTATCAGCTCAATAGTATTAAGCTCGCCAGCATAGAAATCGGCATTATCCTCATAATAGTCTATCGGGCAGCTGTATCCGTAGTAGTATGTGAAATCATCCGTAAGCACTACCACACCGACATTCTGCTTTGTATCCTCATTGGATCCCGATTCCCAGTCCACTCTGTATGAAGGATATGTTGTTGTCGAAGAGACTGTCTCATCATTTTCTGAACCTATGATACTTGCACTTCCGGTATCATCAACAACAGCACATATGAAATTCTCTGCATAAGCATCCGGGTCTTGTCCGTCACGTTGTGAATTACGGGAACACATATTTGTAATGACCGTAAGACCATCTTCCGTCATATCCTGATAGATGTAAGTGCCGTCTTCATTTTTAAGACTGTACAGCTCTGAAAGTCCTGTATAAGAAGGTCCCTTTAACGCAAGCTCATTGGCCGCAAACTCCTCGTCTGAATCTGCAAACTGAGTTTCATCAGTGATAAGGTCGCCCTTGCCTTCTTCCGGGTCCTCGGTACTTACTTCCGTATTAACAGACTCAGTGTCTTTTCCACATCCGTACAATCCGGAAATTGCAAGCGCAAGGCTCAAAGCCACCGCAATAGTTTTGATATTTCTTTTCATTTTAAAATTCCTCCCACATAGGTGATCTTAACTTTAACAAATTATAGAATCAGCCATGAAAATAATAAACAGACTAAAAGTATACTTTTTTTATATTGCGGTATAATTCACCATCAGTTTTGCTGAAAACATGTATCTACCCATTCAATCAGTTCCTTGCCCATTTTTTTACGTTCAAGTTCACATACTTTTGCATTCTGACGTTCCGTTTTAAAGACAAGCCTGATCCCAAACGGGATCCTGGTTATCATTGCATGACTCAT
>JAILAN010000113.1 GCA_024681595.1 Lachnospiraceae bacterium
TATCCGGGAATGAATTAAAAAAATCAGTCCTCATATGAGTCAAACAAGAAACAGTGGCGACATCCCCATAGGATTATCGCCACTGTTTAAAATAGCTCTTACTCGTTAGTTATTCACCTTGTCATTTTCTTTTAAAAAGATATTTACCTTTCCCCTTGCCTTTCGTTGGATAAACAATACCCAAATCAAGCATCTTCTTTATCAGTTCCGATGCCGGAGAGGCTGTAATCCCAAGCACATGCATAACTTCCGTACGTCCGAAAAACTTATCGAATCCGAATACCATAAACAAAACATTCCGAATTCGATGTGTTTACTCCGTCTCCTTCTCAGAATCTTTAATTCTGTAGTAATCCTCCGCATCAATAGTGATTTCAATATGTTCCTTCGCGGATTTTAGTTGTTCAAGTAAACAACAGACTTCGACATGGCTTGATCCGGGGAACTGATCAATACAGCATACCTTTTTGACAACGTACCCGGCCAGGAGAAAACTCTCAAGGTCGCGGGCGAGGCTTGTCGGTTTGCATGAAACATAGATCATGCTCTCTATTCCATATGACAGTATCTTGCCTAATGCCTTTGGATGGATGCCGTCACGCGGAGGATCAAGAATGATAAGATCAGGCTTTTCCGTAAGTTCATCCAATACCTTTAGCACATCTCCCGCTATGAACTCGCAGTTAGTAAGTCCGTTTGATCGTGCATTTTCACGTGCTGCTTCAACAGCCTCTTCGATTATCTCAACACCTATTACCTTTTTGGCAACCGGTGCCATCAGCTGTGTGATCGTACCTGTGCCGCTGTAAAGATCATAGACAACTTTGCCGTTTCCCTTATCCCCGACATAGTCCCTGACTGTACTGTATAAAACTTCTGCACTTAATGTATTAGTCTGGAAGAAACTGAAGACAGAGATTCTGAATTCAAGTCCCAGTACTTTTTCTGTAATATAATCATCTCCATACAGGATCTTCATTTCATCGGCTCTGACGACATCGGACAGAGAATCATTCACTATATGAAGGATGCTCCTAAACTCACCTGAAACTTCAAGCGAAAGGAGCATGTTGCGATATACATCCATATCAAATGAAGTCTCTGATGAAGTAACGATAGCGACCATGATCTGGCCGGTATACCTGGCCTTTCTGACCAGAAGATGTCTGAGATATCCCTCATGCCTTAGCTTGTGATAAAATTTCAGTCCCGTCCCCTTAAAAAAATCAAGAGTTGCCCTAAGGATAGTCCTGTAATCCTCATCAACTATCACACACCCCATGACAGGTTCTATATCATAAAAGCTTCCCTTTTTATGAAGCCCCAGCGCCAGTGGGCCGTCCTTGTACTCATCTCCAAATGAAAACTCCATCTTATTGCGATATTCAAACTGAATGGGAGACCCTTTGATCCCCTCAAACTCCCAAGGAGCATCCTGTTTGCAAAGAGCATTATCCAGAAGACGCTTGACCTGTTCTGATTTCAGTTCCAGCTGCTTATCATACGGAAGCTTAAGATACGTACAGCCTCCGCATTTTCCAAAATGGGCACACGGACTTTCGATCTCATACGGCGATTTTTCAATTACATCCAGCAGGCGTCCTTCTGCCCTTCCATTCCTCTTTTTAGTGACGGAAAAGCTGACCTTCTGGTCAGGCAGAACGTCTTTTATGACGCATATGTCATTTTCGTTTCCTCCACATGCAACTATCCCTTTGTTCGGGAAATCTACACGGAGTACATTGCCTTCGTATGTCTGTCCTTTTTTCATAAACAACCTCTGTTAGTATAAAACCGGTATCCATAAACACGGATTACATGGCTCCGGCATAAAATCCCTCAGATATCAATATACGCGTGTGAAATCACACGCGTATACACTAAAAATCATATCTGAAAATCATTACTGTCATTCAGCCATTTACACTGTTAAGCTTCCTTGGCGTCCTTTTTATCTTCCTCAGCCTTCTTTTCATCAACATCGATCTTGTCAACATCTTCCCAGTTAGTCAGATCATCATCATCCTCAAAGAAGTCATCATCAAAATCTTCGAAATCGTCGAATGAATCTTCAATATAATCAGGAACGAGGAATCTGTATATGGCATATCCGATACCTGCACAGATAACTATCGTGCCGATTATAGCCAGGATCCAGATCCAGGTATTTGTCTTTTTTTCTTCCTCGATCTCCTTTTCCTCATGCTTGATGAGTGCCTTTAATTTGGCCAGATCCTTAAGATCCTTAAGTTCCTTAAGGTCTATGCCTTTAAGGTTCTCTCTGATGTCGTATTCCTTTACCATATCTACTATGTTGTCAAGTTTACCTTTAGCGTCCTGAAAAGTCATTTTAAATTCCTCCAAAACCTGAAAATACCTTACACATGATTATATCATATATGATAAAAAAAACAAATTATATCTTTTCAAGCCGGGCAAAGGCGGCATACATGACCTTGGTCCCGTGGTCGTCAAAATCAACCGTGACTTTATAATCTCTGGGGCCCGGCTCCATATCCGTAACAGTACCCTCACCATATTTAACATGCTTTACCCTGTCGTCTATATCATAATCAGGTTTTAAGCCCACTGAATTGTTGCCGTCTTTTGGCATACCCTTCGTTATTCCTGCAGCTTTAAGAGCTGACAGACCGCCGCCGGTGGTCTTCGGCAAGGCAAAGCCTGCAGAACCCGATGTACCGGCATAAGAATTTGTCGCGGCTACAAATGGTTTGGAATTAAGCGATGATACTTTATGTTTAGTCTGCGGTGTCCGAATATCATATCTATCTTCCCTGTGGCCCGGAACACGGTTATCCATCAGCGATTTAGGTATTTCCTCCACAAATCTGCTGATCGCATTGAATTGGAGCTCACCGCGTACCATTCTCGTACGTGCGAAAGTCAGGGTGAGGTCTTCTTTGGCACGGGTTATGCCTACGTATGCAAGCCTTCTCTCCTCCTCGATCTGTGTCGGATCATCATCCGATAAGGACATGTAGCTTGGAAAAAGACCATCCTCCATTCCGGTCAGGTAGACATTGGCAAATTCCAGTCCCTTGGCTGAATGCAGTGTCATAAGCATAGCTCTGGGGATATTGGTATCAACCTCATCTATGTCTGCAACCAGAGAAACTTCCTCGAGTAGGCTTCTCAGCGATGCATTCTCATTATTTTTCTCAAATTCTATGGCTTTGTTGATAAATTCTTCAACATTCTCGATCCTGTTCTGGCTCTTCTCGTCAGAATCATCCTCCAGTTCAGTCATGTAACCTGTTCGGTCGATCACTTCACGTATGAATTCCGATAGTCCCAGTTCACTCTGGATCTCCCTCAGATCCAGTATCATTTCGGCAAATTCACTTAGCTTTGATGATGCTTTACTGACAGACGGAATATCATCAGCCTCACACAGAGCATCAAAAAAACTGATCCCTCGGACCTGAGCATACTCTATAACCTTGGAAATCGTGGTATTGCCTATCCCTCGCTTCGGAGTATTGATTATTCTTCTGACTTGCAGATCATCCTGACCATTGTCTATGGTCTTTAGATATGCCAGGACATCCTTTATCTCTTTTCTTGAATAAAAGTTGACACCGCCTACAACATTGTAGGGAAGTCCCTCATATATGAAACTCTCCTCTATGAGTCTGGACTGGGCATTTGTTCTGTACAAGACAGCCGTATCAGACAGATCAGCCTGGCCCTTTCTTATTTTCCGTGCTATATCGTCTGCTATAAATGAAGCTTCTTCGTATGCATTGTCAAACTGCCGCAGGTGGATCAGATTACCGCCTTCCTTGTCAGTCCACAGGCTCTTGCTCTTTCTCCCGACGTTATGGGATATGACTGCATTGGCCGCATCCAGAATATTCTGGGTGGACCGGTAGTTTTGCTCTAGCCTGATAACTCTGGCCTCGGGATAGTACTGCTCAAAGTCCAGAATATTCCTTACGTTAGCACCCCGGAATTTGTATATAGACTGATCATCATCTCCGACAACACAAAGATTCCCGTTTTGTCCGGTCAGAAGACGTATGAGTTTAAACTGTGAAGTGTTCGTATCCTGATACTCATCGACCATGATATATCTGAAACGTTTCTGGTAAGCATCCAGAACGTCGGCATTGCTTTCCAGCAGGATTACCGTGTTCATTATAAGGTCATCAAAGTCCATGGCGTTGTTCTTTTTGAGGATCTTCTGATATTCGATATAGGCTTCGCCTATTTTTTTGAGTCTGAAATCTTCGGCATATTTAACCGCATATTCCTCTGACGAGCACAATTCATCCTTGGCGGATGATATTTCATTAAGAATGGTCTTTTCCTTTAACATCTTTGTATCGATGTTAAGTGTTTTACATACATCCTTCATGATGCTCTTTGAATCGTCAGCATCATATATGGTGAAGTTGTTATCATAGCCTATCCTGTCAGCAAATCTGCGTAGGATCCTGACACAGCTGCTGTGAAAAGTAGCCACCCATACCGAGTCAGCTCCAAAACCGACCAGCTTGTCGACTCTCTCCTTCATCTCGCCTGCTGCCTTGTTCGTAAAGGTTATGGCCATAATGTTATAAGGCTCCACATTCATCTTATCGATGAGATATGCAACCCTGTGAGTTAAGACTCTCGTCTTACCCGAACCGGCCCCTGCCAAAATAAGCAGGGGCCCTTCGGTAGTGATAACAGCTTCTTTTTGCTGTGGATTTAAAGAATCATAGATCGACATCAGCTAAGTATCTCTCCTGCTATTCTATTGCATTAGGTATCCTATCAGAGCACATATCGCAATGACAACGATTATGGTCAGTATTACCTTAATAGCAGATACAGGTGTTCTGCCGTATACCCTTCCGGTCTGTCCATTTACGGCGAACTGATATACCTTGTCCTTGTACTTGAAGCTCGAGATCCATACCGGAAGCAGCAGGTATTTAAATGTTATGGCAGAGAATGAACTGCTGACATTAAGGTTACGTACATGATCGGCATTGTTCTCGGACATGATCCTTGATGTAATGGCAGATCTTAGCTTGTTGGTGATCGCCGCCTTTGCCTTTTCCCAGGCAGCCTTGACTCCAACCGAGTATCTCTCAGCGCCAAAACCTGCAACATACTCTGGTTTGTATGCCTTGTTATCTGCCGTGTCATATGGTTCTATTCCATGAAGCAGTCCAGAATCATGCTGGTCCGTACCGCTTACCAGTTCATCATCAAAGAACTGTTCGTGATGACCGTTAGTCCTGTACCAATCTGTTATTATTTCCTCTTTGTCCCCTCTCTTGACCCTTCTGTCCTTACCGTATTCAGCGGTATAGGATGAACTCGTCTGCGAATCAAAGGTCCAGTAAGGAAGATACATTCCCTTAAAGCTCTTGGGTTTGGCTGATTCCTTGGCTGCTTTAGGGCAGAAAAACTTTTTCTTTATCCAGCCCACAAATCTGTTGGCAGCTTCCTTCTGATCGATCTTAAACGGGATAACTCCGCCGGGAGCCATTGTCTTTTTATCCCCGGCCTCTGTAACCTGGTTAGAACCGCAATAGGGACATTCTGAAGAAATGACCTGAGCATCATAAACAGACTCGGCTCCACAACTTTTGCAGATTATGGTCTTGGTAGCCGTTCCCCAGTCGCAATTGGCGGTATTTTCCGCTTCTTCTAGCGGAATCTCCTCAGCCGTTAGCGGAGAATTATTTACAGTCTCACCTGCATTGTCTGCAGGCTTGTTTTTTATCTCTTCGGTATGTCCGCAGTATGGGCACTTGAGTCCGCCTGTTGCCGGGTCGAAATCCATCGTACCACCGCAGGCAGGACACTTTTTGTCCGTCTCTTTAAGAGTATTTACAACATTTGCATCAAATTCGTCTGGCATTTTATTCCCCCTCCAGACCCGGCATGGCCTGAAATATGTAATAAACTACTGCGAGAGGATGCTGCCACCCTCTCGCGTCATATCTTTATTTTCCTGTGAAGATCAACGATGCAGTAATATTACTGCTTGTCGTTATCATCAAATACGTCGCCGCACTCAGGGCAGAACTTGGGAGGATTCATGGGATCCTCGGGAGTCCATCCGCACTTGTCACACTTGTATAAAGGAGCACCTGCAGGCTTCTTGGCACCGCACTCTGAACAGAACTTGCCTAAGTTTCCGGTCTTGCCGCACGAGCATGTCCAGCCCTGTTCGGGAACAGGCTGAGGCTTACCGCACTCTGCACAGAATTTACCGGTATTGCCCTTTTTGCCGCATGAGCATGTCCAGCCTTCCTCTTTGGGAGGGGCTACTGTAGGAGCGGGGATCGGTGTTCCGCCGGTCTGCTGATAAACCGCAGCGTTTGCACCTGTCATGTTAGCCATGTTCATTCCGGCAAAAGCCATCATGGGGCCTGCTGCCGTATTCTTGGCGGCATCCTGCATAGCCTGAGCTGTAGCACCTGTCATCATTCCCTGTCCGAGTGCAGGATTGCTCAATGCTGCCGCTCTCTGGAGTTCCTTGATCATATTCTCGTCTTCTTCGGAAGCCTTAATGGTATTAACACCGAAGGAGATAATCTCTATGCCTCTTAAATCTCTCCACTGATCTGAGAGTTCTTCGTTAAGAGCATTGGCCAGTTCCTTGGTATGTCCGGGAACTGCGGAATATCTGATGCCCATCTCAGAAATTCTGGCAAATGCAGGCTGCAGAGCTGTCAGGAGTTCAGCCTTCAACTGGGAATCGATCTTATCCCTGGTGAACTCATCAGTTACATTGGCACATACATTTGTGTAGAAAAGAATCGGGTTTGTGATCTTGTATGAATATTCTCCGTTACATCTTATGGAAATATCAACATCAAGGCCTATCCTCTGATCAACGACACGGAAAGGAACGGGATTTGCTGTTCCATATTTATTGCCCATTATCTCTTTGGTGTTGAAGAAATAGATCCTCTGGTCGTGGCCCGTATCTCCTCCGAAAGTGATACGCTTGCCCATTACCTTAAATGATTCGAGAATGCTGGTTCCCAGATTACCCGAGAAGATCGAAGGCTCTGTTGAAGTATCATATGTAAATTCACCGGGTTCGGCACAAAGTTCAACGACCTTACCCTGATCCACGATGATCATGCACTGTCCGTCATTAACGGCTATAACCGAACCGTTGGTGATGATGTTGTCCTGACCTTTGTTATTCCCCTTTGTTCTCTTCTGTCCCTTGGTAACCAATACATCGGCTTCCATTGAATCACAGTAGAAAAACTCTTTCCACTGATCTGAAAGCTGCGAACCGGCTGCACCTAAAACTGCTTTAATTAATCCCATTACACACCTCCATAAAAAAAATGATAGAACAAGTATATCACATAAATAAAAATAGTGTCTATCAAGATGAGAGGATTTCTGATAAAATATACGGGTAAGTGTGAGCCTTATAAAGCAGTACACGAAAGGAGTTTTTATGTCGATATTCGTTAACCAACTGGGATATTTGCCCGGCAGCGATAAACTGGCCGTTTCCACCAGACCCTGCAATTTTCAGCTGATCAGGGTCAGTGACCAGAAGAGCGTTTATGGCGGGACAACCGGCGAAAAGGTATTTGATGATAATTCGGGTGAAGACACCTATATCATCGACTTCACTCCGGTCGATGACGAAGGCGAATATTATATCCTGGCAGGAAACAGTAATAAGTCGCATAATTTCCGTATATCACGTGATGTATATAAAGGACTGATCAAAGATATATCCAAAGCCCTGTACTATCAGCGCTGCGGTATGGCTCTGGATGAGGCACATGCAGGTATATTCAAGCACGGAGCATGCCATATGGATGGTTCTGTGATGTTCAATGATTACATAAAGAAAACTCCCAATCCCGTTAAATATGATATGACAGGCGGATGGCACGATGCAGGTGACTACGGCAGATATACAACCGCGGCTGCAGTAGCACTGGGACACATCCTTTATGCATTCGATATGTTTCCTGAGAGTTTTGACTATGATATGAACATCCCGGAGAGCGGAAACGGGATCCCTGATATCCTTAATGAATGTGCCTATGAGCTCAGGTGGATGTTAAAGATGCAAGCCAAGGACGGCGGTGTATACCATAAACTCACCGCGTGGAATCACGCCGATTTTGTCATGCCGGAGGATGATCACGACCAGTTCATCATTTATCCTGTGTCAAGTATCGCCACAGCGGATTTCGTAGCCATAATGGCTCTGGCATCCCGCGTATACAGACAGTATCTTCCGGAATTTGCCGACCAGATGCTGGATGCAGCCATAAAGAGCTCACATTGGCTTGATAGCCATCCTTACATAGGATTTAGCAATCCCGAAGGCAGCAACACCGGAGAATACGGCGATGATACCGATATAGACGAGAGACTGTGGGCTGCTGCAGAGATGTTGCGTGCGGACACCGCTAACCGGGATAAATATCTGCGCATACTGACAGCGCTTTCCAAGGATGATGTTTCCAAGACCGATTTCGGCTGGGAAGACGTATCTGGATTTGCCACATTATCTGTTCTGTCTGATCCCAAACACAGCAGCGGCATGCTGGAGAGTACCTTTAAAAATGATATCGAAAAAGCTGCCGCCGGATATGTGGACTATTCGCGCAATTCAGGATATCATCTGGGAATGATAGATGAAGACTTCGTGTGGGGTTCCAATATGGTGGTCGCTAACCGCGCCATTTTATTCATTCTGGCCAACCTCATTCATGAAGGTCCTTCAAAGGATAAATTCAAGCGTGCCGCTTTGGCCCAACTGCACTACCTGCTTGGCAGAAATCCTCTGGATATCTCATATATAACGGGTGAAGGCGAAAATGCCTATATGCATCCTCACAGCCGTGTATGCTATGCGGACGGGATAGACAAACCTATTCCGGGACTCGTATCCGGCGGTCCTTATAGAACTCCCAGTGATGAAGCTGCAATAGCTGCCATACCAAAGGGAACGGCTCCTGCAAAATGCTATGTGGATGACTGGCGAAGCTATTCCACCAACGAGATCACGATCTATTGGAACTCTCCCGTTATTTTCATGCTGGCTTTCATCAATTCAAAATGCGTATAAAACAATTTACTGTTAAATCAAAAGAAAGGCTCTGTCGAATGACAGAGCCTTTTAAATCTGTAAGACTAGTTCTAAAAAATCAAATATATCAATATTTAAACTTTATAGGCACATCGTGTTATCAGATCTTTGTGCTTTAACCGGAAATTAAAGCTTAGTAACGTTAACAGCCTGGGGTCCCTTTTCGCCGTCAACTATCTCGAACTCAACAGAAGCGCCTTCTTCCAAAGACTTGAAACCTTCCATGTTAAGACCTGAATAGTGAACAAAAACGTCCTTGCCGGATTCGTCACAGATGAATCCGTAACCCTTCTGGTTGTTAAACCACTTTACAGTACCCTTGTTCATTGTAAAGTATACCTCCAAAAAATATAAACAATTGCCGCACTATTACGACAGATTCAGAATATCACAGCATATTTCAAATGTAAACACATTTTTATCCGTCGATCTGTATAACATCCATGGGATTGATATATTCATCATCCTTCATGATCTGATATCCGAAGTCCGTATTTTCCTTGTCTATTGAAAACAGGATATAACCCTTGCCGATCGAGTCGCCGGCCTTGACCAGCACCTTGCCGTTATTTCTGTAGATGGATTTGTATCCGTTCTCATGATCTATTATGATCCTGTTGCCGTAATCAATATCATCCTCAACCGAAACAACAGTGCCCGTTCCGGTGGAAACGATGTTGATACCTGTGGTGACCGTAAACTTAAGTATCGGATGATCATTACTGTCTACGCCGCCCTCTTCCATATTGCTGGTTCCGCCGCTTAGCGGGAAGCTCTTAGGTATTGCATTTTCAGTCTCTTCGGCTACTATGGCACTTTCATTGGCTGCTTTCTTGGTAACTGTCTCCGAAAGCACCGCAACCTTGGAAGATAATGTATCATTCTCAACCAGCAGGAATTCGTTCTGGTCGGTCAGTTCATTGTTCTCAACGATCTGATTGACGAGCTGTGTCCTGAGGTCCTTGATAACGATCGAATCGTATATCAGCAGACATACAAAGATAAGGAAAACTATACCCAAAACCACGGAAATGAATTCCACCAGTGCAGGTCCTATATGGTGGGTGGTAATACGGCCGTCCTCATGCTCTTTGGCAAGCATTACGGCATATTTCCTGCGCTTTTTCTTTTCCGTGTTAACAGCTTTATCACCTGATATAATGTCGACCTCGACATCGTTATTTGCAGGTGCATCAGCTGCAGGAGCAGTATCCTCTTTGACTGCAGTTTCTTCGGTTGTCGTAACGGTGTCGTCCTTTTTAATCTCTTCTTCCATAAGGCCTCCGCGTAACAAACTTGTAACATTTTACCACATGCATATGGAATTGGCAAATCGGGCTGCTTTAAGCAAAAAGCAAAGGACAGACTCCCCGGTCTGTCCTTTGTGTCAATAACTTATCTAAATGCCGTAACTGTCTTATTATTTCTTTGAAAGTCTGTCAAATACCAGCGCATAACCGTCATTGCCGTAGTTCAGCGATCTGTTGACGCGGCTGATGGTAGCTGTGGAAGCTCCGGTCTCATCTGCTATTTCCAGATACGTCTTTTTCTTGGAGAGCATCGATGCCACTTCATAACGCTGGGACAGGCTCTGCAGTTCATTGATAGTACATAGATCTTCAAAAAACTTATAGCACTCTTCCTTGCTCTGAAGTTCCAGAACAGCCTCAAACAGATGGTCAACTGCAGGAGTCTTGATCTTTTTGTTCATAATACCCACCTCGTTTACACTCTTTGCATTTACTATACCACACTAAAGTTTTAAAGTAAAGAACAATCTGAGCACAAACAGATACCTGAAAAATGATTCATTCAAATTCAAGACCTACGGGGCAGTGATCCGATCCTGTTATTTCTGTATATATTGTTGCATCCTTCAGCCGGTCCTTCATATCCTCAGACACCAGGAAATAATCAATGCGCCATCCGGCATTCCTGGTCCTGGCCTGAAATCTGTATGACCACCATGAATAAATGTCCTCCCTGTCGGGATAGAAATATCTGAAGGTGTCAATATATCCTGATGAAAGCAGTGTGCTCATGCATGAGCGCTCTTCATCTGTAAAACCTGCATTATGGTGATTTGAAGCAGGGTTCTTAAGGTCGATCTCCATATGAGCGACATTAAGATCTCCGCACAGGATGACGCTCTTTTTCTGCTTTAATCCGTTCAAGTAGTCCAGAAAATCTCTCTCCCACGTCATACGGTAATCAAGTCTCTTTAGCCCGTCCTGGGAATTGGGTGTGTAACAGCAGATAAGGTAATGATCGTCGTATTCCAAAGTGATGACACGGCCTTCGGTATCGTGTTCGCTGATCCCTATTCCGTATGTAACATCAAGCGGTTTGTTTTTTACAAATACAGCCGTGCCCGAATAACCCTTCCTTTCGGCATAGTTCCAATACTGCTCATATCCGGGCAGATCCAGTTCTATCTGACCCTGCTGCAATTTGGTCTCCTGCAGACAAAAAGCATCTGCATCAAGTGAATCAAAAGCCTCCATAAAATTCTTGCCCATCACGGCACGAAGTCCGTTAACGTTCCACGATATATATCTCATTTTTTCGACCTGTCCCCCTGATCATCGCCGGTTGAAGCGTTTCCGTAAATGTCCAGCAGTTTCTCTATCAGAAGCTTCTTGGTGTATACATCAAATCCCAGCATGAATATAAACGAAAAAAGCTGAAGTATCTCCTTGTCCTCATCCTCGCAATCGGTAAAGGTGAGCTTGGATCTTTCATACTTGGCTGTAATATCCTGTTTTAGTTCCTTTCTTTTCTCCTCCTCCATGCTGAACACTTCATCATAAATGGAGCACAGATCAATGCTTCCGTCAGAATCAAAATACCTGTCGGTCAAAGGCCCCAGCATGGTCTGAATGTCGTTTATGCTCAGCAGACCTTTGCTGTAATATATGAATATCAGCATCACGAGATGCTCTTTTGTATACTTTTTCTTGACCGGAGGAGGAAGCAGATCGTTCTTGGCATAGTTATTTATCATTGTCTTAGTCAGGATCTTATCCTCTTCGGGGTTTCTCGATGAATTCTTCAGCTTGTTCTGCATAAATGTCGTTACCTGATCCATATAAAGATCAATGTTCGGCAGATCCGAAGATTTGATGTTATTGATCCTGTCAAGGCTCGCCATTATGCTCTCTAAGAGGTTATCTTTATCAAGTGTCATAGTTTTTCTCCATATAAAAAAACAAAAAGATAATGCTAAGTGATCCGTAACAAACGTGTCCGGCATCATCTTGCATTATCAGTATAACACTTCGTGGTTTTTAATACTACATGAAGTTACAGATGTGAAATTTATGCTTTGCCGGCAATCGCACCTGTTGACCATGCCAGCTGCAGATTATATCCCCCACAGTCCCCGTGCAGGTCCAGTATCTCTCCGCAAAAGTATAAGTGCGGTACGATCCTGCTCTCAAGATCATCCGTCAGTTCCCCGCAGGGAATCCCGCCTAAGCATATCTGGGCTTCCCGGAATCCGTTGGTCCCGTCGATGCGGACACTAAGATCCTTAATGATATCTGCCATCCTGTAAAGAGCGTTTTGAGGAATATCCTTTGACAGTGTATCCTGCTTTATTCCCGATCGTTTAAGGAGCATCAGCCCAAGCTTTTTATTAAGCATCCCGGATATCATATCCGATGCTTTTCTGTCGGGAAAAACACTCCTCCTCCTATCCAGCGCATCCTTTAACAGATCTGAGTCCATATCGGGCATCAGATCTATATGCACCGAGGCATTGTCATGGCATAAAGTCAGTCTGTTCGAAATATCCATGGCAACTATGCCTGAAAGTCCGTAATCGGTAAACTGCAGTTCTCCCGACTCAGAGTAGATGCTTTTTCCTGCGTCGGACAGTGTCAGTTTAACACTGCTTCTGACTCCGGCTACCGATTTAAGCCAGGCTTCACCTGATCTAAGCTGGACCAATCCGGGTCTTACGTCATTTATGGTGTGACCAAGGGCGGTTGCCAGTACATATCCACTGCCGTCAGAACCTGTAGACGGGGCAGCCTTTGAACCGGTCGCAATGATAAGCTTATCGCAGGAGAATCTTCCTTTATCCGTTTCTATATCAAAGCCGTGGTTTCCTGCTCTTTGTATCGCGGATACGTTACACGATGTAATGATCTTAACTCCGCGCTCATCTGCTGCAAATCGAAGCACATCAAGTACCGATGAAGCCTGATCGGACAGCGGATATACCAGATTTCCCCGGTCCTTCATCATCAGTCCGAGCTCTTCAAAAAAGTTCATCGTATCGTCGATACCGAATCTGTCGATAACGTTTTTATAAAAAACTCTGTCCGAACACCCCAGATCGGCAAAATGACTGTCTATATCCGTTTTCAGGCTTTTGTTGGACAGGTTGCACCTGCCGTTACCTGTAGAAAGGATCTTTTTGCCGGGTCTGTCATTATGCTCCAATATAACGGTCTCATCACCTTTTTTTGCTGAAAAGATGGCCGCCGTCATTCCTGACGCACCGCCACCTATTATAACTGTCTTCATTCTTTTATCCGTTCAGTCCTCGATACATCTGCGGGCAGCATCTTTGATATCCAGATTGCCCCCGAATATGTCAAGTGCACTGCCTATAGTCACATCTATCTTTGAGTCACCTATGAGTTTGATGATATCGATATCATCCAGGCTGTGAACACCGCCGGCATATGTCACGGGAATCCTGCTGCCGATGAGTATAGGGATCAGATCTGTTTCAATGCCTGTTTTTTTGCCTTCAACGTCTGCCGCATGTATCAGGAACTCATCGCAATATCCGGCTAATTCATTCAGCAGTAACGAATCTACCCGGACATTTGAAATCTTCTGCCACCTGTCTGTGGCCACAAAGAAGTCATCCCCTTTTCTCCTGCAGCTAAGATCAAGTATCAGTCTGTCTTTGCCCGTAGAGGATGCCATTCTCGTCAGTGCATCATGATCGATTTCTCCATCCTTAAAAACATAGGATGTCACAATGACATGTGAAGCTCCGGCATCAAGGAATTCACCGGCATTATCAGGATCGATGCCTCCACCGATACCCATTCCGCCGCGAAATGCTCCCAGTGCTTCTAAAGCCTGGCTCTTTGAGGCTTCATATTCCGGAGTGCCCTTTTTGTTGAGGATGATGATATGGCCTCCGTCAAGCCCCAATGAGGAATAAAGCTTTGCAAAATGAGCCGCGCCTTTTTCCGAAACATAATTCTCAGATGTTCCCTTCGAATCATCCGTCAGCGAAGAACCCACTATCTGCTTGACCGCTCCGTTATGGATATCTATGCAGGGGCGAAGTTTCATCAGATCTTCTCCACGAGCACACCGTCACGGTATGCCTCCAGCAGCCTCTCAAGCTGCTTGATGCTGTCCTTGATCTCTTCTCCGACATCGGTCTGTGACACCCTGATCCTTGAGGGTGCTACTTCGATCTGCGTTGTGTCGGATATAATGTCTGTCTCGTTCTTTATAGCCTTTTCAGTTGACTCAAAAGGCTCGTGCGCGACCAGTCTCATACCGTGTGAACTGGCTACAAGCGTATATCCTGCGATACCTGTCTTGCCCTGGTATGCTTTTGAAAAACCGCCATCGATGATGAGCAGTTTGCCGTCACATTTTACGGGGCTGTCGCCCTTTTTAAGTTCAACGGGAACATGGCCGTTTATTATATGTGAATTGCGGGTATCCAGTCCGAATTCCGTAAGTATCCTGTTTAATATATCCTCATTGTCAAGAAGCGAATAATATGCGTTCTTGGTTTCTACGTGTGCTTCGGGATCGTCGATGAAATATCTCTCAAAGGTCGTCATCTTGTCTTTGCCGAAGACCGGAGAATTGGGGCCAGCCCACAGGTACCACAGATAATCCTGGGCTTTTCGCATACCCTTGGTATCGTTCTTTTCGTAATACCCTTTACGGGCATAGTTATCAAGAACATCATAAAGGGCTTTACCGGAATATGTATTACCTTCAACCCTCACGGATTTGAAATTGCCGTCCTTATCAAGCGGAACGCATCCATGATAAAGAAGATTTGAGTTGTGGATCTTATATAATCCACCGTTGGTATAAAGGAAACGGACATGTCTCTGGAGCTTTTCGCACTTTAAGAATGCCTTGCGGATCCTCATCATTACATTAAGCTCATCATCAGAGAGCCAGTACGGATCTTCCCTGTCGATGGTCGGGAAATCCGTATCCTTCATCGCATATTCCTTACCATCGATCATAACGGTCTTTTTATCATAGTCTATCTTGTCAAGGAGCAGCCTGTTATCCATGTTAAACTCTGGATGCATCTTTATGACCTGACCTTCGAGCTTGAACTGCAGGATCGCTATGGCCTTGTGAATCTTCATATCAAGGCTTAAGTCCTTGGTATCATAGTCGGTATTGTACTTTATCGCAAAAGCACTGCAGTCTGTATCTGCGTATGTTTCCATCGCAAATGTAGCGAGCGGCAGCATATTTATCCCGTAACCGTCCTCAAGCGTAGAGAGATTTCCGTATCTGGTCGCTATCCTGATAACGGTAGCGATACATGCCAGATGTCCGCATGCCGCGCCCATCCATACTATATCGTGATTGCCCCACTGTATGTCAACGGAGTGGTAATTACGGAGTGCCTCCATTATGACATGAGGTCCGGGGCCTCTGTCGTAAATATCTCCCACAATGTGTAGATGATCCACTACAAGTCTCTGTATGAGATTACAAATGGCTATGATAAAATCCCTTGCCGAGCCTATGCGTATGATCGTATGGATTATCTCGTTATAATACATCTCCTTATCGGAGATATCGCTTCGCTCGGTGATCAGTTCCTCTATGACATATGCAAACTCTCTGGGGAGAGCTTTCCTTACTTTGGAACGGGTATACTTCGAAGCCACGTGCTTGGTGATCTGAACCAGTCTGTGCAGAGTGATCTTGTACCAGTCCTCAAGATTCTCTTCGGAATTCTCTATGATATCCAGCTTCTCTTCCGGGTAATAGATCAAGGTCGCCAGACTCTTGCGATCCTTGTCCGATATCGAATTGCCCAGTTCTTCATCCACAGCACGGCGCACAGAACCGGAGCCGTTCTTTAACACATGTATGAACTGCTCGTACTCTCCGTGTATGTCTGTCAGAAAATGCTCCGTACCCTTGGGAAGGTTAAGAATGGCCTGCAGATTGATTATCTCTGTGCAGGCCGAAGCAACAGTTGGGTACTGTTTTGATAAACTCTTAAGATATTTTAATTCTGTATCTGAAAATTCTTGCATGGCCTATCCTATCACATCTGCCATGGTATAAAGACCGGCAGCTCTGCCCTTTAAGAACTTAGCAGCAGCCACGGCACCCTTGGCAAAAACCGCTCTTGAATATGCAGTATGTGAAAACGTTATGACTTCATCGGTTCCGGCAAAAATGACATCGTGGTCGCCTACTATGGTTCCACCGCGGATCGCACTTATGCCTATCTCATTTTTGGGGCGCTTTTCTCTCCTCTGAGATCTGTCGTAAACATAATCATACTTTTCATCAAGTGAATCATTTATCGCATCGGCCAAAGCCAAAGCCGTTCCCGAAGGTGCATCAAGCTTCTGGTTGTGATGCTTTTCAACGATCTCGATATCATAACCCTCATCGGCAAGCTTTGCGGCTTCCTGACGAAGGACTTTAATTAGCATATTGATGCCGAGTGACATATTGGCACTCTTTAAAACTGCAACCTTTTCTGATGCGGCCTTCACGGCGTCAAGCTGCTCGGGTGAAAGACCCGTGCTGCAAAGTACAACCGGCATTTTTCTGTCTGTGCAGAATTTAAGCAGTCCATCAACGGCAGCTGCATTTGAAAAGTCGATCACAACATCTGCCGGGGTCTTACATTCTTCGATACTTTTATACACAGGAAAAGGATTCTTGCCGTCATCATAAACATCGACACCGGCAACGATATTAATATTTTCATCCTGCTCAACAACAGAGGCTATCATACGGCCCATGCGGCCGTTACAGCCATGCATTATCACATTGGTCATCTTATAATACCCCGAATTTCTTCATTTCTTCTTCGAGCACTTTGGCGTGCTCGGGTTCCATCTCAGTAAGAGGTCTTCTTAATACACCTGTGTCTCTTCCCTGAAGTTCGATACCCTTCTTGACGGGTATGGGATTGACTTCGCTGAAAAGAGCGTTGATAAGAGGAAGTGCCTTGAGCTGAAGTGCACAGGCTTCCTTTGTCTTTCCTTCAAAGTAAAGTGAGCAGATGTCATGTGTCTGCTCGGGAGCAACGATAGAAAGAACGGAAATGACTCCGCATCCGCCAAGTGAAAGAAGCGGAACAATCTGATCATCATTGCCTGAGTAGAGGTCTATCTTACCATCCGTAAGCTGCATGATCTTGGCAACCTGAGAGATGTTGCCTGAGGCTTCCTTGACACCTACGATATTGCTGACGTTCTTAAAGAGCGTCGCAATCGTTTCGGGATTGATGTTGACTCCTGTCCTTCCGGCTATATTATAGAGGATCATCGGGAGTTTAACTGAATCGGCTACCATAGTAAAGTGCTCAATAAGACCCTTCTGTGTAGCCTTGTTATAATAAGGGGATACTACAAGGATTCCGTCCGCGCCGGCCTTTTCGGCTTCCTGGGAAAGGTATATCGCAGTCTCAGTGCAGTTTGAACCTGTTCCTGCAACAACCGGTATACGCTTTTTGACCACATCGCAGCAATGCTTGATCACGGCTATGTGCTCTTCATGGGACATGGTCGAAGCCTCGCCCGTAGTTCCGCATACAATGATAGCATCCGTCTTGTGAGCTATCTGATATTCGATCTGTTCGGTGAACCGATCGTAATCTATGGATCCGTCTGCTTTAAATGGTGTTGTTATCGCAACGCCTGCGCCTTTGAAAATAGCCATTTTAGTATCCTCCCGTGTTATAAAATAGACATCAATAATTTATACTCATTAACGTATATCATAGCCGTTGCATAAATCGTATAACAAATGAACGCATACATTTTGTATTTAAATTGGCGGTCAATTGCGTTCATGAGTATATCACAGATCACTTAATTGTTCCAGTCTTTTAACGACCTGATCGAGCATAGTCGTATACTTGACAAGCTTTTCTTTTTCTTCGTTTATCTTGCTCTCCGGAGCCTTTGAGATAAAGCGTTCATTGCCGAGCATTCCGTTTACTCTGGCAACCTCTCCTTCGAGTCGCTTCTGCTCTTTTTGAAGTCTCTCAATCTCTTTTGTTATATCAACCAGCTCCGCAAAGGGGATATAAAGGTCTGCGTTCGGGATAACGACAGATACCGCATCCTGTGCTATTCCTGTCTTATCCTGCTGGATCGTAACCTCTGATGCATATGCAAGAGGCTGGAAGAACAGCTTGCCTTCGGTAAATGTTGATATTACATCCGTATCGGTTGAAACAACAAATACATGAGCCTTCTTTGAAGGCGCAACGTTCATCTCAGTACGTACGTTTCTTATTCCGCGTACGGCATCCTTTATGATCTCGATCTGCTTTTCTTCCTTTTCGAATACTCTCTCCTTGCAAAATACCGGCCATGATGAGATCATAATAGATTCTTCCTTATCCTGCAGAGTGCAGAATATCTCTTCGGTAACGAACGGCATATACGGGTGAAGGAGCTTTAAAGCATCGATAAGGACTGTCTTGGCCGTCCACAGTGCTGCCTTCTTGGACTCAGCATCATCTGAGTTATAAAGCCTGGGCTTAACCATCTCTATGTACCAGTCACAGAATTCATCCCAGATGAAATCATAAACCTTCTGTACCGCGATACCCAGTTCGAAGGAATCCATGTTGTCGGTAACATCCTTAACAACAGTATTGAGCTTTGAGATGATCCACTTGTCAACGGGTTCGAGTTTGACGCTGTTTATCGTGGCAGCATCAACTTCTTTTGAAAGGGCCGCATCACTGTCAAGGTTCATCATAAGGAATCTTGAAGCATTCCAAACCTTGTTTGCAAAGTTTCTTGACGCCTCAACTCTTGACATGTAAAATCTCATGTCATTGCCGGGTGCATTGCCGGTAATTAGCGTCAGTCTTAATGCATCGGCTCCGTATTTATCTATTATCTCCAGCGGATCGATACCGTTCCCCAGAGACTTTGACATCTTTCTGCCCTGATCGTCACGTACAAGGCCATGGAAAAGAACCGTCTTGAACGGTTTTTCACCCATCTGCTCATAGCCTGAGAAAATCATTCTTATTACCCAGAAGAAGATAATGTCATAACCGGTTACGAGCACATCCGTAGGATAGAAGTAGTCAAGATCTTCTGTCTTTTCGGGCCAGCCGAGCGTGCTGAACGGCCAGAGTGCTGAACTGAACCATGTATCGAGTGTATCGGGATCCTGTGTGAAGGAATCCGCTCCACACTTGGGACACTTGCAAGGCGCTTCCTTAGAAACGACCGTCTCACCGCACTTATCACAGTAATACGCAGGGATCCTGTGCCCCCACCACAGCTGTCTTGAGATACACCAGTCGCGGATGTTGGCAGTCCAGTTAAAGTAGGTCTTTTCCATACGCTTGGGAATAAGCTGTATGTCTCCCTCCTTAACGGCCTTCACGGCAGGCTTAATGAGCTCGTCCATCTTAACGAACCACTGTTGCTTTATCATGGGTTCGATCGTGGTTCCACACCTGTCGTGTGTACCAACATTATGTACATGGTCTTCTATCTTAACCAGAAGTCCCATCTCATCGAGTTCCTTAACGATGGCCGCCCTGGCTTCGTATCTGTCCATTCCCTTGAACTTGCCGCCATTTTCATTGATGGTTGCATCGTCATTAAGAACATTGATCTCGGGAAGGTTGTGTCTCTTTCCCACCTCAAAATCGTTAGGGTCATGAGCAGGTGTAATCTTAACAACACCGGTACCGAATTCCATATCTACATATGAATCGGCTACGATAGGAAGCTTTCTGTTCATCAGAGGAAGCATGAGTTCCTTGCCGATAAGGTCCTTGTATCTGTCATCTTCGGGGTTTACCGCTACGGCGGTATCGCCGAGCATCGTCTCGGGTCTGGTTGTTGCAAACTCAATGAACCTCGTTGTGCTGACACTTCCGTCTTCTTCTATGAAAGGATATTTGATGTGCCAGAAATGACCGTTCTGTTCTTCGTATTCAACCTCGGCATCTGATATAGATGTATTACATACCGGACACCAGTTGATGATGCGTGAGCCTTTATATATCCAGCCCTTTTCATGCATCTTGCAGAAAACTTCGGTAACAGCCTTGTTGCAGCCCTCATCCATAGTGAAGCGTTCTCTGTCCCAGTCACATGAAGAACCCATCTTCTTTAACTGGTTGATGATGCGTCCGCCGTATTCCTTTTTCCAGTCCCATGCTCTTTCAAGGAATTTCTCTCGTCCCAGATCGTTCTTGTCAATTCCTTCTTTCTTCAAGGTCTCGATGATCCTGACCTCGGTGGCGATGGACGCATGATCCGTGCCGGGCTGCCACAGGGCATTATATCCCTGCATGCGCTTATACCTTATCAGAATATCCTGCATGGTGTTATCCAGTGCATGACCCATATGAAGCTGTCCTGTGATATTCGGGGGCGGGATCACGATGGTAAAGGGGGTTTTGCTCCTGTCAACCTCCGCATGAAAATATTTCTTATCGATCCATTTCTGATACAAACGGTCCTCTATATCCTTGGGATCGTACGTTTTTCCAAGTTCCTTAGCCATATATCTTTCTCCCTTCAATATTCCGGACAGTTTATCCGGAACATGTTCATCATTTGCCTTTGTCCGTCATATGGACATGAAAAAGGCAGTTCCCATAAGAACTGCCCGCATCAACTATTCAAAAATCTGATCCTCAGGCGGCACCATAATCCTCGCAGCATTCTGTCTGCTCTGTGCCATCTGACTCTCAAGTATATCAACAAAGTTAGCCGTCTCACCTCTCTTAAGAGGATTCACGTTAAGACTCTCATCGGTCAATGCGTTGTAGTCCGTAGATGGTTTAGTTACGTCGATGTCCACGGGCTTGACTCGATTGAGACTGGCTTCGCTCAGATAATTGGTATTGTAAATATACGGATTGCTTCCTATAGCACCGATACCCATACCGGACTCCTTTCAAGCTTACATATGGGAATTATACACCCATCGCCGAAAAGATGTCAAATATCGTCGGTATAGGATCGTAGCACAATAGTTTCAGCTCTTTAAGTCACGGCGATTGTATCCAATAAAGGCTGCAGCTATGCATGCGACCGTAACGATCGCAGATACAACGATCCCGCTGATGCACGGATCCTCACCCGAAAATATCTCCGAAGCATTGCAATATGAATACGGTCCGAAGAACAGATAATCCTTAAGATCAGGTACCACTCTTCCAATGAGGTCATATACATAGAATATCATCGCAAGTCCCAGTCCGGCTCCGGTCTTTATCCTGTCACTCAGGGCAGAAATCAGGAAGCATATTGCAGAGATCTCCAGGTTCATCAGGAACTGCTTAATCATAAAATCAGCAAATTCCGCATAAGATATCTCTTCATTGAGAATCATGAATCCTGTCACGTACAGCACAGCACATACTGCTGTAAAAACAACGAGCATTGTAAGGACGCACAGGCCCTTAGCAGCAGCGACCCTGATCCTTGATATCGGAAGTGAGAGCAGGAATTCTCCTGAATGCCTCTCTTCTTCCTTGGATATGATCCCTATCGTGCATAGAGCTGCAAACATTCCGCTTCCAAGTCCGTGTACCACGCCGACTTCGGTTGCGAAAAAGCCTTCAAGCGAAGCGATGCTCAGTGTGCTCATTCCGAATGCGTCCGAAAATGCTCCCATATTCGAGAACATATCAGCCATATCCTTCATGTCGGAGTTCATGCTCGTATACATAAGGATACAGGAAAGCCCCAGACCTCCCACGGTGAGACTCCATATTATCAGACTCTTGAGATTCAGTTTTAATTCCCTTAAATATACTGTCTTCATGAGTTCTCCTCCTCGTCTTCATAAAACTTCAAAAAAGCATCCTCATCTATTCCCGGTGATTCCAGCATGGTCAGTCTACCCTCACGCATGATGGCGGCATTTTTACAGTACCTGTTGACCTCCGACAGAACATGAGTAGACAACAGGCAGGTCGCACCTTCATTAACGTATTCATTGATCAATTCAAAGAAGTTCCTTTGCATGAGCGGATCCAGGCCACTCGTTGGCTCATCAAAGATGAATATCTTCGGTCTGTGCTGCATGGCGCAGACTATGCTGACCTTTTTGCGGTTACCCAAAGAGAGTTCCTTGATCCTCTTATGAGTATCCATCTTCAATCTCTCGCAGAGTTTTCCGGCTTCCTCGGTACAGTCAAGACCTCTGACATCTGCCGCATATTTTATTACTTCGGATACCCTCATCGAATCATAAAACCACGCCTCTGAAGGCATGTACCCTACTTTTTTGAGGATAGTCTCATGGTCTTTGATACTGTCCATGCCTAGGATCTTTATGCTTCCTTCGTTGATCTTCAAAAAACCGAGCATCGAACGTATCGTTGTGGATTTGCCTGCACCGTTTGGTCCAAGAAATCCGAAGATATCACCCTCCTTAACTTTAAGCGATACGTCTATTACGCCTCTGGCTTTTCCGTAGCTCTTAGTCAGATGTTCTATCTCGATAACATTAGTCATAAGCCGTTTCTCCTTTGCAGATAATGTATGTTTGATCCTTATGATCCATAAATAACACAAACAAAAAACGGGAACAATACATGTTCCCGTATGATGCACTAATCTGCCTTTATCATTCACTTTTTTGATGCTCGTGCTTAAAAAGCTCCAGTTCTTCGTTCAGCTTCTTATCATCGATCCGTCGTTTGATCCGGTATATCAGGAAAACGCACAGATACACCAGCAGGATATACGCCGCCATGATAAGTGTCGGTATGAGTTTTCTCTCATACCAGTTGCATGCATAGGACAAAATACAATATAGCAAGTTGCAAACGATGATACCTGCTATCTCGCGTCCCCTTATCTCATCTGCCTCATCGAAATTAGCAAATGCATAAACCTGTATATAGCATATGATATAGCAGGCCAGGATCATCTCGGTCATATGCAGGATACTGGCTTCATGCGATCCGCAGATCAGCCTGTATATGCAGTAAAAAAACAGGATTGCAAAAAAATACAGACAGGCCTTAAATTCTATCCCGATCTCACTTGTCAGATATCTTTCCCAAAGCGTCAGTTTATTATCATCCTTCATCATCGCTCACCCCGCAGCAGTCTTCTGAATTCCGAAGCGTATCTTCTGGAGATTATAATGTGTTCTCCGCCTTCCATGACGGCATCTATCCTGTTTGATGAAAGGCTCTTAAGTGACAGGACCTTGTTTACGTTTATGACCATGGATTTGCTGCATCTGAAGAACACATCTTCCTCATTATCCATCATGAACGAACTAAGTGTCCCTTCGAGTTTAAGTATCCTGTCGCCGGTATAGGCAAAAACCTTATCATCAACAGATTCAAGATACAGAATCTCATCAAGGCTGACGCAGATACTCTCCTTGTCAGCCTTGCCCCATATCCTGTTTTCATCATCGTTCAGGATCCCGATTATTCTGTTCATTCGGGAAGTGAGTTCTCTGTAGCGTATTGTAACGCTCTCCTCCCCGTCAGTGATCTTCTGTATGTCAATCTTCATGTAATATATGGAATGATCCCGTGACCCGGGGATCCGCTTTAATGTCTGAATGTGATCTGTCCTGTTGCAGCATCCATTGCATCCACTATCGCAAGAGATTCAACCCTTATGCCTTTTTCGCGAAGACGCTTTCCACCGTCCTGGAAGCCCTTTTCTATGATGATACCTACACCCTCGAGGGTAGCTCCCGAGCTCTGAATGATATCTATAAGCCCCTCAACAGCACATCCGTTAGCAAGGAAATCATCTACTACCAGTATATGATCATCGGGTGACAGATACTTTTTGGAAACTATAACATCATAAACCCTCTGGTGGGTAAATGACTGGATCTTTGTTGTATATACGGACCCGTCGAGATTTATCGACTGAGTCTTCTTGGCAAATACAACCGGAACATCAAAATACTGTGCCACTATAGCTGCGATCGCTATTCCGGATGCCTCTATAGTAAGGATCTTGTTTATCTTCGTATCTGCAAATAGACGTTTGAACTCCTTACCGATTTCATTAAGAAGAGATATGTCTATCTGGTGATTCAAAAAGCTGTCGACCTTAAGAACGTTACCGGCTTTTACGAGGCCGTCCTTCTGTATTCTCTGTTCAAGTAATTCCATGAAATACATCCTTTCGAATTTTTATCTGCGTGTAAGTGAATGGCTTTTGCTAAGCAAACCTTTCGCAACGCGTGTTTGCGTGTAAAAGCCATTCACTTACACGATATTAAATATCTATCTGTCTTCGCGGAAATAATTGAGCCCTAGCGATGCGGGCGGCTGATCCTCCCGTCTGTTGCGCATACTCGTTATGATCAGCACTACGAGCGTAACGATATACGGGATCATCTTATACAGTTCCTTGAGCTCCATATGTGCCATTCCTGTCGGAATATACAGATAAAGGATATACAGTCCTCCAAAGAGAACAGATGCCAGAATCCCTATATCTGCCTTCCATATGGTGAATATTACGAGCGCTATGGCGAGCCATCCTCTGTCACCGAAGGCATCGTTAGACCATACTCCGCTGGCATAGTCCATTACATAATACAATCCGCCCAGTCCGGCGATCATGCATCCTGCAACGGTAGAAACGTATTTGTATTTTGTGACATTGATACCTGCAGCATCTGCAGTGGTGGGACTCTCTCCAACAGCTCTCAGATGAAGTCCTATCCTCGTCTTTTTAAGTATGAATGCAACGACAAGTGCAGTAGCTATTCCAAGGTATGCCAGAAATCCGTATGAGAGGAATATCTGTCCGAACCATCCTGCCTTTGAAGCAAACGGCAGAGTTGCACTGAAGAAAGCACTGGTCTTGGAAAGTGCTATGGTCGGAACATCGAGATTTGAAAGCTTAATGAGCGATCCTCCGAAGAAATTACCGAATCCCACGCCGAACGTCGTCATGGCCAGACCTGTAACATTCTGATTGGCTCTTAATGTTACCGTAAGGAAGCAGTATAGCATTCCCATGAGGAAGGATCCAAGCAAAGAGCAAAGCAGCGGTATCGTGATCGCGAGAAAACCGTTCAAGGGTCTGCCGTTTAATGAGTTCTCGTAAAAGAATGATCCTATTACGCCGCTTATGGCTCCGACATACATTACACCGGGTATTCCAAGGTTTAGATTTCCGGATTTTTCCGTAACTATCTCACCTGTACAACCGAAAAGCAACGGTATTCCCTGGCCTACAGCCCTGGGGATGAATGATAAAAATCCTAACATGCCTCTTCTCCTTTGCTTTCGTGTTTTTCGCTGCGCTTGATCCGATAGTTTATAAAGAATTCACAGCCTATTATAAAGAACAGGATCATTCCCGTGAGAATATCCGCAAATGACTGGTTGAGTCCGAAGGTAGTGGCGATCTCTCCTGCACCCCTTTTCATGAATATGATAAGGAATGCACTGAATATCATGGTAAAGGGATTGAACTTGGCCATCCACGATACCAGAACGGCGGTAAATCCCTGCCCTCCCGCTATGGTCGTTGTGATCGTGTGGTTGATCGAGCCAACGAGCAAAAGACCTGCGAGGCCGCACAGAGCGCCCGACAGGAGCATCGTGCGGATTATCACCTTGCTTACCTTGATGCCCACGTATCTGGCAGTATTTTCACTCTCACCCACAACCTGTATCTCGTATCCGTGCTTGCTGTATCTAAGGTAGATATAAAGGAATATCATTACCGCCAGAGAAACCGCTATGCACAGCATGTACTTGGATCCGAAAAGAGACGGCATCCATCCTGCATGCGAGTTCTGATTGATGATACCTATCTTGCCCGATCCTTTGGGCACTTCCCAGACGATGATAAAAAATGACACGAGCTGGGTTGCAATATAGTTCATCATGAGCGTCATCAGAGTTTCATTGGTATTCCATCTGGCCTTGCATACGGCAGGGATAAATCCCCACAGTGCGCCTGCTAGTACAGAGCTTATAACAGACAGGATGATGATGACTGCGCTCGGAACCTTGCCTTCAAGGCATATCATGCAGGCGGCAGTTGCCAATCCTCCGACGAGGACCTGTCCCTCTCCTCCGATATTCCAGAATCGCATCGTAAAGGCCGGTGTCAGAGCCAGAGAAATGAGCAGCAGTACTGACAGATCCTGAAATGTGATCCACATCTTACGAGTTGATCCGAACGCACCCGAAACGATCGATCCGAATACTTCGATCGGATTGATCCCCGTAGTAAGAGCCGTTAGAAGCGCACACAACAGCAGGGCCAACACTATGGCACCCATACGTATGAGTACCCTTTTGCTTCGGGGAAGATTATCTCTTTTTACCAGATGGAACAGCGGTTCCCTGATCTTTTTATCCATCAGTCAGTCACCTCCCCTTTAAGTGAAGTCATCAACAGGCCGACCTCACTCTTATCAGCAGTCCTTCCATCCAGGATCGCATTTACATGCCCGTCACAAAGGACCATGACCTTATCCGATATCTGCAGGAGAACATCCAGATCTTCTCCGACGAAGATCACGGCTGCTCCAGCAACTTTCTGCGAATTGATGAGTTCATAGATAGTGTATGAAGAATTGATATCAAGTCCCCTGACAACATATGCAGTCATCAGGACCTTTGGTCTTTGATATATCTCTCTGCCGACGAGGACCTTCTGAACGTTTCCTCCTGACAGACGTCTAACCGGAGTCTCGATACCGGGAGTGTCAACATTAAGGAGTTTAACTATCCTCTCGGCACGGTCATGGGGTGATTTTCTATCCGTGAATATTCCGTGGCTGTCTCTGAAGCTTCGAAGCATCATGTTATCGGATATATCCATGTTGCCCACGAGTCCCATTCCCAGTCTGTCCTCGGGAACAAAGCTCAATGTTACTCCGAGTTCCTTGATCTTAAGGGGATCCATCCCGATGAGTTCCTTCTCGGTTCCGTCATCATCTATATAGACTACCGATCCGGACTCAACCTTCTGAAGACCGGCAATGGATTCAAGCAGTTCCTTCTGACCGCATCCGGAAATACCTGCAATACCCAATATCTCTCCTGAATATATGTCAAAGCTTACATCGGTAAGCTTTTTGATACCTTCTTCATTGACTACGTTTAATCCTTTGACCCTGATACGTAATGCCGAATTCAGAGGTTCAGGACGTTCTATGTTCAGTTCTACCTTATGGCCGACCATCATATCGGTCATTTCCTGAGGATTAGTGTCTTTGGTGATCAGTGTTCCTATGTATTCGCCCTGTCTTAATATGGCGACCTTATCGGATATCTCCTGAACCTCATTAAGCTTGTGCGTTATGATAACGAGGGATTTGCCGTCCTTTTTCATATTACGCATGACATCAAAGAGTTTCTGGGTCTCCTGGGGAGTCAGTACGGCCGTAGGTTCATCCAAAATAAGAATATCGGCCCCTCTGTACAGAACTTTGACTATCTCAACGGTCTGTTTTTCGGAAACCGACATATTGTATATCTTTTTATCGGGATCGACATCGAACCCGTATCTGTCACATATTTCTCTGATCCTGGCGCAGGCGCTCTTAAGGTCTAATTTACCGGGAAGCCCCAGAACTATATTCTGAGCAGCGCTAAGCACATCAACAAGTTTAAAATGCTGATGTACCATACCTATTCCGAGGTCATATGCGTCCTTGGGGGACCTGATGCTGACGGGCTTTGAGTCGATGAATATCTCACCTGAATCAGGATAATAAATTCCCGAGAGCATGTTCATGAGCGTAGTTTTACCGGAACCGTTCTCTCCCAGAAGAGACAGTATCTCTCCCTTGTTGATGTCCAGGTTCACGTCCTTATTGGCTATGACTCCCTGCCCGAAGGTCTTTGTGATATTTCTCATTGAAACAGCGGCTTTGCTATCGCTCACTTTTTTACCTCGTTTTCTGTGATGTGTTTTATTGGTCGAAAAAAGTGTTTCTCAAACACGCGTTGCGAAAGGTTTGCGAAACACTTTTTTCGCCCTGTAAAACTAAATAAAAAAAATCAACCCGGGCGACTTAAAAGCCGCCCGGATATAAATCTTTCATAGAGGATTAGAACGCTGTATCAAGCAGTGAGATACCATCGATCTGAAGGTCGAAATAAGGAGCGGAACGGAATCCTGCACCTGACTCATCAAAGTAGCCGTTAACGATTACTTCATGGTCACCTTCATAGTTGGCATCTGTATCTACGTCAGCCATGTATGAATCAAGCTTCTTGCCCTCAACTGTGAATGTTGCGGTATCAAATACATGAAGCGAACCATCCTGAAGCTTAGCCTTGGCAGCATCTATAGCTTCCTGAGTACCTTCGGCAACATTGTCACCGAGCTCTGTTAAGCACACTGATCCGGAAGCGATGGTTCCTGTCCAGTCGATATCATAACTCTCCTTTGCAGCTGTAGCCTTAATGGCATACTCAAAGTAAGGAGCCCAGTTGATCCTTGATGATACGAGGAATGTGTTGGGGCATGCAGCCTTTGTGGAACCGTTGTATGATACATCGGGAACTCCGGCATTTTCACATGCTGTAGGTGCACCCATTGAATCGGCGTGCTGAGATATGAGAACACATCCGTCCTGGATGAGCTTGGTAGCTCCTTCCTTCTCGGCTGTTTCATCATACCATGATCCGGTAAATGTTACTTCCATAGTAGCTGTAGGGCATACGCTCCTTGCTCCGAGGAAGAATGATGTATAACCTGAGATAACCTCTGCGTATGTGAATGCTCCGACATAACCGATCTTGGCCTGGTCAGCAGTGATCGTGCCTGCATCTATCATCTCGTTAAGCTTCATGCCTGCAACGATACCTGCAAGGTAACGTCCTTCATAGATTGAAGCAAAAGCATTGTGATAGTTGGGAAGGTTCTCTGTATGAGCCTTTGTACCTGTAGCATGGCTGAACTGGATCTCGGGATATTCCTTGGCAGCCTCGATCATGTAATCCTCATGACCGAATGAATCGGCAAAGATGAAACCGCATCCTGCGTCAGCAAGTTCACATGCTGCATCATAACATTCCTGACCTTCGGGAATGTTGGTCTTGATGATGGGCTCTATGCCCAGAGCAGCGCAAGCTTCCTTAGCGCCGTTGATGAAGTTAAGATCGTAGGTTGAGTTCTCATCATGAAGGCAGATAAATCCGACCTTGATGTCAAGTGACTCTGATTTAGCTTCATCCGATGCTGCATTTTCAGTAGCAGCGTTGTCGCCGGCAGGTGCTGTAGCAGTATCGGCCGCACCACATGCACACAATGAAAATGTCATTGCGCCGGCAAGTAAAAGTGCCATAAATTTTTTCATAATCTTTCTCCTCTCTTTTTGGTTGTTTTATCTAAACACCACGCTTTGCGCAGCGTTACGACCCTGTTTCTTCGCTGTCAAAAAATGTATCTATATAGTCGTATATCTCATCCCGTCCCTGCTTGGTGACTGCAGAATACGGAAATATCTTAGTTCCGGGAACCACCTTTAGCTTATCCCTTATGATCTTTATGCATTTATCCTTTTGAGACCGGTTAATCTTGTCAAGCTTGGTGGCGATTATAACGGGATTATAACCTTTGCTGACTATCCAGTCATACATCATGACATCGTTTGATGAAGGCTCATGCCTGATATCAATGAGCAGAAATACGCTTCGAAGCATCCTGGAGCGGTTAAGATAGTTCTCTATCATCTTGCCCCATTTTTCCTTTTCCTGCTTGCTGACCTTGGCATATCCGTATCCCGGGAGATCGACGAAATACAGTTCATCATTGATGTTGTAGTAATTGATCGTCTGGGTCTTGCCCGGAGAGGATGAAGTCCTGGCCAGAGATTTCCTGTTCATCAGTCCGTTGATCAGGGATGATTTGCCCACATTGGATTTACCCGCAAATGCAAACTCGATATGTGTATTTTCGGGGAGACGGCTGGTTATCCCGCACACCGTTTCCAATGCAACGCTCTTTATGACCATGATCTATTTATGTATGACCTCGGGGCTTCCTTTGCCCATAACACAGTCCTTGGTGATCCGAACCTCTTTGATGGTCTCATCCGACGGGATCTCATACATGACGTCCATCATGGCCTTTTCCATAATGGAGCGAAGTCCCCTGGCTCCGGTCTTGCGTTCGAACGCAAGCTTAGCTATCTCCAGGACAGCATCATCATCAAAGTCCAGCTGAACCTTATCAAAATCAAAGAGCTTGCGATACTGCTTGATAAGAGCATTCTTGGGCTCCTTGAGGATTCTCACCAGTGCATCCTCATCAAGTCCGTGCAATGAAACATTTATCGGAACGCGTCCGACAAACTCCGGTATCAGCCCGAACTTAACGAGATCCTGAGGTGTGACTTCGTTAAAAAGCGCACCCGAATCGAAATCGACTTTGGCAGACACTTCTGCTCCAAACCCGATCGAATTGCGGTTTAATCTGGCTTCAACGATCTTTTCCAGACCGTCAAATGCCCCTCCGCATATGAAAAGGATGTTGGTGGTATCTATGGGTATCAGATCCTGATGAGGGTGTTTGCGTCCTCCCTGAGGAGGTACAGACGCCATGGTGCCTTCGATTATCTTAAGCAGCGCCTGCTGAACGCCTTCACCCGATACGTCCCTGGTGATCGAGACATTTTCGGATTTTTTGGTGATCTTGTCGATCTCATCAATATATACTATGCCGAGCTGAGCCCTGTCCACATCGTAATCGGCAGCCTGGATGAGTTTAAGAAGGATATTCTCAACATCCTCGCCTACGTATCCTGCCTCCGTGAGTGTAGTAGCATCGGCTATGGCAAAAGGTACATTGATTATCTTGGCCAGAGTCTGTGCCAGATACGTCTTGCCCGAACCTGTAGGCCCTATCATTATGATATTGGACTTTTGGAGTTCAACATCGTCTTCGGAAGTCTTGGGAAAAACAATCCTTTTGTAGTGATTGTATACTGCTACTGACAGAACCTTTTTTGCTTCTTCCTGACCTATAACATATTCGTCAAGGAAGTGCTTGATCTGCACAGGCTTCAGCAGATTGATGTCGGGACTTCCCTCGGAAGTCTCAACGGGTTCTTCTTCCAGTTCTTCTTCGATTATGTCGGCACAAAGATCAACGCATTCATCACAGATGAAAACCTTGTTGGGTCCGGCGATAAGCTTGCGGACCTCATCCTGGCCTTTGCCGCAAAAAGAGCAGCAGTACTTTTCTGTAGGATTCTTAGGCACTTTATTATTCCTCTGTCCTAGACTTGGCAACCTTATCGATGATACCGAATTCAAGAGCTTCCTCGGCTGTAAGCCAATTGTCTCTGTCGGTTGCTTCTATCATTTCTTCATATGTCTTGCCGCAGTTCTCGGCCAGTATCCTGGTCAGTTTTTCCTTGGTGCGTGCCATATGCTTGGCAGCTATCTCGATCTCTGATGCCTGGCCCTGTGCACCGCCCAGAGGCTGATGTATCATGATCTCTGCGTTGGGCAGAGCAACTCTCTTGCCCTTGGTGCCGCCGGATAACAGAAATGCTCCCATTGAAGCAGCCATTCCCATACAGTATGTGCAGATATCGCACTTAACGTACTGCATGGTATCATATATGGCCATTCCGGCAGTAACTGATCCGCCGGGAGAATTGATGTAAAAGTATATGTCCTTTTCGGGATCTTCTGCCTCGAGGAAGAGCATCTGTGCTACCACGATGGATGCGGTAACATCATTGACCTCCTCGCCAAGGAAGATTATCCTCTCCTTCAGCAGACGTGAAAAAATATCATAAAAACGTTCGCCTTTACTGTTTGTCTCTATGACGTTAGGTATAAGACTCATATTATTTCTCCTTTGCGTTGTTGACTGCAAACTCCGCAGCCTTCTTTACAACTATGTCTTCTCTGATACCCTCGAGTGATTTCTCGGGCATAGACTCCTTAACCTTATTAACCTCCAGCTGATAAGCCTCGGCTATTGTCTTTAATTCTTCCTCAACCTCTTCATCTGTAGCGGTGATATTCTCAGCCTTGGCTATCGCTTCGAGAACGAGTCTGGCCTTTATGCGCTGCTCGGCCTGAGGACGAACCTGTTCAAGCAGACGGTCATGTGATGCTCCGGTGAACTGATAGTACTGCTCCATAGAAAGTCCCTGCATGGTCATTCTCTGAGCAAATTCATCAACCATCTGATTCTGCTGAGTCGTGATCATGGCCTCGGGGATATCCATCTTGGCATCGTTGACTATGGCCTCTATTACCTTTGATTCCTTTTCTTCCTTAGCTTCCTTTTCCCTGGCAACCTCGAGGTTCTTGCGAACATCAGCCTTGTATTCTTCGAGTGTATCAAATTCCGAAACTTCTGATGCGAACTCATCGTCCAGTGCAGGAAGTTCTTTTTCCTTTATCTGCTTGACTGTGCACTTGAACACAGCATCCTTTGAAGCGAGCTCCTTGGCCTGATAATCATTGGGGAACTTGACCTTGACTTCACATTCTTCACCGATCTTGGCTCCAATGAGCTGATCCTCAAATCCGGGAATGAATGCACCCGAACCTATGGTCAGAGGATGATCCTCTCCCTTACCGCCTTCAAATGCAACTCCGTCAACGAATCCCTCAAAGTCAAGGATTATGGAATCCTTATCCTTAACAGGTCTGTCGGTAACTTCGATATTACGTGCATTGTTCTCGCGTTCTTTTTCAATAGCCTTGTCAACGTCCTCATCCGAAACGGTTATATCAACCTTGTCAACGCTGACACCCTTGTATTTGCCGAGCTCTACAGGAGGCTTTAATGCAACCTCTGCGGTGAATACGAACGGTTCTCCCTTTTTGATGGATACGACATCTATCTCGGGAGATGATACTATATCCTCTCCGCACTCATCGACGGCCTTGTCATACGCATCAGGGATCATGATGTTGATGGCATCCTGATAAAAAATCTCGGGTCCGTACATCTTTTCTATCATGGCACGCGGAACCTTGCCCTTGCGGAAACCCGGAACCGCGATCTGATTCTTCTGCTTCTGATATGACTCCTGCAGGGCCTTTTCAACCTCATCTGCCCCTACCTCAATGGTCAGCTTAGCCATATTCTTTTCTAACTTTTCTACCTTTACACTCACGTATAAAGCCCTCCTTTAATAACTATTGGTTAAAAACTGCGAAGCCTGGCGTCTTTGCCGGCATCGTCCTTATCTATTTTGAGGATCCTCAACATATATGAGTAGTCCGCATTTACCTTTACAGAAACCTCATCTCCTTCTTTGTGTCCGAGCAGAGCCTTGCCTATCGGAGACTCGATAGTGATGAGATTGTTGAGGGAATCCCCTCTCATGGTGGATACAATTGTGAAGGAATCTTCTTCGTTATCTTCGATAAAAAGAACTCTCACCGTGTCATTGATCCCGACCTCGTCATCAGCGGATGTATCGTCAATGATCTCGGCAGTCTTAATCATGCGCTCTAAGAACCGTATCCTTGATTCGTTGGCATTCTTTTCCTTTTTAGCGGCATAATACTCGAAGTTCTCGGACAGATCACCGTGCGCCCTGGCCTCTTTGACAGCCTCTAAGAGCTTTGGCCGGATCACGACTTTTCTCTCCTCGATCTCCCTGGTCATGTCGTCTATGTCCTTTTGTGTTAACTGATTGAACATATCACTCCTGGTTGTTTATCTCGGCGAGGTATGTCTCCGCCTTTAAGGCGTGGTCGGTGCCGGGGAAATTATCGATGACTTCGGCATAATATTCCTTGGCCTTGGTATCGTCTCCGATCTTTCTGTATGCATTGGCCATATAGAACACTGCATCCGAATTCTCTTTATTATATCTGTATGCACGATTCAGATCCGGTATGGCATCATCGTAGTTTTCAGCTTTGTATGTGTTAAAGCCCTGCTCATAATAATATGTAGCCAGAGAAGGACCTACATTAGCTATGAGGTAATTGTAAAGCGACATGAACGAATCGGACTTGACTTCTTCATCGGTGTTTTCAAGCATCTCAAGGTACGTTGCTATAGTTTCTATATCTTCAGGATTGCTGTAATAGCTGACAGTAGCATTCATGAGAGCATCCGATGATACGAGATTGCCTTCGCCGGATACATATGAAGCCAGATCCTCCTTAAGAGTATCATTCTCCGTACGAAGCTTGTTTACCTGAAGCTCCAGTTCATCTATGGTCGCGGTCTTTGAATCCGAAGCTTCGGAAACAACGCGCAGTTCATCGTTTATGTCTGATTTGGCAGCCTGTATCCTGCCGGGCAGAATAAGGAAGAGCGCGATCGCAAGTCCCACAGCCATTCCTATCAATATATTAAAGAAGACTGACAGTGCCCTCGACTCGGTCTTGTTGACAGGCTGTATGATAGTTTCATTGCCCGACTGATAAACTCTGACCTCGCTCTTGTTCTTGTCCTTGGAAGATGTGTTTTCCTCCGGTGCGATAAGGGACTGAATCTCCTGCATATAACGCATCGTGGTGATGTTCTTGGCATCGATGGCCTGGCATCTTTCGAGCTCCCTCTGTGCCTTGTCCCACTTTTCTTCTTTAATATATATGAGTGCCAGCAGCTGATGAGCCCTTAAATACTTGGGTGCATCGGACAGTATCTTCTTTAACTGTATCTGAGCCAGATCAAGGCTGTCATTGTAGCACAGTTCAAGCGAATGGTTGAATTTGCGAAGGATCTGGTTCATTCCGTCAAGCCTCGCGGGATTTTCCTGCATCATGGCAAGATAATCCACCGCGATATTCTTGGTATCCCGGATATTGTTGCTGATGACCCATTGTCCCAGCGCCTCAACGACCTCCCCGATCTCATAATAAATGAGCCCGAGCAGATTTCTGGCATCAACATTGTTTCTGTTTAATTTTATACTCTGTTTTAAGGAAATTATCGCGCCTGACAGATCTCTTACAGAAGCCTTTTCAAGAGCGTCGTTGTAATATCGGTTCGACGCAGCCAGTATTCTCTTGTAGATACCCACGTCGGCACCGCATCCGGTACAGAAATCCTTTTCGGACAGAGTACATCCGCATCTGTAGCAAATCATACGTCAGGTCTTCTCCCCTGTCTTCTTGGATGCTTCCAATACCTGTATCAACGCATCGGCTATATCTGTAAAATCCTGAGAAAAAATAGCCTCTTCCACCTCTTCTACTTCGAGGCTCGGATGAAATTTCTTTAATTCTTCTTCAAATTCCAGCATAATTACCTACCTAAACCTGTCAACTCTTTGATCTGCCCGACCAGATACAGGGAACCCGCAATGTATAACTCGTCATCGTCCTTTTTTACTGACATAGCTGCCTCATAGGCACTTTTTACATCATCATAAAAACTGACACCGAGGTCATTTACTGATGCAAATGCATCCTGAAGTTCCCTTAACGACAAACTGCGTGCCGAATCCAGAGGGGCCGCAAAGATATGGTCAAAAAGCTTCGAATCAACGATCCTGCGTATCATCAGATCGTAATTCTTATCTTTTACAACTCCAAACAACAATAAACGATGAGTTGTTCCATCGTTCGTTTTACCGCTATCGGAGTCATCACCCGTACCGCGTACCGATTCAAGAAAAGCCTCGATACCGTCATCATTGTGAGCTCCGTCCAAGAATACTCCGGGTAGGATCTGTTCCATTCTGCCCGGCCAGGCGGCCTTATACAATCCCGATGATACCACGTTATCATCCAGATATCCTCCGCTCAGAACATAAAGTCCCATGACGGCCAAAGAAGCGTTGTATACCTGATACAGGGCACACGTTCTCAATTTAAGACCACGTAATCTATAATACCTACATCCCAGTGAAAAATCAATGCTTTGTTTGTCAGCTGCAATAATTTCAGCGTTTTGAACATTTATAGGATAACGCTCGCTATTTTTATCTCTGCAGACCGATTCCATGACACCGGCTGTCTCGTTTTTATCCTCGAAATATACAGTGGGAACTCCCTGCCTTATTATCCCCGCTTTTTCATTCGCTATGCTCTCCAATGTATCTCCCAGATACTCCATGTGATCATAGCCTATCCTGGTAATAATGCTGAGTTTTTTGTCCCTTATGCAGTTAGTTGCATCAAGCCGGCCTCCGAGTCCGGTCTCGAGCAGGATATAATCGACTTTCTTTTGGGCAAAGTGATCCATTGCCATCAGAAACAGAAACTCAAAAAAAGAAGGGTGTTTTTCCGGGCCTTCTTTTTTGATGATGTCCGCTATATCGTCGAAGCACTTAGTGAAATCTTCATCGGAGATGTCTTTTCCGTTGACCTTTATCCTCTCGTTCATCCTGACCAGATGAGGTGACGTGAACATCCCCACACTGTATCCGGCTTCGATCAGCATGCTGCTAAGATAGCATGTGACAGAGCCTTTGCCGTTCGTACCGGCTATGTGAACAACCTTCGATGAACCCTCTTCATATACCTTGTCAAGCAGGTCATGAGTGTCCGACAGAGTGTTCTTGCCGGCAAAGCGGGGGATATCGAGTATGTATTTGCAGACTTTGCTATAATCGCTCATCAGTTCACAGTCCCAGCGCCGAAGATGCTATGCCGAAATAAACCAGCAACGATATAACATCAACCAGAGTCGTGATAAAGGGTGATGCCATGACCGCAGGGTCAAATCCCAGAGCCTTAGCCAGTATCGGAAGAGAGCATCCTATGAGCTTGGCAAAGAGCACTGCGCAGATAAGGGTAAGGCATACCACTATGATCACCGGTATCGCTATACGGTCGAGCAGCAGCAGTTTAAGGAAATTGGCGCATGCCAGTGTTATTCCACACATAACAGCCACGCGAAGTTCCTTCCATACAACCTTCATCGTATCCTTAAACGTTATGTCGCCTATCGACAGACCGCGGATAATGGTAACCGAAGCCTGTCCGCCTGCGTTACCGCCGGTATCCATCAGCATCGGAACATAGGCCATCAGAACAGGGATCTTTTTTAACGCATCCTCAAAGGATGTGATGATACTTCCTGTAAAAGTGGCTGAAACCATGAGCAGCAGCAGCCATGGCATTCTCTGCTTCCAGGTTTCAAAGGCACTGGTACGAAGATAGGGTTTGTCCGAAGGAAGGATAGCTGCCATCTTTTCCATATCCTCCGTAGCCTCTTCCTGCATGATGTCGACAACGTCATCGACGGTGATGATACCGACGAGTCGTTCTTCGTTATCAACAACAGGCATGGCCGTGAAGTCGTATTTCTGGAACTGACGTGCAACTTCTTCCTGGTCCATCAGTGTATTTAGATATATGACATTCTCATGCATTATCCTGCCTATGACGGCATCTATCGGTGATATCAGAAGATATCTCAGTGCAACCGTTCCGAGCAGTTTGCGGTTCGCATCGGTGACATAGCAGATGTTTATCGTTTCCGAATCAACGCCCTTTTGTCTGATCCTCTCTATCGCATCCGCTACGGTCATGTTCTCCTTAAGGTCAACATATTCGACCGTCATTATAGAACCTGCGGAATCCTCGGGATACCTCAGCAGATGGTTGATATCACGCCTGGTCTCGGCCGAAGCATTGGCTAGCAGCTTCTTTACGATATTTGCGGGCATTTCCTCCAGCAGATCGGCAGCATCATCGGCCATCAGGTTATCAATGATCCCTGCAGCATCTTTTTCACTCATGCCGGTTATGATGAACTGCTGGGTATCAACTTCCAGATATGAAAACACGTCAGCTGCCATATCTTTGGGCATTATGCGGAAGACCTTCATCATGTCTTCTTCTTCGAGTTCTTCGATAAAGGCAGCCACGTCGGCTTCATTCATCTCAGCCATTTTTTGTCGGAGGCTCGTATACTGCTTGGTCTCGAGCAGTTCCATGACTGTGTCAAAATCATTCTTTTCCTTTTCTTCCATGACAAAAAGCCTCCTTTCGGTATACTCGTGCCATTTAATTAAACACTTAATGCCGCGCATTTGTCAACGTATAATTACTGTGTTAAACTCCGTATATGAGCGATCGACCGGACATTTCATACAACGTCATAGAAAGCGATGCCGAGGGATATTACGAGGACAAAAAATCCCGTTTTATCTCAGTCATACATCCCGTCTGCGATGAGCAGGAGGCGATCGAGTTCATATCCGGTATAAAAAAGAAATACTACGATGCCCGTCACAACTGTTATGCGATGATAATAGGGCCGGGCAGTGAATTTAAGAAATCATCCGATGACGGGGAGCCGGCTAAGACAGCAGGTCTTCCTATGCTCGAGGTCCTCTCCGGAGCAGGTCTTACCAACGTGGTCGCGGTCGTTACGAGGTACTTTGGCGGTACACTCCTTGGAACAGGAGGCCTTATAAGGGCCTATCAGGGTGCGCTAAAGGACGCACTTGATAATGCCAGGATCAAAAAGGTGGTCTATTGCGCAGATATCTCCGTCAATATACCGTATCCCGATCAGGGCGCGGTTTCCTATTATCTGGAAACCCAAAGCATCCTTGTTATGTCAACTGAATATAAAGAGGACGTTACGTACAGGATCAGAGTGGTCGAATCTGAATCGGAACAGGTAACAAAACGTATCGTCGATATCACTCAGGGACGTGCCGTGATAAGAGTTGAAGAAAAAGGATTCAATCCCCTATGAAGAAAATAGTTTCTCTGAAAAATGAATATGTATCTGTCGGATCATCCTTTGGAGGAAACCAGAACATTTTCGGGCAGACCAAGGGATTGTTTAACCGTGGCAAGATGCTTGGCGGATGCGGCGTTGTTGCCATTTCAGACACCGTTTCATACCTTAAGGGAGAACGTCATTTTGCAACAAATGACGATTATCGTAAGGGTTTTAACAAAACAGCCCGCAGAATACTCTTTATCCCCACCCGTTTTGGTATGACATTTTTCCAGGAGCTCTGGGGTATGAAGCACATTTCGCGCAGGGACTCTCTCGGATTAAAATGCCGTCTCGTTACCTTTAAAAAGGATTTTTATCCCCTGATCCTTAATATGCTGAAGGATGATATCCCCGTGATATTATGCATTCCCCGTATATACGGCAGAAACAAGGCATCACGCTCATTACCGTTTTACGATCCCGTTACACTAAAAAAAGTAACGCAGACCCAGGGCCATTTCGTGGTTGCGACCGGGATATTCATCGAAGGAAACGATGTCTATCTTGAGATCTCTTCCTGGGGCAAACGTTACTTTATCAAATTCGAAGAATTCCGTGCTTTTGTTATAAAGCATCCGGCAAGCCGGCTGGGCTTTATGATGAAGATCACCCGTCGCCGTTAGCTGCCTGAGCAGCCAGAGCCGCTTCATATTCAGCCAATGCCTGGGCATTGGCATCCTCCTGGGCCTGTGCAGCTATCATGGCATTTGCCATCATCTCAGCTCTTTGCTGTTCTATCACAGCATCAACACCGGGCTGCGTCATAAACTCAATGGTGTGGATACACTGTTTGGGTCCTACGACCTCATCCTCTTCCGGCGTAACATTGGCCGCCAGATTACCCGCATTGGCATCTCCCGACATCAGAACGTTATCAGGATATACCTCTACCACTCCCTCTGCCTTAAACGGGCATACATCGGTAGCGGGCAGTCCGCAGTACTGACATATCTCACCCTGGAAGTGAACATCACATGTCTCAGTGGGAACGGTTCCCTCGGCGAAGTACTCTGTCTTCAGGCATCCGTCACACAGTCCCGGTATCGGCAGTTTGCCGGAATGAGCACAGACTGTAGCTGCAACGATACCGCTGGGTATGGTAAATGAAGCAGGCGGAAGATCCTCATGTATCTGACTCATTACCTTTCTCCAGAGCTTCTTGGCAATATTCCTCTCATCACCCGATCTTAACTTGGTATTGTTATCATATCCTTCCCAGACTGTGGCGGTATAGTAATTGGTATAGCCGGCGAACCATACATCGTTATAATCCGATGTTGTTCCGGTCTTACCTGCTATGGCAGTACCACCGAAATTAACGGAAGCACCGGTTCCCTGAGTGACAACATCCTGCATGGCAGATGTCAGCAGCCATGCCGTAGTCTCTTTGATGACCTGGCGGGAATCGGGAATAGTATTGTCTATAACAACGTTACCGTCATGATCCACGATCTTGGTATAGAGTTTGGGCTTAATGTATGTACCGCCGTTGGCTATGGTCGCATAGGCAGCATTCAGTTCTTCATTCGTAACGCCGTATGTCAGTCCGCCCAGAACCAGAGACTGCTGAATATCCGAAAATACATATGTCTCTCCGCCGATCGTTCTCTCTTCTCTGTCCACTATGGTAGTGAATCCGAAGTTTCTTAAATAATCAAATGCGAGCTGGGGCGTGATATAAGTAATGGTCTTGACGGCCAGAATGTTCATGGAATCGATGATTCCCTGACGGGCATTGCTAAGGCCCCTGTAGCCTTTGTACCAGTTGGATACAGGACGTCCGCCGGCATAGTTAAACGGTGCATCATTTATGGCTGTAGCGAGGGTTACCATCCCGGAATCAAATGCCGGTGCATAACCTGCAACTATCTTAAAGCATGATCCGGGCTGACGCTTGGTATCAGTGGCACGGTTAAGTGTCCTGCTGCCTTCCTTGGAGCCGCGTCCGCCTACCATAGCTACTATATATCCGGTATTGTTCTCCTGAACCGTTATTGACACCTGCGGCTGTGCGGTCAGATTGACATTTTCATCATAAACCTCGTCACCGTTTTGAAGTATCGCAGCCTTGTAGCTTTCAATATCCGCATAGGCATCATCCTGTGAATCATATATCATATCAAAGCTTCCGGATCTGTTCTCACGGAAATACTTGCGGAACATCTCAGAGCTGTGATTCTCAAAGTCTCCGTTAGGTTTCTTGACAGTGAGCACATAACTCAGCAGCCATCTGCATCCACTGGGGAAATT
>JAILAN010000119.1 GCA_024681595.1 Lachnospiraceae bacterium
ATCCACCTTCAGTTTCTTTGTTGTGAAGGCGATCACCGGATCCAGTTTCCCATCCAGCAGCTTATTGAAATCCGTCATGCTCATGGTAACCGCGCAGTTCCTGTCGTTGTACTCATACGGTTCCACATTGATCCTGTGATCCTTGACCTCGACATAGAATACGCCGCCGTCCTTGCCGGTGATATTGACCTGTACGGCAAGGAAATCCGTATCGGACGCGTCCACCCTTTCTGCAATGCCTCTGACTTTTTCCACCAATTCATTAAATGTCATCTGTTTCTCCTCCTTTCCTGTGATCACTGAGCCCATACTTTTTTAACAGCTCTTTAGTAGGGTCTGGTTTTAGGGTTTATCCGTAGGGTTTGAGGCAAAAGATTAAATAATCTAAGTACAGAAGGCACTAAATCGCTTTAGTGCCCTTAATTTCTCTGTTTATGAAATAACGACATTGTATGAATGTCTCAATTTGTTTTTTAACCGCATATCTGTTTCTGGAACCAGCTTATCCCTTAACAGCCTTCCAAGAACAATTCCGGGATCTCGATCAATATCTCTGGCAAACTGACAGATTATTGCTTCATCGAAATAGCTATGCTGCTGAATGAATTCCTCATATCGTTCCTGCGGAATAAGCTTCATCTGTTCGTAATGATCCGCTTCATCCTCAGCCTCATCATGAAAGGATACTCCCAAATCGCCATTCAGAATATGCCCGATTTCATGGAACAGGGTGAACCAAAATGTATCTGCATAATGTCTCCGGTCGTTTACCATAAGCATAATCTTGCCATCAACCCGTTTTGTGGCTCCATTGATACCTGAATTCTTCAAGTTTGGAAGTGCAACAAGAGCAACGCCCGCTTCACCAAAGGCCTCCTTAATTGCAGGAAAGAATACCGAATGATTTTTTGTCTGTGTCAAAGCAAATGAAACCGCTTTTTCAAACTTCTTTTTATTGTATTTCGGTATCTCAGCCTTAATCGTTTGGTTGATACCAATCTGTACCATCGCATTCGCATTAACCGTATTCGACCTGCTCAAATTGTCAGAATAGCTTCTGAAATTCACAGCCAGATTCTCTTCCTCTAACACTGTTAATGAGGAAACAGAAAGAAATTCCCGAACGCATTTAATCTGTTCATCGACTCTGCGCGGAAGATCTGGAAGCTTAAAGTGATCACGAAAGTACTTGTAATCAATTAATTTGAATACTTCCCGTTCCCGTTTTAGTTCTTCCTCTGACTGAATTTCCGCCAATTTTTCATCATAGGCTTGCTGCAAATTAAGCCAGTAGGCAATCGTTGTTCCAAGCATCCTTGACAGCTTTGTAGCTACATCAATAGAAAGGCTCTGCTCACCCCGAATGAGAATACTTAAATTCTTTGGAGTAGTGCCCAATCTCTTGGCAAAATCCTCTTGTGTCAGACCGCTTTCGTCAACCAGTTCCTTGAGATAATATCCCGGATGGAATGCAATCTTATCGTTATACTCTATATAATTACTCATAATGCGCACTCACCTCTCTTATCTCTACGATTTTGACTATAGCTGCAATCTTATCAATATTACATGGATCAAAAACATTTTCTTCTTCATCAAGTGGCTGAAGAATTATTCTCCACTTATCCCGTATCGTCTTAACATCAACCGCAAAGTAACCGTCTAATTTTCCTTTTAGATTATGAAATCTAAATGTTGGCATCACTATAATATCTTTTACTACATCTGCTTGCTCAATAGCATTAATTCTTGCCAACAAGCTACTCGCCAGTTTTTTGTCGCCTCCAAAAAGCTTTGTCGCTTCTTTTATACTGGTACATTGCTTTTCAGTTTTAGTATTTTCATATATTATTCTCACACATCACGCTCCATAAATATTACCTGATAGGTAATAAAATTGTACCATGCTATTAGATTCTGTCAAGTCATGCATGATCAAATCTCTTATACTATTTCTCAGCCCCTAACAATCGCCCCTATTGACAGACCCTAAAACCAACCCCTGAGGCAAACGAAAAATACGGGTTCAACAAGGAAATCCGCGCCGGAGATACCGATATGAAGGTCCGGGGGGTTGCGGACGGATTTATCGCTCCTGCGTCGTTGTTCCAGACCGACGAAACATTCTCGTGGTTCTTTGGTAAGGTGATCAGGATCCGAATGGTTCGATGTGATGACCTCGGAAACCCGTTTAATTTCCTGATCGTTGATGTGGAGAGCGGTCTGGGAATGATCCCGCTCGCGATGAGCTATGATTGTTTCGATCTCCGTGAACTGGCAGTCGGAAAAGTGCTCGAGGTACGTGCAGACATAAAAGCCGATCTTGGGATCACACCTCCGGATGCCTGATCGCAGGAACGATATCTCAATTGCGTCAAGTTGAATGACCATAAAAAGGATTCATGTTTTCACAAAGCACAAAATATGCTATGATTCATAGTGTGATCACGCACATCAAAGAAAGGATTACAGATTTCATGTGCAGGATGGTACCATATACCAACGGAGGCCTTGTAGCTGAGATCAAGCTTCCGCATATAAAAAATATATCGGAACAAGCTCAGAAGGCGAAGGGAATCAGCAGGATCATGCTGTTTGGTTCTTCGTTAGATGAGAGGTGTACGCAAAATTCAGATATTGATATAGCTGTGTTTGGTACAAAAACCAAGGAACGATATATTGATTCAAAGGAATTTCGCGATTTTAAAAGCAATCTGTTCCAATTTGACTGGGATCAGGATTATGATGTGTTGTATTTTAAGGATGGCGGCGATTATCAAGATCCCATTATGACAGATATCAACCGGGGAGTGGAGGTTTTCAGGAGGGTCGCCGAATGAGACTGAGCAAGAGCCTCATTAAAGCTGATATTATAGCGGCGCACCAGTCCTGTTTGTTCAGATAGTCCCGAATCTCATTCAGATTCTCCATGGTGTGTGGCCCCTCCAAAGCCATTTGCGGAAGCATGAAAATCACTCATGTTGTACGTTTCGATATTCTCCCGTTTTCCTGTCGTAAATCACTGTCTCAGACCCATTACGGCCTCTCAGATTTCTTGCAATGGTTATTTCCATCCTGTCATCGTCCAATTGATCAATAGAGTAATAACTATTTCTATACAGAAGAATTGTAAAATCCGGATAATCCTCTAATTCCGGATAACCAAGATCATCGATCGAAGGCCGCTTGTCCTCTCTCTCATCCACAGATTTCGGTAATTCCTCTGTGATCACTACCGGGCATTTCATCTCTTTTGCAAGTCGTTTTAATCTGATCAGACAGTCCGAAACACCTATTTCTCCATATTTTCCGGTATGATCATGATGCCTGATATACCTCAGATCATTAACATCCAATACAATGAGATCTATTCCTGTGCTTTCATACAGTTCTCTGCACTCTGACTCTATTTCTTCAATTGCATGACACTCGAAAACCTGTAGTTCGGAATGCTTTAGTTTTTCTATTGCATCAGCCAGCTTTTCCTTCTCGTCCGGATAATCCACATCGACGCCTTTGTATTTCTCCGCTTTTGTGATATGAAGCAAAAAGTTATGAACAAACGATTCGCAGCCACGATCAAAATCAAAAAAGACACAGACCCTTTTCCGGTTAATGGCGATCTCATCAATCATTTCGTATAGCAGGTCGGTTTTCCCCATCTCTGGCCTGGCCGCGATCAGGATCAAATCTCCATCCCGGAGACCCCCATAGCAGTCAATAGCACGCAATCCTGTTTTTAATCCGGTAAACCCGTTGTATTCACCGAAAATGCGTCCGCCAACTTCATCGACTATATTCGAAACTCTCATGATCTCTCCTTTCCGCGGTCCGGCCGCCATTTTCTCTTGTGAAGAGCCATTAAAGCCCCGTTTCTCAGTCCGCTTTTTCAGCCCTCTGAGCCGATCATAAATTTTTATGTGTACAATAAAAAGGCCAGCTAAATCAAGCCATTGGGCCCGATCTTTGCTCGCCTCTATATCTGGCGGTATGGGTATAAAGGAATTCTGAGCCTTATGCTCTGACTCCATGAACCGGCTTCAGCCGTTACAGATCATGATGCTTTATCAAGCATGTCATGGATATATGTCCGCAGACCGTCCTCCGTATCTATGCCGTATTTCCGGTTTATCAGGGTATAATACTTCATGATTCTCTCTTTCGGCAGAAGCTCACTGGAAGGAATACTATCGCCGTATCCTTTCCTCGCTTCCATCCACGGATCCTCATTGTGCGTGATCTTCTCCAGTACCTTTCCGCCATACATCCCGAACGTATTCACCACAAGGTCGATCACACGCTTCTCGTCATCCGTCAGGGCATCCTCCGTTCCTCCCAGAAGCGCAAACCGCGCATCATCGATCGGATTATATTTGAAATCCCGGAACAGGTCATATACCTCCGGATAAACCGGACCGTGGATCCATGCCCTGCAGTCCTCTTCAAAGATCGGCTTTCCGTACAATGCGGAATACACGCCCTGGATAAAGTAAAGCAGCTTCTGAAGCATAAGCGGCGTCCCCTCTTCCAGCTTTTCAAAGATATACGCGATCACCCGGAGCATCTTATCTGATACGGAAAACAGGCTCTCTATGCTTTCTGCCGCGGCAAATGCCTTCCTGTATGCCGCATCCGTCAGCTTCTCCCTGTTTTCCATGAGCTTCTGCTTCATGTAAGCCGGGGATGAAAGCGCTGCCTCTATGATACTCGAATACTCTTTAGAAGGTACCTGTCCTTCCAGGTATCTCGGTATCGTCACCTCTCCGAACCCAAGCGCAAGGGACAGCGGAGCCTTTCCAATCTTATAGATCTTCATCAGCTTTTCGATATCGTCAATCG
>JAILAN010000137.1 GCA_024681595.1 Lachnospiraceae bacterium
AAAAGATAATCATTACCAAAGATGCTATCGCACCGTTGTATAACGAAGATGGTGTATTGGTAATGGGATTGTTCGATTTTCTCCTTAATGAAGACAGCCTTGATCAGTAACAGCTTTTGATACTAACAAACAAGTATGGCCTGAAGGGCAGGATATCTGCCGGGACTTTTTGTTGTAGTCAGAATGGTAGTCAAATCTCCGCAAATTGCGTAAATATGGGATGCTGCGAAAGAGTCCCTTTTTCTGCACTAACAATTGTACGTATTCATCAATAACCGTCAAAACACGGGAAACGCTGATAAATACGTACTTTTTTTATCCAGTACATTGCCCATCAGCATTCTGCGCCTGCAGGGCGTTGTCGTGCTCCGGACCTTGTTTTTGGAAAAATGTGACAGACCCGCCCAAATGTGATAAAATGTAAAACTAGGCATTTTTAAAAATAGAAATAGGAGGACTTACATATGGATCTGTCATTTCTTGAACAAAACGAATATATCATGGAGGCGTGGTCAAAAAGCGTGGCGAACAACCCCAATGCTCTGATACTGACTGACGAGCGTCACCCGCGCGGGATAAGCAGACGTAAGGCTGATGAACTGTCCGGAAAGATCTATGGATGGCTCTGCGCCAAAGGGATCGGCAGGGAGGATTTTGTACTTATATGTATGCCCAGAGGCGCAATGGCACTTTTATCCATACTGGGTGTCTGGAAGGCAGGAGCTGCATTCACGCTAGTTGAAGACAATTATCCGCCTGAGCGTATCGCCTTTATCAAAAAAGACTGCGGCTGCAGGGAAGTGATCGACATCAATACGTGGAATGAGATCCTTAAGACGGATGCCTTACCGGGGTATGAGCATACCGACATACATGACGCAGCCTTTGCTATATACACTTCAGGGACCACGGGCAATCCGAAAGGTGTCCTTCACGAGTACGGAAGCATTAAACTGATCAGGGCAGCATCAAATGACAGAAGAGACGGAAAGCCCAGACTTCGTGGATCGGACAGGTTATCCCTTATCACGCCGTTAAATTTTAACGCATCCATAAGACGTTTTATCATTACTCTGTATGAGGGCTGCCATATGTTTGTAGTTCCGTACAGCATTATAAAAAATCCGCTGGTCTTAAAGCAGTATCTTAAAAGTAACCGTATTTCGGTTCTTCTGGCATCCCCTTCACTGCTGCGGCTTATAGGTGACCCCGGGGCCGACATCCGTCAGATACAGATCAGCAGTGAACCGGCAAACGGGTATTATATCGAAGGTCCGGAACTTGTAAACGCTTACGCCATGAGTGAAACAAGCTTTCCGGTTGCTGAGTTTATCATCGACAGGAAATACGATGAATGTCCGGTAGGAAAGCCCAATATCGATCAGATAAACGTAAAGATCCTTGATGAGGACGGGAATGAAGTTCCGGATTCAGAGGAGGGAGAGATCACTGTTGAGGATCCGTTCTTCCGCGGATATATCAATCTGCCCGAACAGACAGAAAAAGCACTTGTTGGCGGCAGGTATCATACCGGAGATATAGGTAAAAAGCTTCCTGACGGCAATCTCGTACTCCTTGGCCGAAACACGGACATGATAAAGATCAACGGCAACCGTATCGAACCTGCAGAGATCGAAGCTGTCGGAAAGAAGGTTCTCGGCGTTGACTGGTGTGCCGCAAGAGGCTTTGAAGAGCAGGTACATGCTTTTGTCTGCCTGTATTACATTGCGGATATCACCTTTGATGAGATGAAGGTCCGCAGCGAAATGGAACAGTATCTTCCCTACTATATGATACCTTCGTATTTTATCAAGGTAGACGAGATTCCTGTTCTTCCTAACGGGAAAATGAACAGAAGAGCTCTTCCCAAGCCGGAACCCAAAACAGAGCGTTCGGAATATGAAGCTCCGCGTACTGAAACTGAGCGCATCTTATGCGATGCTTTTGAGATTGCGCTTTCAATTGATGACATAGGTATCCATGACAATTTCTATCATCTGGGCGGTGATTCTCTCGGCTCGATGCGCGTATTATCAGAGGCCAATCTGCCGGGTCTTCTTGCTTCGGATATTTTTGAGGGCTGTACCCCTGAGAGGATCGCGGAACTGTATGAGATGCGTGAGGCAGGAAAACAGCCTGCGGACGTGGCAAAAACCGAGGAGAAGGAACGTCAGAAGGTTCATCCTCTCACTCCCAACCAGATATCAATATTTGATTATTGCATTTTCTCGCCGTACACGATCATGTGGAATCTGCCTCGTCTGTACCGTTTTGACAAGGATATTGATACGGACCGTCTGTGCAATGCAGTTAATAAGGCCCTGGCAAACAGGACAGCATTATACACGGTATTTGAATTCAACGAGGAAGGTTCCCTTGTCCAGCGCATCGCGCCGGATAAAAAGATGCAATTATCTCCTGTGAAGATCACGGAAGCACAGTTCAAAGAGCTCTCGGAAAATCTTATGCACCCGTTTGTTATGATCGGTGAACCGCTCATCCATGCCGGGATCTATCAGACAGAGGAAGCAGTCTATCTGTTCTGGGAAATACACCATATCATGACTGACGGAACGGGTATGCATCTTCTTAATGAAGATATTGTAAGAGCCTGGAACGGTGAAGAACTTCCGCTTGATACATACTATGCTTATCTGCATAACGAAGAGGAAATGCGGGAGGGAAAACGATACAGGGAAGACAGGTCATTCATTGAAGAAGCCTACGGCGACAAGGACTGGTGTGTAAACCTTGTTCCGGATACCGGCAACCGTCCTTCGGGACGTACTCTTTTGCCGCTGCCCCGGACGGTTTCGCTGGAAGAAATGGACGCCTTTGAGAAGAAGCATCATCTGTCCAGGAACCTTTTGTTTACCGCGGTAGGTCTTCTCGGAATAAAGACAATTGAAAAGAAAGATCGGGTCATGGCGGACTGGATATTCCACGACAGGACTGATGAGATAAAAAAGAATGCGTTTGGCTGCCTTTTCCGCTATATAACGATCGGTCTTGAAATAAATAAAGGTATGACAGCAGGAGAATTTTTCAAGGTGCTCTCGGACAAGTCCAATGCCATGCTCGCCCACTGTTCCTACGAGTGGAGCATTAAGCAGGACAACGTATTTGAACATGATACGCTTATCGTATGCTATGAGACTTCCGAGATCATGAGTACCAAGGACATGGGATCGATCGGTGGAACAAGGCTGAATGTTACCAGCAATGCGCCGGTCAACTCAAGAAGCCTGGCATTCCAGATAATCGAGACGACTGAAGGCATCGTCCCGTATCTTATGTTCAATCAGGCTCTTTATTCGGAGGAAAAGATTCAACGTACGGTGGATACATTCACCGAACTGCTCGATCGTTTGATGAACTCCGCAGAAGAGACCGTGATCATATAAAGAAAAGGGAAAGAGGAAGAAAAATGAACATTAAGAAATCATTCAAAGCCGACAACGCATCTATTGAGAAAATAGTCGGATTTGTAAAGGAAAGCCTTGAGGAATGCGGCCTCAACGGGAAGGATGTAACACATGGCTGCCTTGTGACAGAAGAGGTATCGAGGATCATCATCATCAATTCCGAAGAGGATATGATCCATGTGCATATCAAAAAACGGTTTGAAAATACGTATATGGAGATATCCTCAAAAGGAGAACAGTTCGATCTGGTCGATCACGTCGAAGCAGAACAGTTGCTGGGTAAAGAAAGCAGTGCTGCTGCGCAGAATATTATCGGATCGATCCTTATAAGATCAATGGCTGAAAGTCTCAAATACAGACGTGTTCACGGGGTCAATATTATAAGTTTCACGACCTCCAAGGTAAAGCAGTCGTTCCTGATCCAAACGCTTGGCGCAATGTTTCTTGCCATGATCATCGGATATATTTTGTCAAAAGCCGGCTTTACGGAATTTAACAGTATACTCACGGGTTACGTACTTGAGCCTGTAAAGACCATGTACATGAACGGACTGAAAATGGTGGTGGCGCCGGTTGTCTTCTTCTCGATAGTATCCTGCATCGTACGGTTTACCGATGTCAGGGAACTTGGGAAAGTGGGAGGACGTATACTGTCACTGTATCTTGTCACCACTGTCATAGCGGCACTTGTCGGGATAGGTGTTTTTGACCTGATCCGTCCGGGAGGCGTGCTGCCCACAGAGGTTGTTTCTGATGCGGTAAAAAATATCACTTCACAAAAAGTTGATGTTTCCATCAAGGATATGATAGTGAACATTGTTCCGGCTGACTTTATTCAGCCCTTTGTGGAGTCGAACATGCTGCAGCTTATTTTTCTGGCAATAGTGTGCGGTATAGCAGCCGGAGCCATAGGCCGGTATTCTGAAATGGTCAAAACCTTTTTTGAAGCTATCAACGATCTTTTCCTGAAGCTGACGAGCATGTTCATTCGGTTTCTTCCGGTTGCGATCTTCTGCTCCATATGTTCCATGATGATGAAGATGGGGATCGATACGATCAAATCGATTTTCGGTATATTTGCAACCTTTGTAGTCGGACTGTTCTGTCAGATGATCATATATTGCATCATAATGATGATCGTTGCACGAATAAGTCCGATACCGTTTTTGAAGAAATATTCACAGACAATGCTCCAGGTATTCTCAATGGCCTCGAGCAGTGCGTCTATCCCAGTCAACATGGATGCCTGCAGGAATCTGGGCGTGGCTCAAAAGATATACAGCCTGTCAATACCGCTCGGCGCGACCTTAAATATGGACGGCACATGTGTTTACATGGCAGTATTCGCGCTTTCGCTGGCAAAGATATACGG
>JAILAN010000148.1 GCA_024681595.1 Lachnospiraceae bacterium
ATATAATTCTGCAATAGACAATGTCTATAACCATTATCTAACCACATATGCGCCTAACAGCAGTGTCAGTAAGTACGACACTCATAAAAAGAGCGAGCTTCGTGGTATTTATAATTCCATGCTCAAACTTAATAAAGATGCTCCCCTCTACCTGCTGAATTCTGCACAGGATTCACGTGAGTTTGCTGTTAACCTTAAGGAGAACGCCCGTGCATTGCGTAACACGATTGCTTCGATCGGCGGACAGACTGACGAATCTCTGTTCAAGCAAAAGTCAGCCTATTCAACGGATGAAGGAATGGTTTCAGCTGAATTCATAGGTGAAACGGCCGATGAAAAGAGCATACCTTCTTTCTCTATTGAGGTAACAGCGCTGGCTTCACCGCAGGTCAACTTAGGATATGCTTTGTCTTCGGATTCGAAGGTTTCATTACCAACGGATACATATTCCTTCGACGTTAATATCAACGATCTTAATTACGAATTCCAGTTTACGGTTCGTGAAGGAGATACCAATAAAGACGTCCAGGAGAGATTGGCCAGACTGATCACCAATGCAGACGTTGGTATTGAAGCTGATGTACTTGAGAACGGCAGAGGATCATCTGCTCTTCGACTGACTTCAACTTCATCGGGATTAAAGCCCGAGCGAGAGACCATATTCGATGTTTCCGACGACAAGACATCCAAGAGTTCGGGATCCGTTGACTACTTCGGGATAGACTATATCTCAGGTCAGCCATCAAATGCCAAGTTCCTGTTAAACGGTGTTGAAAAGAGCACATCCGCCAATCAGTTCACCATCGACAAGCAGTTTGAGTTAACTCTTAACGGCGTTCACGAATACGAAGGGCAAACCGCCGAGATAGGCATCAAAGCAGACCTCGAGTCAGTGACCGAGAATGTTTCAAGCCTGATCGACGGCTACAACACCTTTATCAAAGGCGCGTCTGTCTATCATGAAAATCACCCGACGAGCACCAAACTTCTCGGAGATATGGAACGACTGGTTTCATATTATAAGGAAGGTTTCGGCAAGCTCGGAATGAGTGTTACCAATGACGGCAGCCTGAGCCTCGATGAAAAGGAGTTTAAATCCGCCATGTCACAGGATGAAGATTTCTCTTCGCTGTCGACTATCAAGGATTTTGCATCTTCAGTGCTCCGCAAGGTCAACCAGATATCGCTGAATCCTATGGAATATGTTGATAAGACCATAGTTGCTTACAAAAATCCCGGACATAACTTTACGGCTCCTTATGTCAGCAGTAATTATTCCGGAATGATGTTCAACAGCTATTGTTAGACCGGCATCTTTATAGCGCGTATGTATGCAAGAACCCGCAGGATATAAGCCTGCGGGTTCTTTATGTTTAAGTATTCTGTACGGATTGCTTAAATCATTCCGTGTACCTGGGTATCTGTGTCAGATCATCTACAATTTCAATGATCTTCTCTATACCCTTTTTGTTGAGCTTCAGGATCTTTTTCTGCAGCTGATGCTGGTATATGGTCGCATTCTTTGCCGTAGAACGTTTGTTGAGCTCTGCAAAGTCAATGGGACTGAGCATCAGTTCATCGCACATCTTCATGACTGTACCGTAAGCCATGCCGTCAATACCGCGATCTAGCGCTGTGGCGAGCGTGCTGTAGGGGATACCCAGTTTCATGCAAAAAGCCCTGACACTCTTGTTCTTTTTTAATATTTCACTTTTCAGGATCTCTTCTTTGGTCACTGATGATCACCTTAAGATCAGCCAAGCAGATCCTTAAGAGCATCCATACCGTCGGTATTTATGGCAGCGGTATTGGCCTCCTGAATCTGAACATAAACCTCTTTACGATATACGGGAATGTTCTTGGGGGCACTGATGCCGAGCTTTACCTGCTCACCCTTGATCTCCAGAATAGTGATCTCTATGTTGTTGTTAAGCACGATGGCTTCGTTCTTTTTTCTCGATAAAGCTAACATCCTATTCACCACCCTTCTTTGCTTTGAGTATTTCGTAAATAGGGAATTTTACAGAATATTCCTCACCTTCGATAATAACCTGACATGCTTTTCTGGTAGCTGCATTGATAACGATGGGTCCACGAAGGTTGACCGACATCTTGGTCAGGTCCGAAGGAACCGTAACTGTAACCAGTACCAGTATCTCTTCGGGGATCAGTTCGCCTATCGGCTTTAAGATCTCATCATCAACCTGAGGATTGAAATCAGGTGCCACTGTCAGAGGATCCATAACAGGCATAGCAAATGCAGGCTCCTGCATTGACTGAAGCCAGTGAATTCCGCCTATACCCTTTTCCTCATCATGGATAAGGGCAAAATCGGTCAGATCCGGAAATCCGATGATCCCGGCAGGGAATCTGATGATCTTGTCATCATCGATTGAAATTTCTCCGAAATTTTTCGTCGTAATGTTCATTGTCACACTCCTATCTGCGCTCCGCGCGTGGTGTATT
>JAILAN010000030.1 GCA_024681595.1 Lachnospiraceae bacterium
TGAAAGAACCTTTTTGGCGATCTTGCGATCTATGCCTCCGTCCACTTCGATGATCACATTAAGGTGATTCTCATCTATGTATTCGCGAAGCTTTTTTATCTTATCCAGAGATCCTTCCATGAACTTCTGTCCGCCAAAACCGGGTTCAACGCTCATCACCAGTACCAGTTCAACCGACTTAAGATACGGAAGTACCTCTTCAACATCAGTTCCGGGCTTTATTGATATTCCGGCTCTCTTGCCCGATCTGTGTATCATGTCGATCACGGTATTGGGATCTTTGGTCGCTTCGAGATGGAATGTTATCCCGTCAGCTCCTATCCTCGCAAACTCTTCCACATACTTTTCGGGTTCCGTGATCATCAGATGAACATCAAAGAACATCTGTGAAACAGGTCTTATCGTTTCGATGACCGGCATTCCGAATGAGATGCTCGGAACGAACACTCCGTCACATACATCAATATGAAGATACGGTGCTCCGGCCTTTTCGACAGCCCTGATCTGTTTTCCGAGGATCGAAAAATCAGCTGCCAGAATGGATGGAGCCAGAATGAATTGATTGCTCACTATTTAAGATACTCCTTGATCTGAGAATAGATTCCCTTACCGTCGAGCTGATACTTTTCAAGCAGAGCCGATGCCGAGCCTGATTCACCGAATACATCGTACATACCGATCTTTTTAACGGGAACAGGATACTTTTCAGAAAGCAGATCACAAACCGCCGAGCCAAGACCTCCAATAACGGAATGTTCCTCAGCCGTGATCACTTTACCTGTTTTCTTAGCAGATTTAAGGATTATGTCTTCATCCAGAGGCTTTATCGTACAGATGTTGATGATCTCTGCATCGATTCCGTCCTTAGCGAGCATTTCGGCTGCTTCAAGTGCATTGCCTACGCAGATTCCCGTAGCCACGATCGTAAGGTCCTTACCTTCCTTAACGATGGTTCCCTTACCGATCTCAAACTTGTAATCAGGTCTGTCATTTATAACAGGACATGCTGCACGACCGAATCTCATGTAAACGGGACCCTCATACTCAGCTGCTGCCATAACACACGCCTTGGCCTCTATATCATCCGAAGGGCACATTACTACCATGCCGGGGATCGTTCTCATAAGTGCGATATCCTCATTACACTGATGTGATGCACCATCCTCACCAACCGTGATACCTGCATGTGTAGCACCTATTTTAACGTTGAGGTGGGGATATCCTACCGAATTACGTACCTGCTCGAAAGCTCTGCCTGCAGCGAACATCGCGAATGAACTTACAAAAGGGATCTTACCTGTTGTGGCAAGTCCGGCTGCTATTCCGACCATGTTGCTCTCTGCTATACCGCAGTCAAAGAATCTGTCGGGAAATGCCTTCTTAAATATTCCTGTCTTGGTTGCTGCCGCAAGATCTGCATCAAGAACTATGACATCGGGATTCTTAGCGCCCAGCTCCGCAAGTGCGTTACCGTAACTTTCTCTGGTTGCAATCTTATCTGCCATCTTCTTAAACCTCCTTTGCCAGTTCTTCGTCTATCTTGTTGAGATCGTTCATGGCGATCTCATACTCTTCATCGTTCGGAGCCTTGCCGTGCCATCCGACCTGGCCTTCCATAAATGAAACTCCCTTGCCCTTTAATGAATGAGCGATTATGGCTGTGGGCATGCCCTTTGTTTCTCTGGCCTCCTTAAAAGCGGCACGTATCTGATCAAAATCATGTGCATCTATATTAATCACATGGAAATTGAATGCTTCAAATTTCTTGTCTATAGGATTGGGTGAGTTGACATCATCGATGTTTCCGTCTATCTGAAGTCCGTTGTTATCAACGATCACTACCAGATTATCAAGCTTCTTTGCTCCTGCGAACATTGATGCTTCCCAAACCTGACCTTCCTCGAGCTCGCCGTCGCCAAGGAGCGTATATACTCTGAAATCCTTATTATCGATCTTGGCAGAAAGAGCCATACCTACGGCTGCAGATATTCCCTGTCCCAGAGATCCCGATGACATATCCACACCGGGAATATGCTGCATACAGGGATGTCCCTGAAGGTAAGAACCCAGCTTACGCAGTGTCTTAAGATCCTCAACGGGGAAATAACCTCTGTTGGCCAGCGTCGAGTATAATCCGGGTGCCGTATGACCCTTGGATAGAACGAATCTGTCCCTGTCAGCCTTTTTAGGTTCTTTGGGATCTATGTTCATCTCCTCAAAATATAAAAAAGAATAGATATCCGCTGCTGAGAGTGATCCGCCCGGATGTCCGGCCTTAGCACTGTGAACTGCGGTAACTATACCTTTACGTACCTGGTTCGCCATCTTCTTTAATGCAAGATTGTCCATGATAACCTCCCTAAGATATTAATAGATTTGATTCCTCATATACTTTATCATACACCCTTATCAAGGTAAATATGCGCTTTGGCGGAAAAACCTTCTCAATTATTGCTATTCATTAGTCATTTTGTAAAAGGTCCATGATCATAATTTTGAAGGTCCGTCTCCTATAGACACAACGTAGAACTCGGGTTCCATATCAAAGGCTTTTTTATATGATGCCGAGAGTTTTTCCTTAAACCCGTCTATGGCTTCATCCTTTACTATGCTCACGGTGCAGCCACCGAAGCCGCCTCCCGTTATCCTGGATCCCAGAACTTCGGGTATCTTCCATGCCTCGTCAACAAGAAGGTCTATTTCAGGACATGAAACATCATAATCATCACGAAGTGAGATGTGAGATTCGTTCATATACTTTCCGAAGGCTTCTATATCTCCCGCCTTTAAGGCATTGAAGGCCTTTACAGTCCTTTGGTTCTCATACACGGCATGCCTGGCTTTTTTCTGTCTGTCTGTATCCGGAATAGCAGATCTGTTCTTTTCAAACTCTTCCTCCGTAAGGTCTCCGAGTGTCTTTATATCGATCACCTTCTGAAGCTCCAAAAGAGCCTTCTCGCATGAAGATCTCCTGTCATTGTATGCCGAATCTACAAGCGAATGCTTTACTTTTGAATTAGTCACAACGATCTTCATACCTTCAAGTACTACAGGTGCGTATTCAAATTCAAGCGTAGCCGTATCAAGGAAAATCGCATTGTCCTTTTTACCCATTGCAGAGGCAAACTGATCCATGATCCCGCAATTCATTCCGTTGAAATTGTTCTCCGAATACTGACCGATGATCGCAAGATCCTGATTCGTCAGCTCAAATCCGAAAAGGTCGCGAAGCATAAAGCCTGTAAGCACCTCAAGCGAGGCCGATGAAGAAAGGCCGGATCCGTTCGGTATGTTACCGTAAATAACTATATCCATTCCATCCGGGATCTTAAAGCCTCGTCCTTCAAAAGCCCACATCACTCCCTTGGGATAATTTGTCCATCCAGCCTCATCCGAATATACCAGGTCAGACAGCGACGTTTCAAAGATCCCCCTGTCTTCAAAATTCATGGAAAAGAACCTTATCCTGTCATCATCTCTTTTGGCCACAGCAGCAAATGTTCCTATTGAAAGGGCACAGGGAAAGACATGCCCTCCGTTATAGTCGGTATGTTCCCCGATGAGATTTACGCGCCCGGGAGCAAAATACACCGATACACCCTCATCATATCCATACATCTTTTTAAAGCACTCAAGCAGTTTTTCTTTCATATCGACAATACCTTCCTTGAAAATAATCAGTTCCCGTCTCAAACGTAAATTCATTATATCACAAGCCATGCTCTTGCAGTTTGCAAAATGAATTCATCCGTGACCGGTTTATCTTGAAGAAAAATCCTCATTGTGATAGTCTGATATGGATGAAAAGTGCCAAGAAAACCGTAGTCTGCTGCCTGATCGTTTTACTCGTATCGATGCTGGTTTCATGCGGCCCTTCCGAAGATAAGATCATGCAGGCACAGTCAACATACCGTAATCTCATTAATACCCATAATGCTGTAGTTGCCGCTCATTCCGAGATCAAGGACAATTCCCTGGATGCTGAGCTGACAGCGCTGTCTTCAAACATACCCGAGATTGAATCCTATAATCTGTATGATATGACGGATACTGAGATCGATTCTCTCATCAATACCATGAATACTTTAATTGATTCGTATTCCGGATACTTAAAGACAATAGGTGAGATCAAGTCAGCTGAGGATGCAGCTGTGCTTACTCCGGTTTATATAACCCTGATCAATGATACGGATATTACCTTTACCGGTCTTTCTCTGTACGAAAAAGATGCCCCTGAGGAAAATATAAATGCTTTGGAGTCATTATCGGGCCTGTCTCCCAAGCAGGAGCTGATCGGACTGACGATCTATAAAAACTCCGGCAATACACCATGGATACTCACTCTGAATGACAGAACCGTCACGGAGGATGAAGCATCCGATGCAGAAGCAGCTGATAATGCCGACGAAGATGTATCATCCGATGATCCCGGTGATCCATATGAAATAGAGCTTGATGTATCCAGATATAATTCGGACAAGATAACGCTGACTGTTAAAAAGAGCGAAGAAACAGGGGAGCTGTATATTGAATAACAGCTCCCCCTTTTTATACCATTCTTAATATGTTCTGGGCAGGTATATTCCTATTCTCGTTCCCAGCTCTTCTCTTGATATGATCTTAAAATGTCCGAGATGCTTATCCACGATCCACTTCGCTATTGATAGACCCAGTCCGGTCCCTTCAAAGCTCCTGGCCTCATCTGCACGGTAAAACCTCTCAAACATATGCTCTACATCGGCTTCTTTCATTCCTATACCGGTATCCTGAACCTGCATATAAACAGTATCATTATCCCCAAATCCGACACTTAGCAGGATCTCGTCCTTGGAATTGGTATACTTGGCGGCATTATCCACCAGTATCCTGACTGCCTGCTTGAGCAGCCCCTCATCCCCGATAACAAACACATCTTCAACCGGCGTAGTGAGTTTGTATATATGATCCTCATCGATCATTAGAGATTCTTCATACACTTCCTGCATTATATGGTTAAGAGATATCCTCTCGTTTTTGACTATTGTTCTGCCTGCATCTCCACGTGCCAGGAACAGGAGCTGTTCAACCAGATGTTTCATGTTAGCTGATTCATTCTGGATTGCTGTTATGGATTCGTCGAGGACCTTTTCGTCTTCTTTGCCCCATCTGCTCAGCATATTGGCATAGCCTTCGATAACTGCTATTGGAGTACGCAGTTCATGAGAAGCATCATTCACGAAGCGAGCCTGCTGTTTGTTACTCTCCCTGATCCTTTCAAGCAGATTGTTCATTGCTCTCTCGATTCCAATAAGGTCAGAATCCCCGTATGAGAGTTTAAACTCCTCATCAGGTCCCAGCGTTGCTATCTTTTCCTCTATCAGGTGATATTTATCCTCAGAAAACTCCATTCTCGACAGCTCGTCAAATCTGACAGCAATGTCATTTATTGGCTTCATCATCTTTTTGACCCTGGAAGCTTCTATGGGATAGGCAAACAGCGTAAATGCGACCTCGATCATATAGACCGATAAAGCGCAGACAAGAAGCGACCACAGTATACGAAAAAAATGCTCTTCAAAGATGATCGTTCCGGTAGAGTTGTCTATAACAGTATATTTTGAACTGTTAAGAGTCATCATCAGGTCGGAAACGTCATCTATATCGTTCCCGTCAACCGGCGTTATCGAAAAGCTCCTGCTATGCTGCC
>JAILAN010000013.1 GCA_024681595.1 Lachnospiraceae bacterium
CGGAGGTATGTTCATATGGCTTTATACAGCGAAAAAGTAATGGATCATTTCAGAAACCCCAGAAATGTCGGAGTGATAGAGGATGCAGACGGTGTCGGCGAGGTAGGAAACGCCAAGTGCGGCGACATCATGAAGATGTATCTCAAGATTGAAGATGAGATCATAAAGGATGTCAAGTTTGAAACCTTCGGTTGCGGAAGCGCGATCGCATCAAGCTCGATGGCAACCGAACTCATAAAGGGAAAGCCTCTTTCCGAGGCACTGGAGCTTACAAACAAAGCCGTAGCCGAAGCTCTTGACGGTCTTCCCGATTACAAGATGCACTGTTCGGTGCTGGCCGAAGAAGCGATCAAAAATGCCATCGAAGATTATGAGAAAAAGAAAAATGATAAAGAATAAACCTATTGACATAGTAGGTAGGTAGTAATATAATAACCATAATTTATCTGTAAAATTGGGAAACGGAGTTTAAGACAGGTGATAAAGTGCACTATTTACAAATCCAATAAAGTTATGGGTTGTCGAATGCGTATTTCCCGGGTATGTGATATGGCTGGGGCGTTAGATTGTCTGTCAATGCGCTCCCTTTCGGTTATAGGATAAAGAACATTACCGACAGCCATATGCCTGGAAGCAAAAATGCCTCCGGGCTTTTTCTTTAAATAGAGATGATCTTATTACTGAATGGATAAAAATATGGACAACAATATCGGTTTTAATACGTTACTTCTTCATGGAAGATCTATACAGCATAATGCGAACAGAGAGATCCTGCCTCCCGTATCACAGGTAAGCGCCTATGAATATGAGAGCATGGAAGAACTTGAAAAGGTTTTTTCTCATAAGAGCATGGGCTATGCATATACCCGTGTAGGAAATCCGACGGTAGCTGCTTTTGAAAAGAGAGTCAATGAGCTTGAAGGTGGCAATGGTGCGGTATGCTGCAGTAGCGGAATGTCTGCAATATCGTCTTCATTGCTTGCGGTCTGTAAAAGCGGTGATGAGATAATCGCAGGCAGAGGGCTTTACGGAGGAACTATAAGCCTTTTTCATAATCTGGAAAAACTGGGAATACACACGGTCTTTGCCGAGGATATGACCGTGGAACAGATAAAGCCTCTTATAAATGAAAGGACCAGAGTCATATACGGAGAAATGATCAGTAATCCGGCACTTAAGATTTTTGATGTCGAAGCTGTTTCATCGATCGCCCATGAAGCGGGACTGCCGCTTTTTATAGATTCGACAACAGCCACGCCTTTCCTGGTTAGACCGATAGATCTTGGAGCCGATGTGGTTATTCATTCGACTTCCAAATATCTGAACGGAGGCGGAAATTCGATAGGTGGGATCATCATAGATTCCGGAAGGTTTAAGTGGGATTTTGAAAAGCATACGGCGCTTTCCGAGTTTAAAAAGTTCGGAAAAATGGCTTTTACCGTGAGATTAAGGACGGATCTTTGGGAAAACTTCGGAGGCTGTTTATCTCCGGCAAATGCTTTTTTGAATTATATCGGAACAGATACGCTGGGTCTTCGCATGGAGAGAATATGTAAAAATGCCGATGCTCTGGCAAAAGAACTTAGTAAACTCCCGGGTATCGAGGTGTGTTACCTGAAATTAAAAGATCATCCTTATCATGATAAGGTCGATGAACTCCTGTCGGGATATGGCGGAGGAATATTAAATTTCAGAGCCGGATCAAAAGAAAGGGCATTTAAGATAATCAATTCACTTGAATATGCTCTGATAGCCAGCAACATAGGAGATCTGCGGACTCTGGTGATACATCCTTATTCGACATTGTATATAAACGAAAGTGAAGAGGAGAAAAACAAAGCCGGAGTATTTGAAGATACTGTAAGGGTCAGTGTAGGAATAGAAGATGCCCGGGATCTGATCAGAGACTTTACGGATGCTGTAGAAAACAGCACATGACCGAAATTATGGAAAACAATTTAAATCTTAACATTGATATATGTATGAAAATGAGCTTTCAGGGGAAAATGGCATATCCTGAAGAATGCTGCGGAGTTCTGATAGGAGATATGGATGAACTAAAGATAGATAAGATATGTTCTCTTGAAAACAGTTCTGAACAGAGTAAAAGGGGAGACCGCTTTATCATCGATCCCGGAGAAATCATAAATGTGGAAAAAAACCTTGAAAAGGACACGGAGAGCATCATCGGAATATATCATTCGCATCCCGATGCAGAGGCTGTCCTTTCGAGAGAGGATGAAGAGAACATGATACCGGGAATGTTGTATATAGTGCTTTCGATAGTAGATGAAAAATGCAGGAATATAAGAGCTTATCTTAAGACAGAACCTGATAAGGAAGCAACATCACTCAAATTAAACTATGTCAGATAGAACGGAGAAAAAGATGAAAGTTTATATTTCCTCAACATTAAGAAATTACTTCGGCAAAAATGCAGAGATTGAGACTACAGGAACTACGATCCAGGAAGTGATCGATCATCTTACAGATGAATATCCGGATTCAAAAAAGATTCTTTTTGACGAGAAGGGTTCCTTAAGACGTTTCATAAGAATATATGTCGGAGACGAGGATAATACCGAAAAGGATAAATGGTACAGAAAGATAGAAGGAGAAGAGATCCTTCTTTTACCATCGATTGCGGGAGGATCCCCGAGAGAGAGCATAATCTCTGACGAAAGAAGAAAAGAAGTTGCTCTTGATGATTCGGAGGTAGAAAGATTCGGAAAACATCTGATGCTTCGTGAGATCAGTGTTAAGGGACAAAAAAGGATCAAAGCATCGAAAGTGGTGGTTTTCGGTGCGGGAGCATTGGGATCAGCGGTCATACAGTATCTGGCAGCAGCCGGTGTGGGGACCATGAAGGTTGTGGATCCGGAAACGGTAACGCTTGAAAATCTTCAAAGCCAGGTTATCCACAGTCAGAGGGATCTTAAAAGACCAAAGGTCGCATCTGCAAGGGATTTTGTAAGGAACATGAACCGAAGCATAGTCTTTGAAGATGAAAACACAAAGCCCGAAGCCGATAACATTGCTTCCATGATAGAGGATTACGATGTTGTGGTGGACTGTACCGACAATTATAAGACCAGATATCTGATAAACGATGCCTGTGCTCTGCTGGGCATACCCGAAGTGTTTGGTGCGATATACCAGTATGAAGGAAGGGTAGGGATATTTAATCTGGATAACGGACCTTGTTTAAGATGTCTTTATCCTGCTCCCCCCGAAAAGGGACTGGTTCCCACCTGTGCGGAAGGAGGAGCGATAAGTCCTCTTCCCGGGATCATAGGGAGCATACAGGCAAACGAAACCTTAAAGCTGATCATGGGAATAGGTAAGATCCTTAACGGTAAGTTGCTTTCGATAGATTCGCTGAATCTGAGATCTTCGATACTTAAGGTCGATAAAGACAATAAATGTCCTTTATGCGGCATGAACCCTGAAATAACGACTATAGAAGAATTCGATTACGAAGAATTCTGCGGACTTAAGGAAGATGAAAACGAAGTACCTGTTGAAGGCTTTACTCCCGAGGAACTGGCAGAAAAGATAGAGAAAAAAGAACCTTTGACGATCATCGATGTCAGGGAGCCTCATGAAAGGGCGATATTAAGATTCCCTGAAGCGATAGTCATTCCGATAGGACAGCTCGAACGAAGGATGAAGGAGCTTGATCCTGATATTGATACGGTATTTATCTGTAAGGAAGGAAAAAGAAGTATCCTCGCGATCAACACTTTACGGGAAGCAGGATACAAAGGACCCATGTATAACCTTAAAGGCGGAATAGATGCCATGAAGGATATCATATTCTCGAATGAAGGTGCATGGCTGTAAAAGGATACAGGTCGAAAGACACAGGATCATACATTTAAGGAGGATTAATCAATGGCAAAAGAAGTAACACAGGAACAGCAGGGTATTAACGCTTTAAGTGCAAAAGCGGCATATAACCTTGCCAATGTCACCAAAACAAAACCTCAATTTGGGGCACTTACTCCCAAGTGGCTCACGAAATTCCTTGAATTCAAGGGCCTTGAGACAGGAATCTACAGAGTAAACAAGGTTGTTGAAGGAGATACACCTTTGGATGTTCTCTGTTCTCAGACCAAAAAGTCGGATATCATTCCTCAGGGATATGTTGAGTATGAGACCGAACCCAGAGAGTACAGATTAAATTCGATCTCTACCATCATCAACGTAAACACAGCTGTAGAAGACGTTTACAGTGTTCCCTACGATCAGACACAGGAACAGCTCGGTCTTGCGATCGAATCATTAAGAGAGCGTCAGGAAAGTCAGCTCATCAATAATGATGATTACGGTCTTTTAAAGAATATCGTGGATTCACAGAGGATCCAGACCAGAAACGGAGCTCCTACTCCCGATGATCTTGATGAGCTTATCACGAAGGTATGGAAAGAGCCCTCTTTCTTCCTTGCTCATCCCAGAGCTATTGCTGCATTTGAAAGAGAATGCACGAAGAGAGGCGTTCCGCCTGTATTTGTAAACATCGCTGGCGGAAACTTCCTTACATGGAGAGGAATTCCCATGGTTCCGACAGACAAGCTGCTTGTTGACGGACTTAAGAATCCCCAGTCGCAGAGCGGTAAGACTAACATCCTGCTCATCCGTACCGGTGAAGCAAAGCGCGGTGTAATAGGTCTTTTCCAGGCCGGATTAAAGAACGAACATTCAAGAGGCTTATCGGTTCGTTTCAGAGGTATCGACGATAAAGGAGTAGCTTCTTATCTCTTATCTTTGTATTGTTCTGCAGCCATACTTGCAGATGATGCCATTGCTGTTTTGGAAGATGTAGAGGTTGGTGAATATTATGACTACGATTAACGGATATGACGGATTGCCTGATGTCAGTGAACTTGAAAAACTGGCAAACTCGCTCTTTCCTGATATAACCGGAAGCATTCTGGAACCATATACAACCGGTTCCGAAGCCGGAATACCCTATGAATCGTTAACCCTGCCTTCGGAAGGAGATTATTATCTGCCTGAAGATTTTTCATCATACGGAACAGGACCGGTTTTGGATTCATTAGAAGAACCAGCTGCGTTTTCAGTAGCGGAGCCGGCTGCTTCGTATTCTCCGAAGGTTGTATCAAAGGAAGAAGCGGCAGCAAATGACAGGGTCGTTGATGTACCCACATCACTTGGTGGTGATTCGGTAGCCAAAAAAGATGATCACCATGATAACGGTACACCAAGAGATGATTCTATCAGGATAGGCAGCAAGACGTTAAGTCAGATAAGGAACGATTTCCCGATACTGTCTGAACAGATAAACGGAAACCGGCTGATCTGGCTTGATAACGGTGCTACTACCCAAAGACCCAGACAGGTCATTGACAGACTGACATATTATTTTGAACACGAAAACTCAAATGTTCACAGGGGTGCTCATACACTTGCAGCCAGATCCACGGATGCATATGAAAAAGCCAGAGATACCGTAAGGGATTTCCTTGGAGCATCTTCATCCGACGAGATCATATTTGTAAGGGGTACGACAGAAGGGATAAACCTGGTAGCTCATTCCTATGTAAAGCCTTTGCTTGAACCCGGAGATGAGATCATAGTTTCAATCCTTGAGCATCACGCAAACATAGTTCCCTGGCAGCTCATTGCCGAAGAAACGGGAGCTGTAATAAAAGTGATACCCTGTGATGAAACAGGCCAGTTAAAAATGGATGAGTATGAAAAACTCTTTACCAGGAGAACTAAATTCGTATCAGTGACCCATGTTTCCAATGTCCTTGGTACGGTGACTCCGGTAGAAGAACTCATAGCAATAGCTCACAGACACGGAGTAAGGATACTTATTGACGGAGCACAGTCGGTTGCACATATCCCGGTAAATGTTTCGGCACTGGATGCAGACTTTTTCGTATTCTCGGGCCACAAGATATTTGCCCCTACGGGAATAGGCGCTGTATATGGAAAAAGAGAACTGCTTGAAGCAGCCAGACCCTATCACGGCGGCGGGAACATGATAGCTGATGTGACATTTGAAAGAACTGTCTACAACGGGATCCCGAATAAGTTTGAAGCAGGAACGGGAAGCATCGCCGATGCCGTAGGATTGGGTGAAGCCCTTAAATATCTTATGGATATAGGTATGCCCTGTGTCTACAGGTGGGAACATGAACTGTTACAGTATGCCATGTCCCAGATGAAGACGGTAAAAGGCCTTCATTTAATAGGAACAGCTCTTAACAAAGCTTCGGTCCTCTCATTTAAGCTGGACGGATATTCAGATGATGAAGTTGGAAAGAGACTGGATAATTACGGAATAGCGGTTCGTACGGGACATCACTGTGCACAGCCTGTCCTTCGCCACTTCGGTTATGAAGGATCGGTAAGACCTACACTTGCACTGTATAATTCACCGGAAGATGTGGATGCCATGGTAAAAGTATTAAGGACATTCGCCTGATCCGGTATTTTGAAAGGAGATAACATGATCATTACGGTTGCGGGAGAAAAAAAGGAATTTGAAGACGGACTGAGTGTTTCAAAGCTCATCGAAATAGAGCAGGTAGAAACACCTCAGTATGTTACTGTTTCGGTGAATGAAGAATTTATCGATCAGGAAGATTTTGAAACTTATATCTTAATGGACAATGACGAAGTGGAGTTTCTGTATTTCATGGGAGGCGGAAGATAATGGCTTTTACCAATGAGCAACTGGAGAGATACTCCAGACATATCATTCTTAAGGAGATTGGAGTAAAGGGACAGAAAAAACTTCTTAATTCCAAGGTCCTCATTATCGGAGCAGGCGGACTCGGAGCGCCGGCCGCAATGTACCTGGCGGCAGCAGGTGTAGGTACGATAGGTATCGTCGATGCCGATGTTGTGGATCTTTCAAATCTCCAGCGACAGGTCATCCATTCAACAAACGATATAGGCAAGAAAAAAGTTGAATCCGCAGCTGAGACCATGCGGGCGATAAACCCGGATGTTACCGTCAATACATATTATGAGTTCGTAAGCAGTGCAAATATCCTGGATCTTATCAGTGATTACGATTTTATACTGGATGGAACGGATAATTTTCCTGCGAAGTTCCTTATAAATGATGCATGTGTAATGGCTAACAAGCCTTTTTCTCATGCAGGTATCATCAGGTTTAAGGGTCAGTTGACGACAGTTATTCCCAAGGAAGGCCCCTGTTACAGATGTATATTTAAGAATCCTCCCCCGAAGGATGCAGTTCCTACATGCAAACAGGCCGGTGTCATAGGTGCAATGGGAGGAGTGATAGGTTCACTTCAGGCGATGGAAGCTGTTAAGTATATCACCGGAGTAGGGGAACTCCTTACAGGATATCTGCTCACATATGATGCCCTCAAGATGGAGTTTCATAAGATTAAGCTCCCTCCCCGCGGCAAGGGGTGTGCGGTATGCTCAGACACACCGACCATAACCGAGCTTATCGATTACGAACAGGTTGCATGTGATATGAAGCATTGATCAGAATATAAAGTGACGGAGAGACTGAATGAAGATAACCATTAAAGAGTCGGATTACAAAAAAATACTTGAACATGCTCTTAAGGAAAGACCCAATGAGGCCTGCGGTCTGATCGGAGGAAATGATGAGGATGATGTCAGAGTGATAAAGGAAGTATACCTGCTGACAAATATCGATCATACTAATGAACATTTTTCGATCGATCCCAGAGAACAGCTTTCAGCCATAAAGGATATGCGTAGTAAAGGTTACAAACCGCTTGGCAACTGGCATTCTCATCCAGAATCACCGTCACGTCCATCTGAAGAGGATAAGCGCCTTGCAAATGACAGCAGCGCTTCATACCTTATCCTTTCACTTGAAAAAGAGGATGAACCTGTATTAAATGCGTTTCATGTTGAAGGACCTGATGGAGAAAGAACAGTCAGAAAAGAAGATCTTGAGATAGTATGACAAAGGAGAAAACAGATGGCAGATCTTAATTTTACAGTGGATGACACAGTAGATATCACTGATGTTAATTGTCCGGTAACATTTGTTAAGACAAAAGTTGCACTTGAGGAACTAGATGAAGGCCAGATACTTCAGGTTCATTTAAATGACGGAGAACCCGTTCAAAATGTACCAAGAAGTATCAAAGAAGAAGGACATGAAGTACTCCGTCTTGATGATAACGGAGACGGAACATTCGAACTTTACATTAAGAAAGTCGGCGATTAAAAACAGTTGACACGTTTTAATGCATATAGTAATATAATTAAAACATATAGACATAGTAGGTAAATAGGGGAAATATAAAAAGGTATCACAATGACCAACGGCATTAAACACAACGGAATAATAGTCTGTACCATGTGTTGTTGCTGTATGCAGGATAGGAGTATTCTGTGATTCATTGTGTTGCCTGATAAAAGTACGAACATGAACGGACTGAGCAGGTGCCATGATGACACCTGCTTTTTCTGTCTGTAGAGAATCATTGTTTTGGAAGGGGAATAATATGAGCGATTATAAAGAGACCAGTATCAAAAGAATATCTGCAGAGGATTTTAGTGAACTTACAAGATACGGAAGAAATGATATCACTGTCCTTGATCTGCGCGAACCTGATGAAGTATTGATACATCCAATAGACGGAGCGATCAACATTCCGTTTTCACAGGTAGCATCAAGACTTGATGAGGTTTCCTCCGATAAGCCCGTATATGTTATCTGTCGGACCGGGGATTTCAGTGAAGAGATAACGGAGATCCTTACCGACAGGGAGTACGAAGCCTATAATGTCGATGGCGGATACGATGAATTCAGGAATTTCGGTAACAGAGCCGGTTCTACGGATACTTCATCACTTATAGTAAAGATAGACGCAAAAGCCGACCCTGAAGAAGAAATTTTTATAGACGCTAAAAACTTAAGATGTCCCGGTCCCATAGTCAAGGTTGCGGACACTCTAAGATCACTTCCCGATGGGAGCAAAGTGAGAGTTGAAGCTACCGAAGATGCTTTCTATTCTGACATAGCCGTGTGGTGTGAGAGAACGGGAAATGAGCTTCAGGATCTTAAGTTTGAAGACGGGATAGTTAAAGCCAGAATACAGAAAAAGAGTGAGAATACTTCCAAAAATGATATCGGAGCGGTTCAGGTTTCAAACGGGAACGATAAGACATTCATAGTTTTTTCAGGAGATCTTGATAAGACCATAGCATCCTTTATCATGGCAAACGGGGCGGCAGCACTCGGAAGAAATGTCACGATGTTCTTTACATTCTGGGGACTGAATATTTTAAGACGTCCGAATAAAGTTAAAGTTGCCAAGACATTTATTGAAAAAATGTTCGGTATCATGCTCCCTAGGGGAACCAAAAAGCTTGGACTTTCCAGAATGAACATGTTCGGAGCCGGTCCGAAGATGATAAGAGCGATCATGAAGAGCAAGGGAATATCTTCTCTTGAGGAACTTATCCAGGATGCGATATCTCACGGAGTAAGGATCGTAGCGTGTCAGATGTCGATGGACATAATGGGGATACATAAAGAAGAACTTATTGACGGAGTGGAACTCGGTGGAGTTGCCACATTTATCGGATCAGGAGAAAAATCCGATATCAGTCTGTTTATCTGATAAAAGGGGAAACATAAAGAAAATGAAAAAGATCAAAAAGATTACGGTAACGGCGCTTATCCTGGCGCTAGCTCTCAATCTGAGTATACCGGCATTTGCCGAAATACCCGCAGAGGGAAACGGCAGCACAGTTACAGATGCTGCAGATCAGGGTACAGCGGATGAGGGTAAGGATAAAAATGTCATAGGATCCGGTGATGAAACCGGATCGCCGGATGATGCGGAAAAAAAGGATCCTGAAGATGCTGACGATACGGAAGATAACGTGGATGCTGAGAATGCCGATGATGACGAGGAAGTGAATGAAGAAACGGATACGGATGAGGCACAAGACGATACCACTAAAGAGGATAAGGACGCTGATAATCTTTCCAAAAGAAGTTTATCAAAGGCTACTGGTGCGCTGTCACTTCCTGTCGGAGAGATCATTCCGGAGGTCGCCCCAACAGCTGCTGAAAATGACGACATTTCCGTAAGTTCCATTTCAACAGAATGGATTGAAGACGGGGAGAAGATCAAGGTAAGTGCAAGTATCCTTGGAATAAGCGATACATCGGATCTCAAAGCCGGGGTTTATCTTCAGGGAAAAGAACAGAAAGCAGACCTTAACGAAAATACGGCTTCCGCAACGGTTAAGATAACCAGCAATGACAAGGATTACGAGATCTATATCAAATTCACCTCCGGTTCGGGAGAAGTACTCGGTGAGAGTGAGCATATTACGGTTAAGAGGATTTCCAGAAATCTTCGCAAAACGGAGTTTAGGGTAACAGACTCTTTGGATGATGAAGAAACCGGGGTGATAAAGTATGAAGGAAAAGAGGATTATCCCTATCTGGAATACTATCTTCAGGGTTCGTCCAATACTTATGCAGTGAACGCAGGAGTGATAACCGGACTGGGACGCGGCACATATATCATTGTGGCACCGGGTTATTCGGACGGTTACTTATACTATAGAAGGACATCAGCTGAGCTTTATGTTAAGAGCGGCAACAACGCTACGGTACAGTACGCCGTAAGGACATCGGGCGATGAAAACGTCCGGTTTGATAAAAAGGTTCAGACGGTTAATAAGGGTAATCCGGTAAGCATAAAAATCACTCCGGCCGATCCTTCAACCCATTATATCGTCAGCGACAGCATAAGGGTCGAACCTGCCGATAATATATCCGGATATACTTATGGCAGCACCGGAGAACTTTATATCGAAAATATCACGGGAGATATAACTGTATATGCTTCTGCGGCGGAAAAGGCTGTAGTTTCAAGTCTTAACGTTAAAAGTGTTTCATTTAATGATAATCCAACCTACAGTGAAGGTAACGCAGGTATAAAGACAACGATTCAAGTTGAAGCCAAGGATCAAAATGGTAACCCCGTACCGGGAGTAAAAATCTATTATAAGCAAAATACTTCCGATACATCTTCTGATCAAAACAGATCGACGGGCGAAAACGGTATAGCCGAATTTACTTCATCTTATTCTGTACAAAACGGGCAAAAGAAAGCTGATTATAAATCAGTATTCGGAATCGAGAGCTCTTTTGAAGGGATAACGGTAACAACAGATATTCATCTGATCCTTCAGTTAAAGAGCGATCTGGTGCTTTATACCGATCAGATCATAGGAACAAAGCCTGATCAGAATGACGGAAAGATAATTAATGTACCGGAAGGGTATGAGATCTGGACGGGTGATGTTCATGACGGTTATCTGGTAGTCGGAAGCGGTGAATGGGAAAAGATTGTAAACGGTGAGTATTCGGGTCTTTCGTCAGGTCTGCATGCCTTAAGAGCCGGAGCAAAGACAGACGGTAATACCTATTATTTTGCCTCTGATTGTGATTTCTTTGAAGTGCCCAGAGGAACATGGGATATCACGATAGATAAGGCCGGATCAGAGAACGTGATCTTTACCGGAAATGATGTTCTTACAGCCAAGCCCGGAGGAACGGTATATGTATATTTAAAACCTGCTGAGGGTTACAGTATAGATTCATTCAGCGTTAACAGGCCGGACTATGTAAGCGGGAGGATCTATTACAGCAAGGATAGCGGATATATCGTTATTGAGAAGGTCACCGGAAGCATCGTTCTGACCGTAAAAGCGGTTAAGGCCGCCGTTAATACTCCGGGTACAACAGATAAGACTGACATCACGGAAGATAATAAGACAGATGTGACAGAACCGGATCAGATAATTCAGACAGATAATGACAGCAATAATGGTTATGATTATGAAGCGATATCACAGATAGCCGCTGTAAATCCTGTACAGATTCCGTTTGTATTACTGAATGCAAATGCTCCGGTTCCGGGCGGAACTGTTCTTTCAGCCAGAGTTCCCTTACGCACGGCTGCATCATCCATACAAAAAAAGGCATTTCACGAGATAGCGGATGAGATCGAATCGGAAAAATCCGTTTCTCCCGAACCGGCAAAAACAAAGGAACCTGTTAAAAAGGAGATAGAAAAGCCGGCTGAGACAAAGACCATAGAAAATCAGGCAGTTGCTTTATCCGGATCGATCGATGTAAATAACGATACAAAGGAGGCTGGTAATCTGTGGATAATCCTGTTTATTATCGCAGGGGCAATTGTTGTTGTGACGATAATTGTCATTCAAAAGCAGAGATCCGGACAGAACTCTGCAGGCAGATAGATATCATATGCTGATTTAAAGGTTCAGCATTCGGTTCATACTGCCGGTGCTGTAGCCTTCAAGGTCGAGAGTTACATATTTGAAACCATTTTCCTTAAGATAGCGGACAATATTGTCCGTTATCTTTTTGTTTATGACTTTGTCAAATTCAGAAGGATCGACTTCTATCCGCGCCAGCTCCCGGTGAGCGCGGACACGGACATTAAAAAAACCGCTGTCTATGAGCATTTGCTCTGCAGTATCTATGGTCCGGAGTTTTTCGGGTGTGATCTCCTGTCCGTAAGGAAAGCGTGTAGCCAGACAGGCCAAAGAAGGCTTGTTCCAGGTAGGAAGGCCCAGTTCCTTTGATAACTGTCGGATCTCCTGCTTGGTAAACCCGCATTTCTTTAACGGACTTTTTACTCCGAGTTCGGCTATTGCTCTCATT
>JAILAN010000015.1 GCA_024681595.1 Lachnospiraceae bacterium
CAGCCTGCAGGACACGAAAATGATGATCCATCAATGATGAGTTTTTCCCGGGTCAATCTGCCCCACGATTGGCTCATAGGTCAGGCTGATGATCTGTACGAGGATTCCGTGGGATTTTACCGCAGGAGATTTTCTCTTAAAAAGGAAAATGGCAAGCGGTATGAGCTGTATTTCGAGGGAGCCTACATGGATACGACCCTGTTTGTGAATGGTAAGGAGGCAGGTGAGTGGAAATACGGGTATTCCAGCTTTTTCTTTGATGTAACGGATCTCCTTAAGGACGGAGAAAACGAGCTGGTGGTAAGGCTTGTTTTTAAGTCGCCAAACAGCAGGTGGTACAGCGGAGCCGGGCTTTACAGGGATGTATTTTTTATCACTGAAAATGAAACACATATTGTGACAGACAGTGTTTACGTGTCCGCAAAACCGGTAAATGAAACGGAGCTTGCCGGCGACTGGGAGCTTTTTATAAGTGCCGAGGTTGCCTGTGGCGTGGCTGACTGCCTGTGGGACAAAGGCTATAAGGGATCATCCGATGTTGACAGGGATCTTAAGGTTATATTTAAGGTGCGGGAGGCGGGCATTTTTGAAAATGCAAGGATAAGTGACGTATGCCGTGAGATATACCCTGACGGGACTTTAAGGGTTGAGATAAAAAGGACAGTATCATCGCCGGAGCTTTGGTCACTTTCAGCCTGTCATCTTTATACTGCATCCGTATCATTGGATGGGGATGATGAGGTCACCGTGAGATTCGGTTTCAGATATTTCAGATTTGATAATGATCACGGACTTTTTGTTAACGGTGAGCATGTAAAGATCCGGGGTGTCTGCGAACATCACGATCTGGGCGCCATAGGTGCGGTTTTTAACAGGAGCGCTATGCGCCGGAAATTTGAGATCCTGAGGGGCATGGGTGTAAACGCGGTACGTACCGCTCACAATATGCCGGCAGTGGGGCTTTTGGATCTGGCGGATGAGATGGGATTTCTCGTGCTTGACGAGGCCTTTGATATGTGGGAAGGCAGCAAGACAGATTTTGATTACGCAAGATTTTTCAGGGAGTGGAATGAGCGCGATGTAAGGAGCTGGGTGCGCAGGGACCGCAATCATCCCAGCGTTTTCATGTGGAGTATAGGAAATGAGATATATGACACCCACAAGGATGAGCATGGCCTTGAGATCACAAAGATGCTGATGGATGAGACCCGCCGGAACGATCCGCGTTCAAATGCCGTCATCAGCATGGGGTCAAATTATATGCCCTGGGAGAATACTCAAAAATGCGCGGATATACTCAAATATATAGGTTATAACTACGCTGAGAGGCTGTATGACGAGCATCATGCAGCCCATCCCGACTGGTATATTTTCGGAAGTGAAACCTCATCCATCGTTCAGAGCAGGGGGATCTACCACTTTCCCTTTGATAAACAGCTGCTGGCCGATGACGACTGGCAGTGCTCTTCTCTAGGTAACTCCACCACCAGCTGGGGAGCGCCGAACCCGGAGTACTGCATTACGCAGGAGCGCGATCATGAGTTCTCCATGGGACAGTTCCTGTGGACGGGCTTTGATTATATCGGAGAGCCTACGCCCTATCACACGAGAAACTCATATTTCGGTCAGACAGATACGGCCGGTTTTCCGAAGGACAGTTATTTTATTTACAAGGCGGGCTGGACTGACTATAGGGAATATCCGTTTGTTCATCTTTTCCCGTATTGGGATTTCAATCCGGGGCAGATCATAGATGTGAGGGCTGTCACCAATGCCCCTTCGGTGGAGCTTTTCCTAAATGGAAAAAGTCTCGGACGTAAAAACATAGATCATGAACATGGCATGAGCGTAAGTGGCGATTACCGGATCCCATATGAGGAGGGTGAGATCACGGCTGTGGCCTATGACGATGAGGGCAAAGAGATTGCAAGGGAAAGCCGGTACTCGTTCGGCGAAGCGGTTAAGCTGGTGGCAAAGGTTTATGATGAAAACCGCACGCTTATGTCGGGCTGCGCTGATATGTGCTTTGTGGAGGTGTCGGCTCTTGATGAAAACGGCCATCCTGTTGAAAATGCTGGCAATATAGTAAGTGTTGATGTCAGCGGCTCGGGATATCTAACTGGACTTGATAACGGTGATTCCACCGATACGGATGAGTACAAGGGCAGGGAAAAGCGTCTTTTTTCAGGGAAGATGCTAGTGTGTATCGCAGTAGGTGAAAAACCGGGTGCGATAAATGTGTCGATCGACAGTGAAGGTCTTAAAGGTGTTAAACTCACCATACCTGTATCAGCGGGAGAAAAAATACCCGGAATATCCTTAATGCCGGAGGTTTTGTCGACAAAGGCAAAGGTAAGACCTTATGTTAGAAAGATCGAGCTTTCCTGTGACGGAGAAAGAAAGCTTACCAAAGATCACAGTGAGGTTCTGGTAAGAGCAAATCTCTGCCCTGCCGGAGAAAACGTATCACCTGATGACCTTATATGGAAGGCGGTCAATGACACCGGAATAGACAGCACCATCGCAAAGGTTGTTGAGGTACAGGGTACGGTTGCAAAAGTTCAGGCTTTCGGAGACGGAAACTTCCGTCTGCGTTGCATGTGCCGGTGCGGCTGCAAAAACGTGCGGGTCATATCAGAACTTGATTTCAGCGTCGAGGGTATCGGAGAAGCGACTATAGATCCCTATGGCTTTGTATCAGGCGGATTGTGGAGTTACCATGAAGGTGACATCGGTGTCGGAAATGAGCACGGCGTATCCACACAGCGCGGAGCAAGAAGTGTTGTTGGTTTTGAACACCTTGATTTCGGATCCTACGGATCTGATGAGATCACCATATCAATCTTTCACCTTTCAAATGATCCTTTTGATTTTGAGCTGTGGGACGGCATCCCGGAAAAAGAAGGAAGCGATCTCGTATTGAACGGCCATTATCACAAGGAGATGATATGGAATGAATATCAGCCCGGAACCTACACTCTTAAAAAGCGCCTGAAGGGGCTTTGCAATCTGTACCTTGTTGCTCGTGACAAGGCCCATATAGGCGGTTTTTCATTTAAGAAGCTTGTTAAAGCATATTCTGTTTTGAATGCGGGAGAATGTGATGCTGTCTATGGCGATAAGTTCACTAAGCTTGATGATCGCATAGAAGGTATCGGAAATAACGTGACCGTGGAGTTTAAGGATATGGACTTTGGAGAAAAAACCGCAACGTCTCTGACCGTAACCGGACGCACGGATATTCCGGTCAACACAATACATGTAGTGTTTGACAACGGGTCAAAAGAGATCCGGGATATCCTGGAATTTACCCGGGATGGAGGCAAAGAACAGACCTTCAGCGTAA
>JAILAN010000019.1 GCA_024681595.1 Lachnospiraceae bacterium
ATGCTTAATGCTATCCAAAAAAGACATAATCTGTTTGCACTCATAATGTGCGTGGCCGGTATTACTCTTAATTTGCTGTTAAGTTCTGCCGTAAGCGCGCTTGACCTTCCTCTCTATCTGGATACTGCAGGAACAATTGCTATCGGCATGATGGGCGGATCATTGCCCGGTGTCGTTGTCGGTTTTTTCACCAATATCATCAAGACTATCTCTGATCCGACTGCAATGTATTATGGAGTACTTAATGTCTTTATCGCACTTGTTGGTGCAATGTTTGCAAAAAGAGGATGGAGCAGGAAGATTGGCGGGATCATAGGAATGATCGCAGTGTTTTCAGTTATCGGCGGAGGGCTTGGATCATTGATCCCATATTTTACTGACGGATTGTCGCTTGACGGCGAATCACTCAGCGGCATCATCTACGGAACAGGTCTATTTGGTGCTGGAATATCCAATCTGCTGTCGAGCCTTATAATGGATATTCCCGATAAAGCGATAACAGTTTTGCTGGCAGTTTTGCTTGTGCGTATCATTCCGGCCGGATATCATCAGCTGTTTGAATTTGATATGTGGATGCAGAATCCGAATATTGAGAAGAACGTATCTTCCAGAGATAAAGAAGATGTCCGTGTAGCTTCGCTTCGCATCAAGGTGTTAATTGTTCTTGTGTTTTCCCTCACGACGGTTGCAGTAGTTTGTATCGCTATAAGCGCAAGGGTATTCCAAAAAATGTCGGTAAGAGAACACTCGGAGCTTGCGTTGGGGACAGCAACACTTACGACAAGCATTATAAACGGTGGTCGCATAGATGAGTACCTGAGGGACGGCGGGAGTTCCACTGATTATAGGGAAACAAAGCAGTGGATGGAGAGGATCCTTGCAAGTTCTTCCGAGATCGCATACCTGTACGTATATAAGGCTGAACCTGAAGGATTCCGGGTTGTTTTTGACATAGCCACGGAAGACCAGCCGGCAGGGGAGATAGGAAGCCTGATCCCGTATGATGGGGGATTTGCTCCGTATATTTCCTCGCTCCTTGCGGGAAAAGAAGTGAAACCTATCATTACAAACGATGAATACGGACATCTTCTTACGGCGGCCAAACCGGTTTATGATTCTGAAGGCAGATGCACCTGCTATGCGATAGCTGATGTGGATATGGATAAATTAAATGCTGACAAAAGGAGCTTTCTTACGGAGATCATATCGGTTTCCCTCGGGTTCTTTGTTCTTCTTTGTACATTTACGATCTGGCTGAGCGATTACAACGTCGTGTTTCCGATCAACTCGATCGCCAGGAGTATAGATCATCTTGCCAAAGCCGATAACACGCAGGAGAGTATGGATGAGGATGTCAGGATGTTCAGAAACCTTGGAGTTCGTACGGGGGATGAGCTGGAAAATCTGTATCTGTCTGCATGCAGAATGACAAGAAATCAGGCTGAACAGCTTCGAAGCATAAGGCGTCTGTCAGATTCAACATCAAAGATGCAGGACGGTCTTATCATAACAATGGCTGATCTTGTTGAGAGCCGGGACTCCGATACGGGAGCGCATGTTCAGAAAACGGCGGCATATGTGAAGATAATAGTAGAGGGGCTGAATAGGAAAGGGTATTATGCGGAAAAGATCACGTCAAAGTTTATTTCCGACGTAGTAAGATCGGCGCCTCTCCACGACATCGGAAAGATCAACATTCCCGATGAAGTATTAAACAAACCCGGAAAGCTTACAGATGAAGAATTTGAGATCATGAAGACTCATACCGTTGCCGGAAAAAGGATAATTGAGAATGCCATCAGTACGGTCAAGGGTGATAACTATCTGAAAGAAGCAAGAAACATGGCGGCTTATCACCATGAAAGATGGGACGGGAAGGGTTATCCCGAAGGGATACACGGAGAAGTCATACCTCTTTCGGCAAGGATCATGGCCGTTGCCGATGTATTTGACGCGCTTACGTCTCCGCGCGTATATAAACCTGCATTTCCTCTGGAGAAAGCGCTGGCGATACTTGAAGAGGGAAGGGGGACACAGTTTGACCCTAAATGTATAGAGGTGTTTATGGAAGCGCTACCGGAAGTCAAGGTCATTTTAAGGAAGTATAACCATGATGCATAAGAAAAAGATCATAACAATATGCTCGTTTCTTGTCTTATCGGTTGTTGTCGCACCCCATGCAGTCCGGGCAGGTATTTCCGAACGTACATATTTCGGAGGAGGATATGCGGCGAGCGGACAGATCAATGATGCCGGTTACGTGACACAGTTGTATGATGCCACGAACGGATTGCCGACCTCGGAAGCCAATTACATTCTGGGATCTTCCGACGGTTTCATCTGGGTGGGAGGATACAGCGGAATACTGCGTTATGACGGCAATACCTTTACAAGGATCGACTCGGTTGACGGCCTGACCAGCGGACGGGCTCTTTTCGAGGACAGAAACGGTAGGATATGGATAGGGACAAATGACAATGGAGTTGTTGTCATTGACGGAGAGGACTACACGCACTTTACATATAAAGAAGGACTTCCTTCATCTTCCATAAGAGGTTTTGCCGAGGATAACAGGGGCGATGTTTTTATTGGGACTACAACCGGGATATGCTATGTTGATCCCGATATGACTCTGCACAGGATAGATGATGAAAGGCTCAATGAAGAACGCATCCTGAAGCTGGATACGGATTCGGAAGACAGGATTTACGGTCAGACAAAGAACGGAACGGTGTTCCTTATAGAAGACAGGAAAATCACGAAGGTTCTAAGCAGTGATGAACTTGGGATGGAAAAGATCACTACGATCAAAACGGATCCGATTCATCCGGGGAAACTGTACTTCGGAACCGAAGGGAGTGTAGTTTATTACGGTGAATTCGGAGCTGACGCTTCAAATATGGAATGCATTTCCGTTGAACCGTTGTCGAATATTCATTGGATCAGTTATGACTGCAACATGGTTTGGATATCGTCGATCAGTCAGTGTGGAATCCTTGATAAAGATCACGGATTCAAAGTTCTTAACGATATTCCCGTTGACAGTGGGATAGAGATGACGACATCCGATTATCAGGGGAATATCTGGATCGCTTCTTCAACACAGGGAGTGATGAAGATTGTCACAAGTGATTTTTCCGATATCACGCGTAAAGCGGGTCTTTATGAAGAGGTTGCAAACTGTGTCTGCCGGTACAAGGATGACATCTATATCGGAACGGATAATGGCCTTCGTATCATAGATGCCGATGGACATCTTAAGGAAAACGATGTGACCGAATATATAGGTAATTCCAGAGTCAGATGTATTAAGAACGGAACAGAAAATGATCTATGGGTAGCAACGTATACGAATGATCGCGGGCTCGTACATTACTCGGCTGACGGAAAGTTCTCTGTATATTCGACAACTAATGGGTTACCTGATAATGAGATAAGATGTGTTAACCCCGTAAGCGGAGGTATCGTTTATGTGGGAACCAACAGAGGTATAGCCGAAATAAAGAACGATTCCGTGATCAGAACCATTGGTGCGAAGGAAGGATTACGGAACACTATCATCCTTTCCGTAGAAGAAGGAGATAACGGAAGGATTTATGCCGGAACAGATGGGGACGGCATATATGTAATAGACAAAGACGGGATATCCGGATTTACAAGAGACGACGGGCTTACGAGCGATGTCGTTATGAGGATAAGAAAAGATAATGACAGAGGTCTGTACTGGATAATCACATCCAATTCGATAGAGTACATGAAGGATGGGATCATCAGACCGATCACGTCTTTCCCATACAATAATTGTTATGACATGTATCCGGATGATAACGGGAATATGTGGATCACTTCATCGTATGGTGTTTACAAGGTTAAGATCAGTGATATGGAGAATGATCAGATATCGGATTACAGACTGTATACGGTCGATAACGGTCTTGACAGTACACCTACGTCACAAGGCTATTGTACGATAGATGCCAAGGGTTATCTGTATATCCCGTTAAGAACCGGTGTATGCCGGGTTAGCGTTGACCGGTTTCAAAACATCTTCATACCGATAAAGGTGGCGATCAGCTCGATATACTGCGGAGATGAACAGATATATCCCGATAAGGACGGCATATATAGTATCCCGAAATCTGATGGAAGGATAAGGATCACGGCGGCAGTTCTGGATTATTCTCTCCTTAATCCTGATGTGCATGTTTATATGGATGGACTGGAAGAGCAGGGTGTTACGGCAAAGAGGAGCAATCTGAAACCGCTGGAGTTTACCGGACTTGCATACGGTGATTATGATCTTCATATCCGGGTAAGCGATGACATGTCTGAAAAGGAGCTTGTGAATGAACTATATCGCATCAAAAAAATCCCAAGGCTGACTGAGATGCAAAGTTTCCGGGTATTGATGTTTCTTCTCGTTGTGTTATTATCGGGCTTTGCTGTATGGAAGATATTGAAAAGCACCGTCATCCGCAGTCAGTATATCGAATTGGTTCATGCCAAGGAAGAAGCGGAAAGAGCCAATTCCGCCAAATCAAGATTTCTTGCGAATATGTCGCATGAGATCCGTACGCCGATCAACACGATCATGGGGATGAACGAGATGTCGATGAGGGAAGACGCAACAGGTGTGCCCAAGCCATACTTTATGTCGATGATGAACTATGCATTTGACATAAGGAACGCGTCGGAATCCCTGTTATCGCTTATCAATGACCTGCTTGATATCTCAAAGATCGAGTCGGGCAAGATGCATCTGGTTGAGCAGGAATATGATACTCAGGACATGTTGCGGTCAATTGTATCCATGATACGGGTTCGCAGTACGGAAAAAGAGCTCACGTTTGATGTTGTGATCGATGAACTGCTTCCTTCCCGTCTGTTCGGTGACAACGGAAAGATCAAACAGATAGTATTAAATCTTCTTACGAATGCAGTCAAGTATACTTATACCGGAGGATTTGTCCTTGAAGTTTCAATGACTGAACGAGAGAATGACGAATGCAGGCTCAGGTTCTCAGTAAAAGATACGGGAATAGGTATTAAAGAAGAGGATATGGAAAACCTCTTTATGGCCTATGAGCGGCTGGACGAGCATAAGAACAGTCAGATAGAGGGAACAGGACTGGGACTTGATATATCACGCAGATTTGCGGAGCTGATGGGTGGGACACTGACATGTGTTAGTGATTATGGAAGCGGTTCGGAGTTCATCCTGACGCTTACACAGAAGATCATCGACAAAAAACCGATAGGAGTGTTCCTTGAACACGATGAGGGAAATGCCAAAGGTCCTTACGTGCCTCAGTTTATAGCACCCGATGCGGATATTCTTGTAGTGGATGATAATCCGATGAACCTGACTGTGATCAAAGGTCTTCTCAAGGGAACAAAAGTGTTCGTTTCGACTGCATCAAGCGGAGAGGAATGTCTTGATAAGATAAAGGATACGAGATTTGATGTTGTACTGCTCGACCATATGATGCCCGGTATGGATGGAGTCGAAACAATGGCCGAGATACGAAAGACCTGTCCGGATCTCCCGGTATACGCGCTGACGGCCAATTCCACAGCAGGAGAGGATTTCTATAAGTCAAAAGGATTTAACGGATATCTTTCGAAGCCGATTGACAGCAGAACTTTGGAGCTGGCCATCATGAAGCATCTTCCTGAAGAGAAGATGGAGAAACCGGCTGCACAGGATGCGGTTGAGGAATTGACGGAGATACCCGAGAATATGAAGTGGTTATATGAGACCGAGGGTATAGAAGTGGCCGAAGGTATCAGGAATTCCGGAGGGATATCTCATTATATCACTGCACTTAACATGTTCCTTGATACGATAGACACAAACGTCAAGATCATAAAGGAATCATACGAGAGTAATAACCTCCGTCTCTATACCATTAAGGTTCATTCCCTGAAGAGCTCGGCGAAGCTCATCGGCGCGATGAAACTGTCGCAGCTTGCAAAATCACTTGAGGATGCAGGCAATGAAAATGATAAGGAGTTCATTGACGGGAATACGGACAGGCTCCTTGCGGAGTATCAGGAGTTCAGGACTAGGCTTGAAAGACTTCACGATGCAGAGGAAATGGGTGAAAAGGATATGATCCCTGAAGTTGAGCTGAAAAGAGCATACGCGGCGCTGGCCGATGTAATACCGCAGATGGATTATGATGCTGTCGAGATGATACTGGAGGAGATTAACGAATATGCGTTACCTGAAGAGGATGGCCATAAGATGAAAGAACTTGACCGTATGCTGAGGGTATTTGACTGGGACGGAATGGAGAAAATCGTATCTGCCCGGGATTTGACAGAGGGAGGAAGAACTGATGGCTGACAACAGGATTATCTTTATCGGTGAAAAAGAATCGTTTATCTCGCGTGTACTAAATAAAAAAGTCCGTGAGGCCGGGGGAGAGAGTGAGTTTGTCCACTGGTCGGTCAATGAGATAAATAAGAGTATAGACAGTGATGACTGTAATGTAGCACTGGTGGCACTGTTTATGGAGGAAAATGAACCGCCGGCACAGGATGTTCTTCATTTCCTTACGGATATCCTGGAGGAAAAAGGCCTGAAGATAGTCCTTGTCGGAGAGCAGAATGATATCAATGACGTTCTGAAACAGATAAAGGAAGAACTCATCTACAAAGTGTTCCCGCGCCCTGTTGATAATGCAGAATTTGCCGGGGAGGTAATGGATTATTTGACAAAGGTTGCATCGGGAGAGTTCAGGAGGAGCATTCTGGTAGTAGATGATGATCCGCAGTATCTGACAATGGTAAGGGACTGGCTGAAGGAAACATACAGGGTATCGATGGCAAATTCCGGATTGCAGGCCATCAAATGGCTGGCGAGAAATAAGGTGGATCTGATACTGCTCGACCATGAGATGCCGGTAACGAGCGGGCCACAGGTTCTGGAAATGCTCAGGAGCGAACCCGAGACGGCTTCCATTCCCGTAATGTTTCTGACGGGAAAAGGAGACAAAGAGAGTGTTATGTCGGTAGTCGAATTGCGGCCGGAGGGCTATTTTCTAAAGGGAATACAAAAGGCGGAATTGCTGGAAAAGCTCCAGGAGTACTTTATTCTTCACAAATAGCGCAAGTAGGACGTTAAGGAGATGGCACTGTGTTTGAGTTTATAAGAGCACATCAGCTGAATTTGATGCTTATACTGTGCGGTGGGTGCGCAGTAATTGATTTTCTGCTCATTTTTACAAGATTTCTTTCAAAGAGCAGAAAAACGATACTCATGTTAATGGTAACCATGGCTTTCTTTCTGCTTTGGTTTGACAGGATGGCCTATATATACGCAGGGGATCTGAGCCGCACCGGTTACATAATGGTAAGGGTTAGCAATTTCATCGTGTTCTTTCTTACTCCCGGACTTGCTCTCGGATTGAACCTGTATATCTCCGACTGGTTGACACATGAAGGTAAACTTGATTCGATCCCGGTTGTTCTGCGCATAATATCCTGGACATCCGTTATTGGAATGTGCCTTGCCGTATATTCGGCTTTTACGGATCTGTACTATTATTTTGACGAAACTAATCATTACCACAGGGGGAACGGTTTCCTTATTGCGTATATCATTCCGGTTATATGCCCGCTCATGCAGTTTTTTGTGGCGAGAAAATATCGTAAAACATTCGGCAATCTTATCTATATATCTATAGTTCTTTATGTTTTTGTTCCTGTGATCTGCGGGATCACACAGGTATTCACATACGGAATCTCGATTGTGAACATGTCAATGGTAGCGGTTTCGATATCCATGTATATCTTCATGTACCTTGATATGAACGAAAAGATCAAACATGCCCATGAGATTGAGATACGGAGCATGCAGGTGGAAACGGATCGTATGCAGAGACTGTTTGATCAGACAGCCACAGCATTTGTATCTGCTGTTGAAAAGAAAGACGAATATACAAAAGGAAATGCTATAAGAACAGCACAGTATGCCCGAAAGATCGCGGAACGCGCCGGCATGAGCCGAGAGGAAACCGAAAAAGCATACTATGCCGCATTGCTTCATGATGTCGGTCTTATCGGTATTTCGGATGAGGCCATAAAGAACGAAACGGATTACGAGAACGGGATGTCGGATGAAATGAAACAGAAACCTCTTATCGGAGAGGAGATACTCTCAAGCATTACAGAGTACCCTTATCTGATGCAGGTGGCCCGTTATAGCCGTGAGCGATTTGACGGAAGCGGATACCCGGAGGGACTTAAGGGTGAAGAGATCCCGAAAATCGCACGGATCATTGCCGTGGCAGATGATTATGTCTCCATGACAACCAGAAAAAGGTACAGGGACGAATTGCCGAAGTTTGTGGCAAGAGAGATGTTTTTAAAGGAATCCGGTGAAAAGTACGACTCGGTTTTTGCGGATATCATGGTAAAGATAATTGATTCGGAAAGCAATGAGGATACCAAAAGAGATGACCGTATATTTGAGACCGGGATATTATGCAGGGATTACAGGGAGCATATTTCAACAGGAATTCCTGTTGAAAGCAAAGTAAAGAAGATAAGTTTTGTGGGAAGATCAACGGCGACGGCAGAAAGGTTTGGTGAGCCCTCGATCGTATTGTTTGATTCCTCTGACGGAAGAACTCATAAAGATGCAAAATCGATTGAAGGATTTCATTATCTTGAATACGGTGAGATATGGTTCGATGAGCACAGTACTACAACGGCGGCAAGATGCATCGAGGAAAACAGAACGGATGGTGTGACATATTCCGGAGATGGAGTTCTGCGGTATGAGATCATTGCGGGAAGATACGAAGACCATCTGAAGCTTGTAATGAGAACGCATGAGTACTCTAAAGAAGTCATAGTAGCGCTTCCCAGCCAGTCAAATGAGGCGTATATCGGGATTACAGGAGAGAACTTCTGTATAAGTGATATATCGGTAGAACAGACCGGGGATATCATAGAATCCGGGGATATAAGAAGGATAGCTCCGACACTCAGCTATATTGATCACTTGGAATCGGATATCAGGAATGTCCAGATAGACAGATGGATGTCTGATTCAACGGAGGGTGTGGAGGTAACAGGAAAACTGTGGATAGCTTTCCATACCATGAGCCTGCCCGGAGCAAATCTTATCTGGCACTGCCCGTATATTGTGCTGTTCTATTCGGATGACGGTCGTATCGGAGGCCCCGGCTATCGTGAGTACAATATCATAAAACTAAACGGGGAAGATCAGGGTGATGAAGAGTTTGCCAAAAACAGCTTTGTTATGAAGAAGGGCTTGTCATTCCCCGGATGGGATAAATGGAAAGAGATCAACAAAGAAGGCCTGGAGGTCGAAGTGTATCTTGAAAAAAAGGGAGACTGTGTGATGTTCAGGACGGATAATCTCGGGATAGCCATTGAGAACATGACGACCGTTATGGATGATAAACACAAGGTGTATGTTGCTCTTTCGGGAGATCAGGTAGCACTTACCGACATCAGGATCAATTAGAGTTCGTATACTGAACAACGAGGTCCATCTGAGCATGACAGAGAACCCCTTTTCAATTACGAAACAGGGGTTCTCTGTCGTGCCGCACGTATTATGCCTGCATGAGTGGAAAAGGGATAACGGTCTGTGCATCAACCGAAACGGGTCAGGATAATAATATCACGATCACTAATCATTACGGCGGGAATTTAAGTGTTCAGGATGGCGGTAATCAGGGCAGTGCGCATCTACACTGCGACAGGGGCGCCGAACTATACACAGGAATCGATCAAAGGGATACAGGCGCAGTTCAATGCGCAGATTTCTCTTGCAAGGCAGACAGGCAGTCAGCTGACGGTTGTTGATCTCAGTTTTACAAGTCGCAACAATATGGATCCCGGTCTTCTCAGCTATCTTTGTGAGTCGACACCTTTTGGCAAGAGATGTCACTTTACTTATCAGGGCAGGCACTACGTGCTGTACATCCCTGCTTTTGATATCGCTGATCCTGCCTACAAAGAAGGTCTTGCCATGCTGGATAAGGAACCGGCCAGAACTGCGGGGTTCTTAAGGCTTGAACAGTTGTTCAAGCCTTTGGGATTTGCTTCGACGATAATAGATTAAATCCTTATTCTTCTCAGGCGGCCGGTGCTTCAGACGCTGCCGGCTCTTCGGATTCTGCCTCGGGCGCTGCATCCGCCTCCGGCTCGGAAGCGGGCGCGGGCTCTGCCGGGGCCGGCTCGGAAGCGGGCGCGGGCTCTGCCGGGGCCGGCTCGGAAACCGGTTCCGCTGCCGGTACAGCCTCGGGTGTCGCTACAGATACCGGCTCTGCCGGCGGTACATTTTCAGGATCCGCCGCGGGTTCCTGTCCTTCTTCCGGTGCTGCCTCGGAATCCGTCACGGCTGTCGATGCCGGATCCTCCGCAGCGATCTGCCCGTCGGCAGGTTCGTTCGTTTCATCTTTCTGCACATCAACGATTCCCGCAGCCGCCTGTCCGTCTTCAGCCTTCGCCGCAATCTGCTCCGGCACCCATGTATCCTCATCTTTATCCGAAGATGACGTGACATAGTCCTGCGTCCCGTTGCCGACGGAGCCCTTTCCGCCTGTCAGATTCGCTCTGGCCAGATCGACAGAGGATACGATCATACCCGCCTGCTCCGGGATCTGATAGACATCGCTCGTCTCGCTCTGATCCCAGTCAAGCGGAGTGTTATAATCCTGCCGCTGAAAAAGGAGCGAACCGTTTGCAAATTCCCATTCCAGCATATTACTCTGTGAATTGAGCCAGGTCAGATAAGTGGAGACAAATGTCAGAGAACCGGTGCCGCTGTCATTGGTGTCCCCGGCATATTCGTCCTGCGCTGTGACCGTTCCCTTGATAAACTTCGCCGTGAAGTCATCCGTGTCCTGATACCGTTCACCGGAGATCTCCTGAATGATCGCATCCAGTGACTGCGCCCCCACGCTGTCTGTTCCGTGCAGCCTCTTTAAGACATCATCCACACCGCCGCGGATCACATCGACATTGATGTTGTTGTTTGCGTCGATCGGCGTCTGACCTCTGT
>JAILAN010000051.1 GCA_024681595.1 Lachnospiraceae bacterium
TCTTCCGCCATCATGCAGAGTGCAGCAGAAGTCATGGCATACGGAACCGCGGTTAAGTTTGTTTAAGGAGAAAGCGCATGACATTTGATGAACTGCTCACGAAGGTAAGGACCAAGGCACAGGATGCGGACGTGTCGGGAGCGGATTTCCTGGCTGTACAGGTGAACATCACCGGCAAGAACGAAGGCGTATTCTATGTCGAGGTGAAGGATCATAAGATCAGTGTTGAACCGTATGAATACTATGACCGTAACTGCGCGGTAACCATGGACATGACCAACTTCAACAAACTGATCGACGGCAAGCTGGATCCCATACTGGCTTTCACCACCGGCAAGCTCAAGGTGGACGGAGACGCCGGCAAGGCACTGGAGTTCTCGAAGCTTCTCAAGAGTTAGAGAAATCGCAGGCACCCGTTGACCGGGTGCCTTTTTTATGAAAAAAATTCTTTGTACATAACGCCAATTGCGCATGTACTTATCTTGTTCTACAATCCCATACAGAAAAAGCATCGTGCAGAGGTGGTAGGTATGTTGAGAACAGAATACGATGAGAAGACCATAGCAGAAAAGTTCAGACAGGAAGGCCGCTGCGAAGGCATACAAGAAGAACGTATCAACACCGAGCGTGAACAGGCGCGCGCTGACAAAGCAGAAGCCCGTGTCAAAGAACTCGAGGAGCAGCTCGCCGCAATGAGCAAATGAGACAGCAGTGAAAGCAGAGTTGGACAGAGAATTCGTTAAGCAGGCATTTGCTTCATATACAAATCATTACGACCCGGATGATCCCAAGATAAAACTCAAGATCAATCATACATATCGTGTAGCCGGCCTGTGTGAGAGGATAGCTGAGACCGTACCGGGGACAGATACGGATCTGGCGTGGCTTGCGGGTATGCTTCACGATATCGGCAGATTTGAGCAGGTGCGGAGGTATGGTACTTTTGCAGATGCCAGGTCAGTGGATCATGCTGCATTCGGAGCGGATCTGCTTTTTACAGAAGGACTGATAGGGACGTTCGGTGATTACGATGACCGCACTCTGGATATCCTGGAAAAGGCGATCAGAAACCACAACAGATTCCGCATAGAAGACGGATTGACCGAAGAATATATGGCGTACTGCCAGATCCTGAGAGACGCGGATAAGATTGATATACTTCGTGTTAATACTGAGACGCCGCTCGAGGAGATCTACAATGTATCCACGGATGAACTGAGATCGTCTGCCGTATCTGAAGAGGTCAGGCAGGGATTCATGGAGCGGCGTGCGATATTGCGGTCCAGGAGACTGACGACGGCGGATATACTTGTCAGCCACATATGTCTGGTGTTTGAACTGGTCTATCCCGTCAGCATTCAGATAGTGCGGGAGCAGGGGTATCTGGACCGGATCCTGGCCTTTGAATCCGACAATGAGGATACGAAGGCGTGGTTCGAATATATGCGGCAAACAATAAACCTGTGATATAAGGCCAAGCGGTCACATCAGCCTCTTATATATATCCAGCATGCTTTCAATCTGATACCGTAGAAGCCAGGCGGCGTTGTTGTATTCGGGGGTCGCTTTCATGGTCTTGATCAGAGCCGGATAGTATTCTTCGGTTTCGCGGATCATGCGGTAGATGCGTTCACGGCTTAAGCCCCATGACATGGTCGTCAGGTTGTTGCAGCGGTCCATGCACTTTATCAGGGCAGCCTTCGGGTTGGCGAGGATCGCTTTATAGTAAGCGCTCAGGATCTTTTCTCTGTTTTCGTCATTCGTTTTTTTACAGGTGAGGAGTCTTACCAGTTCTCGGGTTTCGTCGCTGACAGGGAGTTCATCGACAGTCTTGCCGCAATCCTCTATTACATCATGCAAAAGGCAGGCTGCGATGATATCGTCCTCAATGATACCCATAGACAGAGCGTGACATGCCAGGTTCAGGGGATGATAGATGTAGGGGACCTTGGACTTCTTCCGCTTCTGACCTTCGTGGGCCTCCACAGCGTAATCTACAGCCTTGAGCGTATCCCGCAGCTTGAAGTTCCGGGCTGTGGTCTTCACATATGTCTTCATGTGCTCCCAATTGTAGATAGCTTCCCTGGTCTTGAAAGTATTGCGCTTTTCCTCAGCTATGGCAGAGACGGAAACATCGAAAA
>JAILAN010000156.1 GCA_024681595.1 Lachnospiraceae bacterium
TTTCAAATTTGTATCCTATTCCCCAGATGGTCGCGATCCTCCAGTGATCATGGTCGTTTATCTTTTCCCTGAGGCGCTTGATATGAACATCTACAGTTCTGGTATCGCCCACATATTCATATCCCCAGAGCTGATCGAGCAACTGTTCTCTGGTGAAAACATGGTTCGGTGATGAGGCCAGGAAATACAGCAGTTCCAGCTCTTTGGGCGGCATATCTACCGGTGCTCCCATATACTCAACTGAATAGTTTGTGAGATTGATCTTAAGATCGGGATAAGATACTTCCTTAACAGTGTTCTCTTCTTTGGCAACGGGAGGAGCAGCCTTGTACCTTCGAAGAACAGCCTTGACTCTGGCAACGAGTTCTTTGCTGTCGAATGGCTTTTCCATGTAGTCATCCGCTCCGAGTTCCAATCCCAGAACCTTGTCGAACACCTCTCCCTTGGCAGAGAGCATAATTATGGGAGTCTGGTTCGTTGTGCGAATCTCGCGACACACCCCGTATCCGTCTATGCCCGGAAGCATTATATCCAGCAGGATAAGGTCCGGATCAAAGGTCTTGAAATCATTAAGTGCGCTTTCTCCGTCCGGAGATATCTTCGTTTCAAAGCACTCCTTATTAAGATACAGCGATATGATCTCTGCAATGTTCTCATCATCATCGACTATCAGTATTTTCTGTTTTACTGCCATATGGAAAATTCTCCTTTTATTATACGGATCCAAAAATATTGTACCCGGATCACGGTGATCAGTCTTTAAAGGTTACGATAGTGACACCTGCGTCGCCTTCTCCGTATTCACCTATACGGAATTCCTTAACATATTTTACCTTTTTCAGGAACCGCCCGACAGCCTGCCTTAGTGTTCCCGTTCCTTTACCGTGTACTATCCTTACTGTGGAAAGATGCGCCAGATATGCATCATCCAGGTATTTGTCGAGTTCGCAAAGTGCTTCATCCACCGTCTTGCCCAGAAGATTCAGTTCAGTTGACAAAGAATAGCTCTTGGCCGAACTCAGATCCATTTTGACCGATGCATTCCTTTGATGTATATGTGCTTTTTCCCTGTCCTTGTCCTGCTTTTCTATCTCTGAAGCATCGATCCTTACAAGATTCTTTACGTTGGTCCTGGTCCGTAGCTGGCCACACATCACAAAGAGATTGCCCTTTGCATCGGGAAGCGAATTAACCGTTCCGTCCATGCCCATGGATGTTATCCTCACAGGATCGCCTATGGCTATATCTTCCGGCTTTATGGCTTTACCGGGTGATACGCTTTTTTCCTTTAGCGAGAGTTTGTCGTTCTTTTTGGTTATCTCTCCCCGGAGTATCGCTCTCTGGCGCTCAAGTTCCTTCATGGAGGCACCGGGTCCTGCATTCTGGAAAACCTTTATCGTCTCATCCGCAGTCTTTTTGGCTTCCTCAAGAATGGCCCTGGCTTCATTGTTTGCCTCTCGGATGATATTCTCTCTCCTGGTGTCTATCTTTTCATTCTTGGCATGAAGATTATCCTGAAGCTCCTTGATCTTCTTTTTGTATTCTGCGACTTCCTCTCTATCCTTTTCTATGGTCATTCTGGAGGTTTCGAGATCACTTATCAGATCCTCAAAGCTCTTTTCTGAGGCATCTATCTGCTTTTTAGCTTCTTCTATTATACTCTTTGAAAGACCAAGCTTTGAAGATATTGCAAACGCATTTGATTTGCCGGGCACTCCGATAAGGAGCTTATATGTAGGTGAAAGCGTTTCAACGTCGAACTCGCAGCATGCATTCTCAACCTTGTCCGTCGATAATGCATATATCTTGAGCTCACTGTAATGAGTGGTCGCCATAGACCTTATCCCGCGTCTGTGAAGACTGTCTAAGATTGCTATGGCCAGGGCTGCTCCTTCGGTGGGATCAGTCCCTGCTCCCAGTTCATCAAACAGGCAAAGAGAATTCTCATCGGCATATTTAAGAACGGTAACTATATTTTTCATATGTGATGAAAATGTCGAAAGGCTCTGCTCTATGCTCTGCTCATCACCGATATCGGCAAATATCTTTGAAAACACGGGCAGTTCACTCCGATCGAGTGCCGGAATATGAAGCCCTGACTGCCCCATCAGGCAAAGAAGTCCCGCTGTTTTTAAACAGACTGTCTTGCCACCCGTATTGGGCCCGGTTATCACCAGCAGATCAAAGTCTCTGCCCAGACTGATATCTACGGGAACGACTTTCTGCGGATCTATGAGAGGATGTCTGCCTTTGCGTATGTTGATGATCCTTTTTTTGTTAAATACCGGACGTGTCGCGTTCATCTTAAGAGCCAGTTCACCCCTGGCAAAGATATAATCAAGCAACGTCATCAGACGGGCATCTTCTTTGATCTCTTCAGTATGTCCGGCACAGTTTAAAGACAGATCACCAAGTATCTTTTCTATCTCTTCCTTTTCCCTGATCGACAGTTCTCTCAGTTCGTTATTCAGACTGACTACAGCCTCAGGTTCTATAAAAAAGGTGGATCCCGTCGAAGACTGGTCATGGATCATACCTTTGATCTGCGATTTATATTCGGATTTGACGGGGATACAGTATCTTCCATCCCTTTGCGTAACAACGGCATCCTGCAAGTACGTTCTTTCCGACCCGTTTACCATAGACTGGAGTTTTGAATGTATCCTGTCAGCTATTATTCCCTTCTGGCGGCGGATGTTCTTAAGCTGCGCGGAGGCGTCATCCGATATCTCATCCTCCGATATGATGCATCTTAATATCTCATCCGACACCGGTGTCAACGGTGTCAGCGCATCAAAATACTCTGTCAGGGAATCCGGTTTCTCTTCATCCTTGGATGTGGCACCCTTGGAATAGTTCTTAACTCCTGCAACATTTTTGAGCATACCTGCGATCTTAAGCAGATCCGATGCAGTCAGTGAAACTCCTATTTCAAGAGATTTGATCATATGACTGACATCCGTGTTTGAGCCGAATGATACTGATCCCCATGAAATGATCCGTCCAAGGGCATCTGATGTCTCCTGCTGCAGCCGGTTGATCTGCTCATAGTTATCCACGGGTTCCGTCTTATTGCACAGATCCCGTCCGGGATCTGATGTGGCCTCATTAACGAGCATCTGTATTATCTTGTCAAATTCAAGTGTTTTCTGTACCTTTTTATTCATCAGATTCATCACGCGGTATATTTTCCGTCATATTGGGAGATAATCATCAATATTATACAACAATACCGCCTAATACTCCGTCTTAATGTCGGTTATCCCATACAATCTTTTGAACTCTGCAAGGTCTTCGGGCGTTCTGATCAGCATTATCTCCATAAAATGACCGCCGGCTTTATCCTTAAAGCCGGCGACCTTTTCACCTGTACATATTGATGCCCTGATGACCGGATACTGCTTTTCCGGATCAAAGGGAACATTTTTGTTGCGTTCTTCTTTTTTTATTCGGAACATGATGATCCAACTCCGGGCCTCCTGGGCCTGTGGCAATAACAACTGTCACTGTCATAATATCACGTTCCGGCCGAATTGAAAACTCAGCCCTTCGGGCTTGAAGCGATCAATGTCATCTGCCCCTCAAGCGTGACTTTACCGATACCGCAGGGAAGAATGAAGCTGTCTCCTTTTTTTACAGCGCTGCCGTTAACGATACCATTACCATCGATAACCGTCATCGTCATAAAGTCTTTATCCATCTCGAATGAAAATCCGTTTTTTACGTTTATCTTCCATGCGGTAAACCGCTCGCAGTCAACAAACTCCGCCATGGAATCATCCGCGGTTTCAAAATAATCGCTTATCCCTCCTTCACAATCAAACGGAGCCGTTATCACATCTATGCTCTTGTCTATGTGGAGCTCACGCTTTTTGCCGTCAGTCAGTCTGTCGTAATCATACAGCCTGTATGTGATGTCGGAGTTTTGCTGAATCTCTGTAAGCATTATCCCGCCTTTTATCGCATGAACCGTTCCTGGTTTTATAAGGACCGCATCTCCTTCTTTTACCGGAACTGTTCTGATAAGATCGGACCATCTTTCGTTTAGGATCATATCCTTCAGTTCCTCTTTGGAAGATGCATTATGTCCGTATACTATAGTCGAGCCCTCTTCTGCCTTCAGGATATACCAGCATTCCATTTTGCCCATGGCACCGTTTTCGTTCAGTTTCGCATACCGATCATCGGGATGAACCTGAATACTGAGGTCATCCTTTGCATCTATGATCTTAACCAGCAGCGGGAAATCATTATACTTCCCGTCAGTATTTCCAAAAAGCTCCGGGCACTCCCTAAAGAGTTCATCAAGTGCCTTGCCCTTGTAATATCCGTCCTTTATAATACTTACGCCTTTGCTGTGTGCACTTACAGCCCAGCATTCTCCTGTTTTATCCGAAGGGATATCGTATCCCCAGTCGCTCTTAAGTCTGCTTCCTCCCCAGATGACCTCCTTAAAATGAGGCTCCAGGAAAAGCACCTGCCTGGGTTTTTGATTTATAGAAAGATTTTTTCCGTTTGTATCTATCACTTTTTTATACCAATAGGCCGAATCTTTGACCGTCCTTTTCTGAGTTTCAAAATCAACATGTATTATACCAAATCTCTCTGTGTAGCCCTTATCCCATTCAAAATTATCAAGAAAAGTCCACAGAAAGTATCCCCTGATATCAACTCCCTCATCAGCAGCCCTTTGAAGCGCTGAAATATACAGATCAAGGAAATTGATCCTGTTGGGGTCATGAACATGTCCGTCAAGCGAAACATCGTCGTGGCAGCTCATTCCGTTCTCGGTGATGTAAAAAGGCAGATGATACCTTTCATAAAGCAGCTTAACACCCCAGTACAGGCAATCCGGGGTTACAGGCCATCCTGCGGCAGTCTTAGGAGATCCCATCGGGCGCTTAACAAACTCGGGCTCCCCGTCCCGGCCCATTCTGACCATGTAGCCATTATATATATTCTGCCCCATAAAATCCAAAGGCTGATGAATAAGCTCCATATCATCATCGGATATCTCCGGTAGATACTGGGCATATTTCCTAAGTCCCTCCTCGGGATAACGTCCGAGTATAACCGGATCGGAAAACCACGCAACATTCCATGTCCAGTTATCGATCGGGTTATAAAAACCAAAAAGGACCCTTTTGGCCGCCTCGATATCCTCAGGATCGGTGCTGTATGGATATGCCATTCCGCATGTTGGAGCATAGCCTATCTTAATGGGACGAACTGCATATTCTCTTAGTCTCTTAACTGCTGTTCCATGGGCTTTTAGGGCATTATGAGCTATCCGGAAAACTTCCTCATATGAGAGCTTAAGACCCGGAGCCTGCCATCCGCTTAAATGTCCGATCCCCACAAAGCACTGAGGTTCGTTTAAAGTGATGAAGTTCTCACATATATCCGAAAAGCATTCGGCAGCTTTTTGGGCATAATATCCGAACCATTCGGGCATATCATCGTTAAGCCATCCTCCCCGATCCTGCAGAGCCTGTGGCAGTTCCCAGTGATACAGCGTCAGATACGGCTCGATACCGTTCTCCTTCATCGAGAGTATCATATCCCTGTACAGCTTAACCGCTTTAGGATTGACTTCACCTGTTCCGTCAGGGATAAGCCTTGCCCAGCTTATAGAGAATCTGTAGGCTTTGACTGACAGCATGCGCATCAGCGCATAGTCTTCTTTATATCTGTGCATATGGTCACATGTGACACGAGCGTCATATTTATCCGGAGTATGTCCCTCTTCGATAAATCTGTCCCATATCATTTCACCTGCGCCATCATCGGGGTCCCGCCCTTCAACCTGATATGCACTTGCTGCAACACCCCAGACAAAATCGTCTCTGAACATTTATATAATCCTCACCTGCTCACTATCAAAGAAGTCAGATAGAAGGGCACTTTGTCATCCTCATGAGTTTCAATGAGCCTGATGCTGATCTCATGCTCCTTTAGTTCCATATGTCTTCCGATCACTTCAATGTAAAGGCAGTCTCCCCAGTCTTCATCGAAATTTGCATCGAGAATGACTGCATTATCTTCATCCCCATCAAGAACAGCCTTAGCTACAGGCGCAGGACGGTTAACAGTCTTTTTGTACTGAACGGCCATACCGCTGCACACAGCTTTAAAAGTAATACTGTCACCTGTCTTTGATGCGGTAAAGCCCGATGAAAAGATATCCAGGAATTCCTTTTTGGGATGATCATCGGTAACAAAGCCATTCATGAAAACCTCATGGTCAGCGGCCTTCATGTTATAGGCCTTTATCCTCAGAGATTCTTCGTAAGCGTTTGCCGTAAGCGGATCCGGCAGTACCGATCCCATTTCATTACCTGATCCGGATTCCTCATTTAGCGGTTCATTCATTATGGAATCATATATCGTGTCAAGGTAATCCGTTATCACTGAGGCAACGAGCATGTGTCCCTCATCATTAGGATGCAGTCCGTCGGGAGAGATATCACTGATATCAAAGCTTCCTCGAATGATCTCCGGCATTATGGTACTCTTCATGCTGACCATTGGGACATCATAATGCGCGGCAACCTTAAGATGTATCTCTTCGGCACTCGTACGATCGTCGTACTTTATGTTGTTCATCAGCATCAGGGCCGGAGAACTCTTATCGGAAAGGATCGTCCTTACCAAGCCTTCGTATGTTTCCATAAAAAGGTCATTGTTCTCATCATTTACCGCAAATTCTGTTAATATAAAATCCGGTTTATGGCAAAGAACATGCTGCCTGACTCTGGAAACTCCGAAAAGCGAAGTCGTCCCTCCGATCCCGGCATTTATGTATTCAATATCCGATTCCGGAAATTTCCGGCACCACCATTTATAAACCAGAGCCGCATAACAGGTATCCGGTGCAGAAGACAGGCTTCCCTGAGTTATGGATCCACCCAGAAAAGCCACCTTGATACCCTCACCGCGTCGTGCTTTTTGCATGACATTCTTTATGCGTTTAGTATTTCCTTTATTAATAACTCCCGCTTTAAGGTCTATGCTGTACATTGGTTTATCTGATACCTATTTCCGTATCCTGTTCGGTAACAACGGAATTCTTTTTGATGTAATCGACTATCTCGTCAAAGTAACAGAATGCCAGTCCGACATAGCTGTCCGCACATCCGTAATAAATTGCTATCTTACCCGATACCGGATCATGAATGGTAGCGCAGGGGAAACATACATTGGGAACAAAACCCCTCTCCTCATACCATTCCTCGGGAGTAAGGAGGAAGGTCTCACAGCGGTATTTAACGATCGAAGGGTTGTCAAGATCCAGGATAGCTCCTCCTATCGAATATACGAATCCGTTACATGTGCCGGACACTCCGTGGTAGAACAGCAGCCATCCTTCTGATGTCTCTATGGGCGCTGCACCTCCTCCGATCTTGACGGACTCCCACCACTCGGAACCTCTGCTCATGACATGACGGTGCTTCCCCCAGTAAACAAGGTCAGGGCTCTCTGAAAGGAATATGTCTCCGAAGGGTGTATGCCCCGAATCCGACGGGCGTGAAAGCAGCATGTAATTGCCGTTTATCTTTCTGGGGAACAGAACTGCATTTCTGTTAAACGGGATGAACGGGTTCTCAAGCCTTACAAAGGTCTTAAAATCTGTAGTCTTAGCCATACCTATGGAAGCTCCATAAAAGTCCTGACACCAGATCAGATAATAAGTGTCCTCTACTTTAACAAGCCTGGGATCATATGCATATCTTGGCATGAACGGCTCACCCTTTTCATTTACAAAGGGTATCTTGTCCTTATCAAATTCCCAGTGGATCGCATCATCGGAGTGACCAAGGTAGATATAAGGTATCCCATTAGTCTGTTCTCCGCGGAAAACTCCTATGAATTTATCGCCGTAAGGCATGACGGCACTGTTAAAGATACGTGCCACTCCTTCTACCGGATTCCTCCCTATAATGGGGTTCTCACTATATCTCCACACAGGTGCTCCTTTGATCCCCTGTGGCTTATCCTGCCAGGGAACATTCTTAACTTCAGGGGCTATCATTTTGATATCGCTCATTTTTCTCTCCTCTTTATTTATGTTCTTTCAAATATTCAATATTTTTGCGGATCAGATCACACCTTTGTTCAACGCACTTGACTGAACGAAGCGGATCCGAAGGAGTATTGAACACATAGTCCTTTAGTCTGTCAATGTCGGTTGTCGCTACGTGCATTCTGGTATCGGATGAAGCATAGTAAATGAAGACTTTGCCTTCTTCGTTAAGTATGGCACCATTTGTGAATACCACGTTTGAAACATCACCGACACGCTCATCTTTCCTGGGTCCTATCAATAGTCCCGAAGGCTCTGCTATCACCTTTGAAGGATCGTCAAGATCGGTTGCAAAAGCATATATTACATAACGTAATCCAGCAGCTGTGTTCCTTACACCGTGAGCGATGTGTATCCACCCTCTGTCCGTCTTTATAGGAGGGGCACCGGCTCCGTTCTTGGATTCGGTGATAGTATGGTAGCGGCGGATGGATGTCATCTTTTCTTCATCGATCACGGCATGAGTTATATCATCACAGAGTCCGAAGCCTATTCCTCCTCCTGAACCCGTCTCTATGAAATCATCCATCGGGCGTGTGTAAAAAGCATATTTGCCATTAACAAATTCAGGATGGAGAACAACATTTCTCTGCTGTGGGGAGTTTAATGTAACGAGATTAGGCAGTCTCTCCCAGGTCTTGAGGTCCTTTGTCCTTACTATCCCGGCTGCGGCTACTGCTGCCGACAGATCGTTGACCGATGTGTCTTTGCTCTCAGAGCAGAAAACCCCGTAAATATATCCGTCCTCATGCTTGGTCAGACGCATATCATATACATTTGTCTCTTCGGGACATGTATCCTCCAGGAGGATCGGGTAGTCCCAGAATCGGAAATTATCTATGCCATTGGGAGATTCAGCTACCCCGAAGAATGACTTTCTGTCATCTCCTTCTATCCTGGCTACGAGATAATATCTCCCGTTAAGCTCAATAGCTCCCGAATTCATGACCGCATTGATCCCAAGCCTCTTCATGAAATACGGATTGGTCTCTTCGTTTAGATCATACTGCCACGTAAGCGGTATATGCTCACGCGTAAGAACAGGATTGACATATCTGTCATATATCCCGTTATAAAAGCTCTCATCCACGCTGTTTTTAGCGTTTATCAGTTCTTCGTATTTTTTCAGTTCCTCGTAATATCTCTTATGCACGTTCGAATCCTCCGAAAATGGATACTGCCGCAGTAATATCTATAAATCTATACCGCGTTTTATTACTTCAATACACATTCTACCATTATGATAGGGACATTTCCACGGCTCTACGATAGGGCTTTGATCAAATGGAGTCCCGGCTGCATCAACCTCTCTGAACCATTCAGAACCGTTCCTTTTATCTATCACATGGTCCCTGATAAATTCCCATTCGCTTTTGGCTGCTCTTAAATACTCCTTTTTATCAGGATCCTTCTGATATCCGTTAATGAATCCTACTACAGTCTCAGCCTGAACCCACCATATCCTCGTTTCGTCCACAATACCGTTTGCACATTCGTTGGCCAGAGAACGGCCGTCAAAAGCAACCTTAAATATGTTTTCTGTGAGATCCTTTGTTATCGGTGCTATCTTCTTAATGAATTCATCTTCATTCAGGATCTCGACGGTCCTGTCAAGCAACCATGCCGTCTCAATATCGTGACCGTACGAATGAAGATCTATTATGGGCTCATATTCGTTGTTGAAAAATACTTCCTGTCTGTGTTTAGCCGGATTATAGATATACCGGCATATTGTATCCAGGATGAAATGAAGCCTGTATTTAACATCTGTAAGTCCGCTGACCCTGTACAGCTCTGTGTATGCCTCCATCACATGAAGCAGAGTGTTCATTGTCCTGTCAGCGATAACGCCGTTTTCCGACAGTTCCTCATTTGTGATGAGTTCAAATTCCCGGCTCTGCGCCTCGAGATATCCTCCATCATCAGTACACCGGTTTTCTATAACACCGAATATTTCCCTGGCCAGAGTCAGTGCTTTTTCATCTTTGGAAGCATCGTAATAGGATGACAGTGCATATATCGCAAATGCCTGATTATATGTATACTTGGTGGGAACGCTGACACTTCCGTCATAATTTACTGACCAGAATACTCCTCCGAATTCATCATCTATGCAGTGGTCCTTCAGGAACGCAAAAGCATGTCCGGCTTCATCAAGGAGCGATTCATCCTTTAACAGCATGTAAGCATTTGAAAAAAACCACAGTATCCTGCTGTTTAATATACAGCCCTTTTCAGCTTTTTTATTCGTATTAAGTTCATGATCAACATATCCGTAGTAACCGCCAAACTCGTCGTCTCTTAGGCTTTTCCAAAACGGTATGATACACTCTGTCAGGTGTTTTTTAATTTCAGAGATCATCATAATGTCCTTCCTTATCCTTTTACAGCACCGGCAGTCAATCCTGAATAGATCTGTTTCTGACAGGTAATAAATACAATGAGGGCAGGCAGGAGTGCGATTATTACTCCTGCACAGATCAGATTGTATTTGCTGCCCAGGGGTCCCACGAAAGTATAAAGGGACGTTGCGACTGTTCCGTACTTTTTCTTGTCCTGCAGGTAGAGACTTGCTGCGTAGTATTCGTTGAAGGTTCCCACTCCCTTAAGAATGCAGCTCGTTATTATCGCCGGCTTGAGCAGCGGGAAGAGTATCCTGTAAAAGATCGTAAAGTAGCTGGCTCCGTCAACTATAGCCGACTCATCAAGCGATATGCTGATATTCTCAAAAAACTGAATGTAAATATATATTGAGATAACGTCTGTTCCGCACATCATAATGATATATCCCAGCAGAGAGTTGATAAAGTGCAGGTTGTACATGATCTGATACACGGCTATCTGCATTGCTACTCCGGGAAGAAGTGATGCAAAAAGGAAAAGGCTCCTTATCAGTCCGTTACCCGGAAACTTAAATCTGTTAAGGACGTAGGCCAGCTGAGTTCCTATAAAAACCGAGCAGACAAGTACAAAAACAAGGATTATCCCTGAGTTTACAAATGCCCGTCCCATGTTAGCTTTCGTAAAAGCTTCTTTAAAGTTCTCAAAATATAGCCAGTTTTGAGGGAGCACCATGACATTGGTCGTCTGATATTCTTCTTCGGTCTTAAACGCTGTTATCACGCAGGAAACCACAGGAAGTACCGCAACAAACGAAAAGAAGATCAGCGACAGATATTTCAGTATGGTCAGAGGAAGCATTTTTACATTAAAAACCTTGGTATTCATATACAACCTCCTTTCTATGACCGCGCTTTGGCCCGGTTCATCCTGGCCAGTCTTTTCTCTCGTTTCTTAGTCGCATTGATATCTTCATCTTCCGCGGATCTGAATACGTACTTGAAGAACAGTTTCTGAAGTCCCGTAGCTGTCAGTATTATCGCTAAGAGTACTATGGCCATTGCAGATGCGAGGCCTACCTTCTGCTGGGTATGTGCGATCTCATGCATTACCACGAAATAGGTTCCGGTTCCGTTGGCACCACTGGTTATGACATAGGGAGGTTCAAATGCGCTTAATGATCCGGTTATCGAGAGGATAACATTAAGAGTGATTATGGTCTTGATGCTCGGAAGTATGATATACATAAACTGCTGGGCCTTATTGGCTCCGTCCAGCATGGCTGCTTCATAAAGGTCGTTATCAACCGACATTATCGCTCCTATAAAAAGGACCATGTTCTGTCCGAAGTACCTCCATACCGATGTTCCGACCAGAGACCAGTTGTTGATACTCTGATCCTTGAGCCAGTATGGAAGATTATCAAGTTCAAATCCGCACCACTGTAAAACGGAATCAAATACAAAGCCTCTGGTGTAAAAGAACTTGAATATAAATCCTATGGCTATGCCGTTTATGAGATAAGGGAAAAACATAAGACCTTTGAAAAGTCCGCCTCCCTTTACCCTGAAGCTCAAGACCGTGGCCAGATATAGGGCCAGTACCAGCTGTACCACGGAACCTGCCATATAATAGAATGAGAGTTTCAGCGCTTTGAAACAGTCATCTCTCTGAAATACCTTTGCATAATTTTTAAGTCCTACGAACTTACGAGCGCCGGTATATTTCATATTATAGAAGCTGTATCCGAACATCTCCCCGAAAGGAAGATATGTAAATACGAATAAGAGCACCAGAGGAATGATCATGAACGCCATAATAACGAACAGTTTCTGTCCATCCCGCGATCGTGCCCATTCCCCAAAAGTTCTTTTTTTCTTCATAAATGCTGTCCCTCGTTTTTAATACCTCAGCCGGGGAAGCGCCATCCCCGGCCGGGTATCCTGTAACCTATGGCAAATATTCAGTAACCTAAATTAATAAAGTACTTCTATTCCCAGTTCTTCCTGAGCATCTGCCCACTTCTGATTCCACTCATCCATTATGCTGGCAAAATCCTGTGAACCTGTCGCACCGGCTTCAACGATCTTCTGAACCTTATCATTTCCGCCTGCGTTTATTGAAAGCTCTGATTCTGCATTCATCTGGTTAAGGAAGTCAGCTTCTCCGGGAAGTGCATCCTGATCAGACATTACGGTGCAGCCGTCGAATGCCGCATACATGTCGGGGTTCTTTCCACCCTTAACAACCGTGTAACCGCCCTCGTTGTAGCACCAGTCAGACTTTTCTGTCATCCACTTAACGAAGATAAGAGCTGCTGTCTTGTTCTCATCTGATGCGTTAGCGTTGATACCGTAGTTGTAGTCACCGCCTGCAGCCACGTACTGTACTCCGCCTACTGTGATCGGGAAAGGCATATAGCCAACGTTCTCAGGTGTATCTCCTGCTTCCTGCATCTGTGCAAAAGCCCAAGATCCGAGAACCATCGTTCCGATCTCGCCTCTGTTCAGCATGCCCTTACAGCCTTCCCAGTCAGTAGTTGTATAGTCATCTTCTATAAGACCTCTGGCGCAGGCATCGTAAAGGATTCTGTATACGTTATAAGCACCGGAACCGTCACCGGGATCTGCAAAAGGCTCTGCAGTATGCACCAGTTTCTGGTTCATGTAAGTATCATCACCGTTTGACACGATTCCTACATATGCATCCCAGGCACCCATTGTCCATCCTGCGGCATAGTTGGTGTAAAGGGGAATTGCGTCTGTATTGTCTTTGATCAGCTGGAGATCATCAAGGAATTCGTCAGCCGTTTTGGGAAGAGTTGTGATTCCCGCATCAGCAAAAACCTTCTTGTTATACAGAAGTCCCTGTGCGTTAGCCATATAGGGGATTCCGTAGCATACTCCGTCATAAGACCATGAGCTTACAAAGTTAAGACTCTGTGACAGATTGTCAAGTGTATCAAGAGGCATGAAATATGTAGCCAGATCGCTCTTGTCCACTGCAGGGATATGCATGATGTCGCCCCAGTCACCTGTTGTCAGACGAAGAAGTGAATCCTCGGCATAGTCCGTTACTGCCTCAGTCGTAACCGTGATGTTGGGGAATTCCTTGTTGAATTCTGCTATCATGGCAGCCATTGTTCCGTCTTCTTCACGGTCTGTCTTGTGATGAATGTACTTAATACTTGCACTGAAATCCTTGTAATCATCAAGATTAAGTGTTGTGTAAGACAGATCCCCTGTCTGGGCCGGTGCAGCCTCTTCGGTATCTGCTGCTGCCGTGTCTGTAGCCGATTCATCAGCTGCAGTTTCTGTTGTTGCATCCGTTGACGCAGCAGGAGTTGTTTCAGGTGTGCTGCCACATGCTGCCAGTGAAACTACCATTGCTGAAGCCAATATTACGGAAAGTATTTTTTTCTTCATAATAAGCTTTTCCTCCTTTGTTTTTTAGCCTGTTATTAAGTAATTTTAATTATAATTAAGCAAAAACAAAAGTCAACACATTTGTGCAGAAAACATTGTTTTTAAAACGTTTTTCATACCATTTGCACAAACGGGCTGACTTTACTTTGTTAATTTTATCTATATGATCTTGTGTGTTTTGAATAACTAAAAAGCTAAATTTAGCTAATTATTATTTTTTAACCTGCTCCCTCACTGTCTTCCCGGGGATCATCCTGCCCTCAACAACCGAAGTTCCCTTGCAAGTCATATCTCCGGATATCTTTTTCAGCAGATTCTTGACCGCGAGTCTGGCCATTCCTCTGACATCCACCGCATATGTCGACAGTTCTATGTTCTCCGAATTAAAAAAAGCGTAATTATCAAAACCCACAACGGATATGTCTTCAGGAACCCTGTATCCTTCCTTTTTAAGGATCGAAATAAGTTCAATGGCGGCAACGTCACAGTTGCATGCGAACGCTGTCGGCATATCCTTCGGAAGCCTGATGGTATATCCCTTCATGGCTCCGGTATCGGAGAAACGGTCATCTATGATGTAATCCTTTCTTAATTCGATCCCGTTCTCCATCAGCGCCTTGCAATAACCGAAATATCTGTCTGTAATACTGTTCGTTGAAAACAGAGTTCCGACGTATGCTATCTTTTTATGACCGGCTTTGCACAGATAATTGGTCATGTGGTACATTCCGAAGTAACTGTCAGATACCACGGAATCGCACTTTATACCGCTTTCGTAAAAATCCAGATACAGTATCGGCAATTCTGTCGATGCATTCAGCATCTCCAGATAGGGTCTTCTCATTATACCTATCACGATTATACCATTTATCCTGCCGCTTTCGATAAGCTTGGGCACGTTGCAGGATTCTTCGTCACTCTCGTCCACGACTTCGAGCATGGTAAAGCTTCTCCTGGCCAGCGCTCCCGTAGTAACCTCCTGATACATGGACCAGTAAAAAGACTGCGACTGATCAAGATATCTCTGAGCGATGATGATCCCGATATTATAGGATTTCTCATCAGGCCTTAATCTCGCTGCCGATGGTGACACATAGCCCAGTTCGTCTGCCAGCTTCTTGATCCTGGTTCTCATTTCCTCACTGACGCCTTTTTGATCGGATAGTGCCTTTGATACAGTGACCGTGCTGACATTTAATCTCTGTGCGATATCCGCCAGTTTAACCGCCTTAGCCATTTTTAACCTCCAAATGAATTAGTCTGCTCTTAAAATCTCCCGATATTTCGGGGATCAATAAGCCTGCGTTCATGAGAACGTCTCCTGTGTATGTTTCTCCGTCATCAACCGTATATTCGGATAGCGGATCCAAACCCTGAAGATATATGCGACGGCCCTTGTAATTAACCCGTCCCATAACCTGAACATAGGTAAACAATGCTTCCTTTTTGTCCTTTGAGACCACCCCGTAACAATCGTATAAATGATTTTCCGAGTATGATGCTATCCTGTAATAATCTCCCTCCCTGACCAGATCATTGTATTGATGATACATTTTGACCTGTCCGGGTATCATATCCACGTCTTCTTTTGAGATCTTCGTTATATCCAGCTCATATCCGAAGGTTCCGGCCAGAGCAACATGACCTCTCGTTTCAAAAGGAGTCGTCCTGCCCACAGCGTGGTTCGGACAATCCGAAACATGCGCTCCCATGCATGAGAGCGGATAGACAATGGCTGTTCCTTCCTGTATGCTAAGACGCTCGATTGCATCCGTATCATCCGAACACCATATCTGGGGGCTGTAATAGAGCATGCCGGGATCGAATCTGCCGCCGCCTCCGGAACAGTTTTCAAGCAGCAGATTGGGAAATTCTTCAAGCAGTCGTGCCTGGAGAGAATACATTCCCAGAACATATCTGTGATACAGCTCTCCCATGCGGTCCGCCGGAAGGAATGATGATCCTATGTCCGTCAGTTGCCTGTTCATATCCCACTTAACATATTCGATATTGGCACTTCTTAATACGGAAGCGACCTGTTCATAGGTATAGTCGCATACATCCTTGCGGCTAAGATCAAGAACGAACTGATTTCTGGATCTTATGCCTTCCCTTCCTTCAATATGTATCGCCCAGTCGGGGTGTTCTCTGTAAAGGTCGGAATCCGGACTTATCATTTCCGGCTCAAACCATATGCCGAACTTCATACCCAGTTTATTCACTTCATCTACCAGATGCTTAAGGCCGCCTTTGATCTTGTCCTCATTGACCTTCCAGTCACCCAGGGAACAGCTGTCATCATTTCTTTTACCAAACCATCCGTCATCCATAACGAGCATCTCTATCCCCAGTTCGGAAGCCCGGCGTGCTATATCAAGAAGTTTGTCGGTGTCAAAATCAAAATATGTAGCTTCCCAGTTATTTATGAGGATCGGACGCTTCGCATGAAGATACGGGCTTCGTATGAGGTGCTGCCTGTAAAAATCGTGGAACGTACGTGTCATCCGGCCAAGTCCGCAGTCAGAATATGTCATTACGACTTCAGGTGATTCGAAGCTCTCCCCCGGAAGCAGTTTCCACTTAAAATCCTCCGGACTGATTCCCATGAACATCCTGACGCTGTCGAACTGATCGACAAATGCACCTGCTCTGAAATTTCCGGAATATACGAAGTTCATAGCATATACTTCGCCGGTCTCCTGGGATATATTTGGTGTTACAAGTGCCAGGAACGGATGATCCTGATGTGATGATTCACCTCTTACCGATTCAACGATCGTCTTATTATGAGTCAGATCGACCTTTTCAATATGGCGTTCTCTGGCCCACGATCCATGGAGCGACAACACTTCGAATTTCTTATTATCCATATCCAGACAGGCTGAATATACCTTCTTGATAAATATATGCTCATCTGCTTTGTTTGTGATCCTGACACTTCTGGTTATGACATCATTGTCATAAAATGCCGAATATATAAGATCCACATGAAGATCAAGCATCCTGTCTGTGCAGTGAAGGACCAGAGTCGATACCTCATCATTGCTTCCGAAAGACGCCGGGAGACCCGTGATCCCCGGCTTGCCTTCGATCACTTCATATGATTCATAAAGAGGCAGGACCGCACAATTGCCCGCAGCAGTCTCAACGCTCAGACAATCCTCCCTGTAGTCTCCTATTCCATGAGAGGGATATTCATGGGAGAGCATGTCATGAAAAGAACATCTTTCCCTTTCCTTGCCGGCCTTGCCGAAGGGATATTCATTGATCCGCATGAGTCTCTCAAAATTATAGCCGCTAAGCTTTTTCCCATAATAGACATGGGACACATATCCCTCGTCATATATGATCCCTATACAGTAATCCGTGTTTTTTGTGGACAGGACGAACATATCCGTTACATCCTCAAAAGGTTTGTCAAAATGCCTGATATTCATATTTTTCCTTTCAAATCTGAGTAAATTTTGCTAAAAAAACCGGAATTTACTTAAATTATAAAGTAAATTCCGGTATAGTCAATCTAATTATTCAAATATTATTCTGTTATGCTTTTATAAACTCCATCTCGTTTAAGATTTCTCTGGGCATGGGTTTGCCCATATTCTTAAGTTTGACGCCCAGATTATCCAGTCTGTGGAGCTTGGCCTTTTGTCTGGTCTCATAACGCTCTATCATATCCTTATACATGGGATTGATCTTGAGCTTTTCTCTCGTGGCAGCCGAGAACGGAACATAGGTAAACAGCAGATTACGGGCCACCTTATTCAGTCTCGGGGCCCCCTGGGATTCAAACTGTATCCATACCAGATAATCCCGTATGAACATCTCGCGGAAGCTGTTCTTGCACCGGGCCATATCGTTCTTGATCTTGTCCTTGGCATCCGGACTTAGCTCATTATTCTTTCTGTAATACTGCACATAATCAAAGTATTCGGATGTAAGGGATCTTTCCGTGATATCGTTCCATCTGGCTCCCTGAACACGCTTGCACATTTCCCATCTGAACTGTCCGGTCAGACGAATAAGCTGTATGCCAAGATCCTCCTGCTGGAATACTGACAGGAACATTCTGGCCGGGGTAGTACGCCGTTTACCCTCGATCTCCTGCCACATAATACCCCGGTTACCGATATTCGGTGCCAGAATGATATCAGGCAGAACCTCTACATTAATGAATTCTTTATTGATGCCTTCGTCGGGAGAAGCAAAAACCGTCTGCCGGTAGTATGCGCCAAAATCCACATCTGTAATGCTTTTAAGTTTCTCTGTAACTGAATCGGCGCTGACCAGCATGTTATCCGGCGATTTGATCACATTATGCTCCGAAAAGAGCGGACAGAATGTGGTTATCCTGCCGGTCGTGGTCTTGTTTACAGAGGGGAAAACACTCTCCAGTTCGTATTTTACACGCATCAGAGGATCTACAAAGACCTGATGTTCCTGAGCTTTGGTTATACGCTTGTTACGCATTTCCTCATGTAAAAAGTCGGCAAAGTCCACATCGAACTCGTTTCTTCCAGGATCCTTTTTCCCGTTATATATTTCAAGCAGCCACTCGAACATCGAGTAAACCCCTTTTTCAGGGTTTGACGGGAATTTTTCTGCCAGTTCATACAGGTAAACCGCATTGTCTATCCCAGCCAGTTCTTCATCCACATATCCAAAGCAGAAGAACATCTTGACCAGAGTAGGGATGTGCGCTTCCTCCGCATAATTTACAAAAGCACTGGCATATATCTCATTAAATTCTTTGGTTATCGCATTTCTCAGTTTGCGGATGTCATCTTCGGTTCCGTTCTTGTTGACCGTATGCTTATATGCATTAACATGGTCGGTGAATGATTTGGTCAGTTCCTCTGAAATATCAGCGCATGAAAGTATCTTGCCCAAAGAATCCGCAACGCGTTCAAGCTGCTCCTTACCGTGCTCTTCTACAAGCTCATCCCTGTTTCTTGCAATCTCATTGGCCTGGCGCATAGCCTCTTCATGCTGTGCTTTCCGGCTCTCAAAGAAGCTTTCCTTATTAATGCCCTCTGTCTCTATCTGAAGCTGCAGATCGTTCATCAGACGGTATATCCTGCCTACTGTTTCATCATCGGGCCCCATTTTTCTGATGGCTTTAAGATATAGCGACTGGTATAACTCAAACAGATCCACCCGCCTCTCATTCATAAGGAGATTTCTGTATTCGGACTTGGCTGATTCTATCCCCGCACTTGACGATACCAGTTCTCTTAAATCCTTGCCTGACTTGGTGATCAGTCCGATCAGAAATTCGGGCGATGGACTGATCGAAGAGGAATTGGTCACGAGTTCACTTAAGTCTGAATAGTATCCCGTAATCCAGTCCGGGAGGAGCTCTTCAAGGTCGGCGTTTTCCAGATCTTCATAGCCTGTAAGTTCGCCGGACGATATGGATATCTTTTCACAGCATCCAAGATAATCCCCATAGCATTCGTCAAGGTAGTTCTTCAGGCTGGTATACTCATTTTTGGCCAGCTTATAGTGACCTGACAGTTCATCCAGCTGATGGAACAATGATGTCAGGAAATACTTGACCGCATCCTTATGAGCATTGATCAGTTCACTGATCTTGCCGCACTCATACGGATACTCCATGACCGTGGTCTTTTCCACTGTCTCATACTTTAGCGAAGTTCTGTACGAATTGATATCAGCCAGACACACTATATCGCCGTTCTTCAGCAGAAAATTTCCGCTGGGAAAACTGGCTCTGACGCTTCCCCTGACAATAAGGAGAAGTTTGTCATAGACCTGTCCTGATTCATATATCACCGTTCCCGGTGCAATTTCTTTCATTGCCATGTTTTCGCCCCCATTATCTGTCAAGGATAAGATCCGACAATTCCGCATATTGTGAAAGTGTCAGTTTCTCTCCTCTGATATCGCTTCTTAAGCCCATCCGGTTAAGATAATCCGCTACCTCATTTCTGTTAAGATCTAATCCGGAATCGGATGTCAGACAGTTCACCAGCGTTTTTCTTCTTTGTGAAAAAGCTGCCCTGATAACCCTGAACATAAATCTGTCATCACGTACATTGACCGGTGGTTTTTCATATCGTGTAAGTCTTATGACCGTTGATCCCACATTGGGTTTCGGAATAAAGCATTCGGGAGACACATTTGCTATCACCTCAGGAACAGAGTAAAACTGAACCGCCAGGGATAATGCTCCGTAATCTTTGCTCCCGGGTCCGGTCTTTATTCTGTCAGCAACCTCCTTTTGTATCATCACAGTCATACTCTTTATCGGCGCATCCGATTCGAAAAGACCCATGATGATCGGCGTTGTAATATAATACGGAAGATTCGCTACCACCTTAATAGGTCTGCCCTCGTTGTATTTTGATGCGACAGCATTAAGATCGGTCTTAAGGATATCTTCATTTATGACCGTAACATTATCATAGGATGAAAGAGTCTCCCCAAGTATAGGTATCAGAGCCTTGTCTATTTCGATCGCTATCACCTTACGCGCACTCTCACACAGATACTGCGTCAGCGTCCCTATTCCCGGACCGATCTCGAGAACCGTATCCTCTTTGGTTATCCCGGCACCTTCAACGATCTTATTGAGGATATTCGCATCGATAAGAAAATTCTGCCCGTATCTTTTCTGAAAGCTGAAATCATATTTATCCAGAATACGAAGCGTTCCGGATATACTGTCTAATGTCGGCATATTCCATAAACCCTGTTGGCGTTTTCTTCTGTTATATTTATGACCTCTGAATCCGGAATTCCTTTGATCTCTGACAGCTTTTGGGCTACGTATCTGATCCTTGTTGAATCGTTACGTTCTCCACGAAAAGGTACCGGACTTAAATACGGGCAATCCGTTTCAAGAACTATCCTGTCAATCGGCAGAAATTCACATACTTCAACCAGTTTCCTGGCATTCTTAAAGGTAAGGACCCCTCCAATGCCGATATAAAACCCCATATCGAGAAATTTTTCTGCCATCTCTTTTGAGTACGAATAGCAGTGTACTATTCCTCCGATCCTGTCACATTCCATGGATTTCATGATATCATAGGTATCCTGTGCGGCGTCCCTCGAATGAATGACTACGGGAAGCTTAACCTCCGATGCCATCCGAAGCTGTGCTTTGAACCATTTATGCTGAAGCTCCTTATCGATGACATCATAGCTGTAATCAAGACCGATCTCTCCGACAGCTACTATCTTGCCTCCGTTTTTTATTGAATTGCCGATGCACAGCTCCCTGATCTTATCAAGAGTCTCATCGTCAATATCACAGAGTCCCTCAGGATGAACCCCCAATGCTCCGTAAACATGTTCATATTTCTGTGTCAGTTCGAGAGTGTCATAGCAGCTAGCGACTGTAGCTGAGATATTAACAACGGTTCCAACTCCGTTATCCGGGAGGCTCCGTATCAGTTCCTCCCTGTCAGTATCATATGACTCATCGTCATAATGAGCATGGGTATCAAAGATCATGATGTTCCTCACGGTAATTTAAAGATTAAAAAAGCCCTGACTCCGCTGATACCAGCAAAACCAAGACTTCAGTACACCGCCAGGGGTTCGAACCCTGGACACCCTGATTAAGAGTCAGGTGCTCTACCAACTGAGCTAGCGGTGCATACACTATTTACCGTTCCTACCCGAAACGCAAGTGTTATTATAATATAGGGTATTTGATATTGCAAGTATTTTTTTATTATGTAAGCAAATTGGCAAATTCTTCAGCAGGCATAGGTTTGTAATAATAATATCCCTGCACGCATCTGCCGCCCTGCTCTTTTATAAAATCAACCTGTTCCTGCGTCTCTACGCCCTCGGATACAGATTCAAAATCAAGATTCTTCGTCAGCTGCATTATAGCTGAAATGACTACCTTGGACTTATTGTCCATGGTATTTCTCATAAAGAATCCGCCGTCGATCTTGATAACATCTACCGGCAGTTCCTTCATGAAATTAAGAGTAGAATAGCCGGAGCCGAAATCATCCATGGAAATGGGGAATCCTATTTCCTTGAGCCGCTTGATCATCTGAATCAGACGTTCCGTATCTTCAAAGAATACACTCTCTGTGATCTCAAGCTCGACCTGCGAAGGCAGAAGGCCGTACTTATCCGTAAGTGCCTTCATCTTCTCCGGCAGTGTATCGTCAAACAGATGCATCCTCGATACATTAACAGATATGAGAGGAACCTTTTTGCCCTCTGACAGCCACTTAGCCATCAGACCGAATGTCTGTTCATAAACGGATTTATCAATATCAACTACCATTCCGGTTTTCTCAGCCAGCGGGATGAACAGTCCGGGTGAGATTATCCTGCCGTCTTCATCCTTAAGGCGTACCAGAGCCTCGGCACCTATAATGCTGCCGTCCGTGACATCGACTTTGGGCTGGAAATAGACCATCAGGCCGCCGTTAGTCAGGGAATTCTTGATGGTTTCCTGGAGAAGCGATTCTTCCTGCTCCTTCTCCTCTATTTCATGTGTATATTTAAAGTAATATGTATCTCTGTCATTAAGCGCCATATTCCGGGCTTTAAGAGCTTTATCAATACATCTGTTGATGTAATCCTCCTCGGGAGGAATATCGTATGAACCGGCAAAGCAGTTGATCTCGATGCCCGGATACTGCATGCTGAAATACTCTGTCATTTCTACCGTGCAGTCGCTGAACATCTTGTGATAATCAGATTCTCTGGCAGCATCGAGCAATATCAGGAAGTCATCTCCCTTGATACGGCAGACAGTCTCACCATCATTAAGCTTTGACTTTATACATGACGCACTGTATTTTAATACTTCGTCCCCGGCAACATACCCGTATTTATCATTTATCTTTGAAAAATTCTTAATGCCGCAGCAAAGCAGTCTGTAAGAAGCATCTTTTTTCTTGATAAGCTTTGACGCTGTCATAACAAAGCTGTCAAACGTCTCTGCTACGGTTAGTGAATCCTCGGATTTAACTCTCTTTAAAAAGTCAGTAACATCAGTGATACATATCAGTGTATCCTTGGGATTATTTACTCCCTTCATGCGGGAAACGGTTATCGTATACCACTTATCATTTGATTCATCATAAAACTCAATGGTATCTTCACCCTTTTCGGCATAGTTCATCGACGAAACAGCAGCCGATACCTTTTCACCTATCAGTGTCTCGTCATATTTCCTGCCGTATTCCGCATCCGGATAATATTTTCTGGCCTGGCGGCTTAAGTACTTGATCTCCCTGGTATCGTCATCTATTACGAAATATACGACCTTTTGCGAATCCATGACATTTTTGTTTATCACGGACTCCGCTTCCATGAAGTCCTTAACCTGTTGGCTGAGTCTGTAACTGCTTATGAGCTGAACAACCGTGCTTATCGTATCAAGCTCCGTCTGCTTAAAGGAATGATGTTCAAAGCACTCAAATATCAGCATCGCCTTGATGGTATCTTCATCAAGTATCGGAAAATGAACCGCTGATATCGGGACATGATTTAAGGCTACAACCTCACGGAAATAGTCCTGCTTTTCGCTTCGTCCGGTTTCAAGTACGTCATAACTCATATCCTTGAAAGCTTCAAAAGCCTCTTCCCAGTAATTATTGCTGTATCTGGTATCCTCAGAATAATCCTTATCCTCCGGGTCTATGGACCATTTGACGGTTACAAGGATATTATTATGATTTACCGAGGGCTCCATGAACACGAACCTGTCATATCCGTAATGGAGACAGATCTCTTTAAGAATTTCGTAAACGGCTTTGGTCGTATTATGTTCTTTGGTCAGGGAATCAAACGCAAAGTCAAACAGTTTTTTGTTAATATTTGTCTTTTTGCTCTCTTCCTTGGCTTCTGTTCCGATATGCCAGCTCTTTTTAAGGAACGTCAGTCCGTTTTCCGAAGGAGGCATTGAAAGAGAATCATATGCCAGAGCACAGTTCCCTCCTCTTTCTTTTGCCTTTTTAAGCGCTATATCGGCCGAAGCATACAGGGAGTACCAGTTTCTTCCATTCTTTGGTGAAAATGCATATCCTATGCTGGCTGTTATCTTTTTGCCGTCACGAAGAGTTACATTGTTATTAAGTCTGACCTGAAGTTCATATATGAGTTCACTGGTCTTATGCTCTTCTATCTCATTGCAGAAGACCATGAACAGATCTCCGGATATCCTAGTGATGATATCCTTGGTCATGAAATTCGTGTATATTATTCCGGAAATCGTCTGAAGAACCACATCTCCGTACATTCTGCCATATGTTTCATTAACGTTATCAAATCCGTCAAAGTCTATAAGGATGATAGTACTGATCCTGTCTTCATTACCGGTAGCAATGTTTTCCTCCAGCTCCCGTTCAATGAGTTCCTTGGCTTTAAGCCTATGGAAAAGCCCTGTCAGCTGATCCTGAACCAGTTCCTTTTCACTCTTGAAATCAAAAGCGGGTTCTGAAAACTCTCTCTCAGCAGTGATATCAAATCTTCTGCCGATAACTTTGGTCTTTTCACCGTTATTGTTGGTAACCGTGTGTCCTTCGTGTCTGAACCACAGAGCCTTATAATCCTTGGATATGGCACGGTATTCAGCGGTAATCAAATCTTTGCCTGCATCCAGATCATCGCAGAACGTATCAAAAATAGCCTCGTCTTCAGAGAAGATAAGGTTCATATCCTTAATTATCCTTCGATAATCCTTTACCGTGACCTCCTTGGGCTGGCTGGTCTCCTCATCAAAGAACCGATAATACATACTGTGATCACTGAGGTCGTATTCCCAGCTGCTAGCTGCCGTAAGGGTCCGTAAGAGCATATCCTTTTCGGATATGTCATTGATCGTTATATGTGTAGTTTTGGTCGTTCCCAAATCCTGCATCTTTTTGTTCAGTCCTGTCTGTTTTTATAAAAGGACACACCTTTACGATTAGATATATTATAGCAATTATGTCAATTATTATCAAACCAGACAGACACGAAAAAACCTTTGTTTTACGGGCATACCACAGGTTGTATCATTGAACTTTCAGCTGTCAATATATAGGCCGGATCTATCTGATCTTTGATATTAAAAAGAAGACTCCGAACAGTATGACCTGGTGGAACATATAGATAAGTAAAGAGTGTCTCCCGATATACTCTAAAGCGGGTATTCCCTTTTTGTAAACAGGGATATTGAATTCTCTGCCTTTCATGAGTCTGTTGATGAAGTATCCTGTCAGAAACAGGAACAGCCACGGGATCAGAGAAAAATAATCCGTTGAAAAGAATCCGGGATCCATGAAACCGAGATATGTCATAAAG